>CAXTKH010000025.1:0-45440 GCA_964244815.1 uncultured Aestuariivirga sp. | reverse complement strand
CCGCATGAGCGACACTGCTGTTGCCATGGGGAAATTGCTTTAAAGCAGCACATTCCTCCCTTACTGTAAGGGAGAAATGTTCTCACTAAGGCGCGGTCGATTCAGTTTCGGTCATTTTTTCAAAAACGTCATTCCCGCGAAAGCGGGAATCTCTGTTTTCTAACCTTTAAAACGCAGATGCCCGCCATCGCGGGCATGACGAATGAAAATAACTAGATAAAAACCAATTTAAATCTACAAAATAAACTTACTCAAATCGACATTCTTGGCCAGCGCGCCAACGTGTTCCATCACATAAGCTTCATCAATTTCAATAGCTTCACCAGCGCGGTCGGTTGCTGTAAAGCTCACATCATCAAGAATGCGCTCCATCACCGTTTGCAAACGCCGCGCCCCAATATTTTCAATCGATCCATTAATCTCAGCGGCGATGCGCGCAATCGCGATAATTCCGTCATCGCTAAAATTCAGCGTCACTTTTTCCGTATCAAGCAGCGCCTTATATTGCTTGATCAAGCTGGTTTCAGGCTCCGTCAAAATCCGGCGAAACTCATCTTGGCCCAATGCCTTGAGCTCCACGCGGATAGGTAACCGCCCTTGTAACTCAGGCAATAAGTCTGATGGTTTCGAGACATGAAATGCACCCGAAGCAATAAACAAAATATGATCTGTCTTCACCGGGCCATGTTTGGTTGAAACTGTGGTTCCTTCGATGAGCGGCAGCAAATCACGTTGCACACCTTCTCTCGAAACATCTGCACCACCGCGATCTGACCGTGAAGCAATCTTGTCAATCTCATCAAGAAACACGATGCCGTTGTTTTCAACACTGTCGATGGCTTCAGCGATAACTTTCTCTTGGTCTAAAAGCTTTTCAGCCTCTTCAGCCAGCAAAATCGTATGGGCTTGCGCAACCGTCGTTTTGCGCGTCTTGGTGCGACCACCAAACGCCTTGCCCATCATATCTGACAGGTTGATCATTGAAGCAGAACCACCGGGCATGCCCGGAATATCAAAGCTTGGAATTCCGCCAGCGTCGGCCACTTGAATTTCAATTTCTTTGGTATCGAGTTCACCTGAGCGGAGCTTCTTGCGGAAAGATTCGCGCGTCACTTCTGAAGCGCTAGCACCCACCAACACATCAATCACGCGATTTTCTGCATTCATATGCGCTTGTGCTTCAACATCTTTTTTGCGCGCCGCCTTCACCATGCCAATGCCAGTTTCCAAAAGATCGCGGATCATCTGATCAACATCGCGGCCCACATAACCAACTTCGGTGAATTTCGTGGCTTCGACTTTAAGGAAAGGCGCATTGGCAAGCTTCGCTAAACGCCGCGCGATTTCGGTTTTGCCAACACCCGTTGGCCCGATCATCAAAATATTCTTCGGAATAATATCTTCACGCATTTGGCCCGTCAGCTGCTGCCTGCGCCAACGATTGCGCAGCGCCACAGCCACAGCACGCTTGGCATCATTTTGGCCGATAATATAGCGATCAAGTTCCGATACGATTTCGCGAGGCGTGAAGTTTGTCATGTATCCAATTTTTCCACCGTTAAATTTCCATTGGTATAAACACAAATATCCGCCGCTATCGCCATCGCTTTTCTGGCAATTGCTTCTGCATCCATATCTGTATCCATCAACGCACGCGCCGCTGCTAATGCGTAGTTACCGCCTGAACCGATCGCTACCACGCCATGTTCAGGCTCCAACACATCACCAGTCCCTGTCAGCACCAACGACACATTCTTGTCGGCCACAATCATCATTGCCTCGAGGCGGCGTAAATATCGATCGGTGCGCCAATCCTTGGCCATTTCAACACAAGCCCGTGTGAGTTGATTTGGAAATTGCTCAAGCTTGCCTTCCAGCCGTTCAAACAGCGTCATGGCATCAGCGGTTGCTCCCGCAAATCCAGCAATCACGCCTGTTGCACCCAAAGGCCTAACCTTGCGGGCATTACCCTTCATCACCGTCTGGCCCATGCTAACTTGACCATCGCCAGCGATCACAATCTTGCCGCCTTTGCGCACGCCAAGAATGGTGGTGCCGTGCCAATTTGTGGGGTCACTCATGTTTGGATTTCCTCTGTTAAGCACCATCTAAGGCTTTGTGACGATAGTTTAAAGGCCATGTAGCCAATTTATGTTGCATCTGCTAAGGCCAGCCCCCTGAAAGGGCAAAACCATGCGCCAAGCTACAATCTCCCGTAAGACCACTGAAACCTCGGTTTCAGCTTCCGTGTCGCTCGACGGCACGGGCACTTATGACATGAAAACCGGAGTAGGTTTTTTCGATCATATGATGGAACAGCTGGCCAGGCATTCGCTGATAGACATGAAGATCGAAGCCAAGGGCGATTTGCATATTGATGATCATCACACGGTTGAAGATTGCGGGATTACTTTGGGGCAAGCTGTGGCCAAAGCCTTGGGCGACCGCAAGGGTATTCGCCGCTATGCCTCAGCCGATTTGCCGATGGATGAAACGCTCACACGTTGCGCCATTGATGTGTCGGGCCGCCCATTCTTGATTTTTAAAGTGAACTTCCCGCGCCAGAAAATTGGCACGTTCGATACCGAATTGGTGCGCGAATGGTTTCAAGCTTTTGCGATGAATGCGGGCATCACACTGCATATTGAAAATGCTTATGGCGAGAATGCGCATCACATTGCAGAGTCTTGCTTCAAGGCATTGGCGCGTGCGCTGCGTGTAGCCATTGAAATTGATCCACGTCAGATAGATGTGATCCCCTCGACTAAAGGCTCGCTGGCTGGCTGATGAAGACTGTTATTGTTGATTATGGCTCTGGCAATTTGCATTCGGCTGCAAAAGCATTCGAACGCGCCGCGCATGATAATAAAATCAAGGCGCAAATTATTGTTTCCAACAAGCCCGAAGATTTAGAAAAAGCTGAACGTATCGTGCTGCCCGGCGTTGGCGCATTTAAAGATTGTCGCAATGGACTCTTGGCGATTGATGGCATGCGCGCGGCTTTGCAAGATCAGGTTATCGTTAAAGGCAAACCCTTTTTGGGCATTTGTGTTGGCATGCAACTTATGGCCACGCGCGGTGTTGAACATGAAGTAACGCCAGGCCTTGGCTGGATTGCGGGCGATGTGGTGCCGATTATGCCTGCTGATCCGAATTTAAAAATCCCGCACATGGGTTGGAACACCATCCGCCCCGAAGGCCAGCACGCCTTGATTGATGGAATTCTATTGGGCGATGAAGGCCTGCACGCATATTTCGTGCACAGCTATCATTTGAAGCCCACACTGCCGGAAGACACCATCGCCACTGCCGATTACGGCGGTGAAGTGACGGCTATGGCAGGCTATGACAATATCGTTGGCACGCAGTTTCATCCCGAGAAAAGCCAAGCCTTGGGCTTGGCCTTGATCGCGAATTTTCTGAGGTGGCGGCCGTGAGTCGTCCTCTACCGCTAGCGGGAGAGGAAAGGGGCCCATCGCAGCGCGATGGGATAGGTGAGGGGCTGTCAAAACGCACTTCACACACGCTCACCTCCCCCACTGCTGCGCAGCGGGTCCCCTTCCTCCCCCGCAAGCGGTGGAGGACGATATGATCCTTTTCCCCGCCATTGATCTTAAAGACGGCAAATGCGTTCGTCTCAAACTCGGCGATATGAATCAGGCGACGATCTATAACGAAAGTCCTGCGGCTCAAGCTTTGGCGTTTGAACAACAAGGATTCAACTGGTTGCACGTCGTGGATTTAAACGGTGCGTTTGAGGGGCAATCTGTGAACGGTGCTGCAGTTGAAGCGATTTTAAAAACGACCAAAAATCCAGTTCAATTGGGCGGCGGCATTCGCTCACTTGCTCACATCGAGAGCTGGCTGAACAAGGGTTTGGCCCGCGTGATTTTGGGAACGGTAGCGGTGCGGGATCCCGCTCTCGTCAAAGAAGCATGCAAAAAATTCCCGGGCAAAATTGCTGTGGGCATTGATGCCAAGGGTGGCAAGGTGGCAGTTGAAGGTTGGGCTGAGGCCTCTACACTTGGCGTGATTGAACTCGCACAAAAATTCGAAGGCGCTGGCGTATCTGCAATTATTTATACAGATATTGACCGCGATGGCATTTTAACCGGCATTAATTGGGACAGCACCTTGGCGCTGGCTGATGCAGTCTCGATCCCCGTGATCGCCTCAGGCGGCCTTGCTTCAATTGCGGACATCAAACGCATGATTCAGCCTGACGCACGCAAACTGGCAGGCGCTATCACAGGCCGGGCACTTTATGATGGCAGGCTTGATGCGGTAGAAGCTTTGCAAATGTTGAGGGCCGCCTGATGTTAAAAATGCGTTTGATACCCTGCCTTGATGTGAAAGATGGCCGCGTTGTGAAGGGCGTGAATTTTGTTGATTTGCGCGACGCTGGCGACCCTGTTGAATGCGCCAGGGCTTACGATGCAGCAGGCGCCGATGAACTCTGTTTCCTTGATATCACCGCAACCCATGAAAATCGTGGGCTCATGTTTGATGTTATAAAGCGCACGGCCGAGCAATGTTTCATGCCGCTGACCGTGGGTGGTGGCGTGCGCAAGCTTGATGATATTCGTAATTTGTTGTTGGCGGGTGCTGATAAAGTTTCAATAAACAGCGCCGCCGTTTCTGACCGCGCCTTCGTGAAAGCGGCGGCGACAAAATTTGGCAGCCAGTGCATTGTCGTTGCCATTGATGCCAAGGAAACCTCGCCCGGCAAATTCGAAATCTTCACGCATGGCGGTCGCAATGAGACGGGTATCGATGCGGTAGATTTTGCCAAAGAAGTTGCCGCGCTGGGTGCTGGCGAAATTTTGCTCACATCAATGGACCGTGACGGCACAGGCAAGGGTTTCAACATCGCGTTAACCCGAGCCATTGCCGACGCCGTTTCCATTCCGGTTATTGCATCGGGCGGTGTAGGCACGCTGGAACATTTGGTTGAAGGCATTCGTGATGGTCATGCCACAGCAGTTCTGGCCGCAACAATTTTCCATTTTGGCACGTTCAAAATTGGTGAAGCCAAGGCCTATATGCAGACAGCGGGCATTCCAATGCGCAGGGGAGCAGCATGAGCAAATTTGAAACGCTGGAAAAATTGGCTGCGGAAATTGCCAAGCGCAAATCCGCGTCGCCAGATGAGTCTTACACTGCCAAGCTTTTGTCGCAAGGTACGGAAAAATGCGCCAAGAAATTTGGTGAAGAAGCTTTTGAATTAGCATTGGCTGCCGTGTCGAACGACAAGACGCAAACGGAGCAAGAAGCCGCGGACGTGCTCTATCATTTGCTGGTTCTACTCGAAGCATGCAATGTTACGGTTGATGACGTGATGGCTATCTTGAAACTGCGCGAAGGCACTAGTGGTATCGCCGAGAAAGCATCCCGCCGTGGTTGATATTGAAGAAGATCTCGCGCGCGAAGTAAGCCCCTTCAGGCGTTTTTCCAGAGAAGAATGGGCTGAACTTCGCGCTGATACGCCACTGACATTAACCGATGCCGATCTTGATGAAGTGCGATCACTCAACGATAAGATTGATCTCAGCGAAGTTGAGATGATTTATTTGCCACTCTCGCGCTTGCTCAACCTTTATGTGCAAGCCAGCCAAAAGCTTTTTGGCGCATCGAATATTTTTCTGCATCGCTCAGATTTGAAGGTGCCATATATTATTGGTGTTGCTGGAAGCGTGGCCGGTGGCAAAAGCACAACGGCACGTATCCTTCGCCGATTGCTGTCGCGCTGGCCGTCAACACCAAAAGTCGATCTGGTAACAACTGATGGATTTTTGATGCCCAACGCAACGCTCGAACGCGAAGGTTTGATGGCCCGCAAAGGTTTTCCTGAAAGTTATGACCTGCCAAAAATTCTGCGCTTCATGTCTGATATCAAATCAGGTGAGCGCGATGTTGAAGTGCCGCTTTATTCGCATCTCACTTACGATGTACTCAAAGACAAAACCCAAGTCATCGATCAGCCTGATATTCTGATTGTTGAAGGCATCAATGTTTTGCAGACAGGCAGGCCACCGCGTGATGGTCGCGGTATTCCGAATGTATCAGACTTCTTCGACTTTTCGATCTTTATTGACGCTGACGTGGAACTCTTGCGTGAATGGTACATCGAGCGTTTTTTCTCGCTGCGCAGCGGTGCTTTCCAAGACCCAAAATCATATTTCCATCGCTATGCATCATTGAGCGATGAACAAGCGCTGGAATTTGCAACACGCATTTGGCAAACGGTAAATCTGGTAAACCTGCGTGAAAACATATTACCAACACGTCCAAGAGCCGATCTGGTTTTGCGTAAAGGTGCCGATCATAAAGTGCGTTCGGTGTTTTTAAGGAAACTCTAACTCGTCTTCCACCGTGTGCAGGGGAAGAAATGGGCCCGTCGAACGAATTGAGATGGGATAAATGAGGGCCTTACCCAAACCGTAGCTTCACCTTCTTCACAATGTCATCGCGCACTTCGCGGTAGGCATCCAATATCTGCTCACGACTGCCTTCTGTCTGTGAAGGGTCAAACACTGACCAGTTCTCAATTTTGATTGCCATGGTGCGCGACATGTTATCAGCTTTGTTTTTGGCTTCAGGCGATAATGTAACCAGCAAATCAAAAGCCGAATCTTCCAAATCTTCAAACGAATGCGGGCGATGTTTTTTAAGATCAATGCCGATCTCATCCATGATCATGCCGACAAATGGATCAGGATCGCCCGCCGCAATTCCACAAGAAGCCACATAGACTTTATGACCATAGTGGTGATGCATGATGGCTGCTGCCATGGGCGAACGAATGGCATTCAGCGTGCAAGCAAATAAAACAGCACTTGGCAATTTACCGTTCATCATGCCCGCCACATCAATGCGCAAAGCAACGTAAACAAACGCCGTGCTGTGATGAAATCCATTTCAGCTTTGCCCGCCAATCTGTCTTGCAGAAGTGTTGAACCCTCATTATGCAAAGCACGCCTGGCCATATCAATGGTTTCGATTTGCTGCGGGTTGGAGGACTGGACAGCTTGATTATAGCCATCGCAGATTTGAAAATAGTCTTTCACAATCCGCCGAAACGGCGAAAGTGAAAGTCCAATTGCAAATTTTCCAGTGGCACTGCTCAGATCGAAAATCAAACGACTATCAATTGAAGATAGTCTAAGCGCATAGGGCCCCTCCAAACCGTTGGTCAAAGAAAACGAATTTCCTTCAAGCAAATCGTGAATGGCCATTTGCCGATCATGGCTGGCTTCAGGTGATGGGCTGAGAACAATTGAATCATCCACAATCACTTCGCTCAAGCGATTTTTGGAAGGCACCATTTAGGCTTCATGGCTCGGCGTTGTCTCGGTCGACCAGGCTGGCCCCATATCAGCCAAAGTGGCATCGAGACATTCAACATCCAAGCGCAATTGGTGGCCTGCTGAGAACGCCAAGGTAATATAGCCCGACAAATCGTCTACAGCATTAAATGAAATGGCCAGAAGCGAAAGAATAGTTTCAGGCCCGACATTTTTGAAGCCCTGCTTTTGCACAGAGATAACATGATCAAAGTGCAAACCCGTACGGCGGCGGGTTTTTGCTTCCGCATCATCCCAAGCAAAACGATTAGCCACCAAAGCAAAGCGACGACGTCTAGCATTGAAATTCAAGTCTGAAAATTTCAAAACCGCATCCTGCATCTGGGCAGAGATTACGTTCAAGTCATCCACATCCTGGGCCGTCAAGCGCAACATGATTTTAAATTATGCTCCAGCAATACGGGTCACGTCAGCGCCCACACCTTGCAGCTTTTCTTCCAGTGCTTCAAAGCCACGGTCCAAATGATAGACGCGGTGAATATTGGTTTCACCTTGCGCAGCAAGACCGGCAATCACCAATGAAACTGAAGCACGAAGATCAGTGGCCATCACATCAGCGCCCGTCAGCTTGGTCACACCGCGCACTTCGGCCATGTCACCATGCAAATGAATATCAGCACCAAGCCGCGCCAATTCCTGCACATGCATAAAGCGATTTTCAAAAATAGTTTCACGAATATGGCTTTTACCTTTGGCCATGGTCATCAGTCCCATGAACTGCGCTTGCATGTCAGTCGGAAAGCCGGGATATGGATCAGTGGTCACGTCAACAGGTAAAATGCCTGAACCATTGCGACGAACCCGAATGCCTTCATTGACGGTATCAACCGTCAAACCAGCGCGTTGCATCGTCAAGATAACATTTTCAATCGTGTCAGCGCGTGCACCACGCAGCAACACATCGCCGCCCGTCATGCCCACAACCATGGCGTAAGTTCCAGTCTCGATACGGTCGGCAACCACAGTGTGTTCAGCGCCATGAAGCGAGGTTACACCTGTAATATTCAATGTGCGCGTGCCGATGCCTTCAATCTTGGCTCCCATCTTAACGAGACACTCGGCCACGTCAGTGATTTCAGGTTCCATGGCAGCGTTCTCAATAACTGTATCGCCCTTGGCAAGAACCGCTGCCATCAATGCTGCATGAGTCGCGCCTACGGTGACTTTCGAGAAGGAGATATGCCCACCTTTCAAACCGTTCTTGGCCTTTGCAATGACATAGCCTTGATCAATTTCAACAGTGGCTCCGAGTTTTTCCATGGCCATGATGTGCATGTCGACCGGACGCGTGCCGATGGCGCAACCACCAGGCAATGAAACCTTGGCTTCGCCCATACGTGCAATCAATGGGCCCAAAACCCAGAAAGAAGCGCGCATTTTGGATACGAGTTCATAAGGTGCAGTTGTATCAACAATCGTCTTGGCCGAAATTTTTAAAGTTTCACCTGCAGCACCTAGTTGGCCAGGCTTCTTGCCAGCCGTGGTGATGTCCACGCCATGGTTTTGCAAAATGCGCTGCAAACGCTGTGCATCAACCAGACGCGGCACATTATGCAGTGTCACAGTCTCAGGCGTGAGCAGTGGGATAATCATCAATGGCAAGGCCGCATTCTTAGCCCCCGAAATATCAATTGTGCCGTGAAGTTTGTTGCCACCACGAATGCGGATGCGGTCCATCTTAAAAAATCCCCTAAAAAATCCCAATTTAGCCGTAACAAGCATAAAAGGCGGGAGTGGGGCAAGGCCTAATCCTTGCAGTGGTGAATGCATAAAACGAGGGTGCTTCACCTATCGAAATTTTACCTCTAGAAGGGGCCCATGAAAATGCGCCCTTTGATCATCTCCCCATCAATCCTCGCCTCTGATTTTTCGAAACTTGGTGATGAAGTTATTGCCGCCGATAAAGCCGGCGCGGACTGGATCCATATCGATGTGATGGACGGGCATTTTGTACCAAACATCACGTTTGGCATTCCGGTGATGCAATCTATCCGAAAATGCACAGCAAAGCCCTTCGATGTGCATTTGATGATCTCACCCGCCGATCCTTATTTGGCGCAATTTGCTGCCGCAGGTGCTGACCTGATTTCCGTGCATGCCGAAGCAGGCCCGCATCTGGATCGTTCGCTGCAAGCTATCAAAAGCTTGGGCAAGAAGGCAGGCGTGGCGATCAACCCGGCAACATCACTCTCAGTGATTGAGCATGTGATGGATAGACTCGATCTGATTCTCATTATGACAGTGAATCCAGGCTTTGGCGGTCAATCCTTCATCCCTGCCATGCTTGAGAAGATCCGCGCCGCCAAAGCGCTGGTCGGTGGCCGAAATATTGATATTGAAGTTGATGGTGGTGTGACGGCGGAAAACTCCGGCGCAATTTACAAAGCCGGTGCCAACGCAATGGTTGCAGGTTCAAGCATATTCAAAGGCAACGACTATGCCGCCAACATCAAAGCCCTGCGCACGGCCGCAACATCCATTTCAGCATGAGCGATAAATACCCATCAGTGAAGGACGAAGGCATTCGCCGTTTCTTGGCCAAGGGCGAACAGCTTTATCCAGCTGATGCTGTGAATTTCACCATGGCCCAGCAGCGCGAGTTTTACAACAAATTCTGCGCGCATTTTGATTATCCCCGTCCTGCAGGCATCACCACACATGATTTTAAGGTCGGAGATGTTCCGTGCCGCACCTACACACCAAAATCTCCGAAAGCCAAATTGCTCTATTTGCATGGCGGCGGCTATGTAGTGGGCGGCATTGCCAGCCATGATTCAATTTGCGCTGAACTGGCAGATCAAGCCAACGTCGAAGTAACCGCGGTTGAATATCGCCTCGCCCCCGAACATCCTTTCCCCGCAGCTTTTGATGATTGCTGGGCAGTGCTGAATCGAATTGGTCCTTGCATCCTCGCAGGTGATAGTGCGGGCGGAAACATGAGCGCCGCGCTGTGTCTCAAATCACGTGATGTAAATGGCCCTGAAATCAATGCGCAAATTTTGATCTATCCCGGTCTCGGTGGCGATATGACCAAAGGTTCATACATCACCCAAGCCAACGCGCCGGGCCTAACCACTAAAGATGTCATGTTCTACCGCGACACGTATAAAGGCTCGCCCCACAAATATGCTGAGCCTTTGCGCGAAACCAATTATGCCAACCTGCCGCCTGCCTTCATGGTCGCGGCATGCCTCGATCCACTCCACGATGATTGCGCGGATTATGCCGCAAAACTAAAAAGCGCAGGCGTTGAAGCCGAAGTGCTTGATGAACCGCAATTGATTCACGCATTCTTGCGTGCGCGTCATATGAGCGAGCCTGCAAAACAATCTTTTGCTGCAATTATTGCAGCCATCCGCAAATATGCGGCATAATGGAAAAACCATGACCATAAAAACAATAACCAAATTTCCACGCAAGACCAAATTCGTCGAAAACTTCTGGATCACCATGGCTGATGGTATCAAGCTTTCAGCATCCATGTATATTCCAGACGATGCCGCAAAAAACAAAGTTCCGGCCCTGCTTGAATTTCTACCCTACCGCAAGCGTGATGGCACCCATGTGCGCGATGCGCTCACTCATCCTTATCTCGCAGGCCATGGCTATGCATCGGTGCGTGTAGATATGCGAGGATCTGGCGATTCCGAAGGCTTGCTCACTGACGAATACACCAAACAAGAGCAAGACGATGCAATCGAAATAATCGCGTGGCTGGCCAAACAAAAATGGTGCACGGGCAAAGTGGGAATGTTTGGTATTTCCTGGGGCGGATTTAATGCGTTGCAAGTGGCCGCCAGGCAACCCGAAGCACTCAAAGCCATTGTCACCATCTGCTCGACCGATGATCGCTACGAAGACGACATCCACTACAAGGGCGGCACACTCCTCAATGAAAACTTAGGCTGGGCTGCAACAATGCTGGCTTATTCGTCGCGCCCGCCTGATCCAGAAGTTGTCGGCACCAAATGGAAAAAAATGTGGATGGAGCGTTTAAAGAACGAGCCATTTCTATTGATCCCGTGGCTGCAACATCCTCACCGTGACGCTTACTGGAAACACGGTTCGGTAACCGAAGATTTCGGCAAGATCACTGCGGCCGCATTGGTTGTCGGTGGTTGGAACGATGCCTATTCAAATGCGATACCACGCCTGATGCGCGGCCTCCGGTCCCCGCGAAAAGCTATCATCGGCCCGTGGGTGCATAAATATCCGCATTTTGCTTCGCCCGAACCCAAAATTGGCTTCCTTCAAGAAATGTTGCGCTGGTGGGATTTCTATTTGAAAGACATCGACACCCAAGTCACCACTGATCCTGATTATCGTTATTACATCATGGATGCCTATAAGCCCGGAAAATTTCCCAAGGAGATTCCCGGTCGTTGGGTCAGCGATCCCTATTGGGGTTATGGCAATGTCGAAACCAGAACCTTTCAACTGTCAGCACAAGGCATTGCCGCCGAGGCTGGCACAGAAAAAATGCTGTCAATCACCTCAAAGCAAACCACAGGTTTTGACGGCGGTGAATATTGCATTATCTGGATGGGCCCGGAATTTCCGGGCGACCAAGCCAAAGACGACGCGCAGTCCATATGCTTCGATAGCCCGGTGCTCAGCGCTGATATGGATATCGTGGGCCAGCCCACCATTGATTTGGAGTTCATGGTCGATAAGCCCACGGCGCATGTGGCCATCCGCTTGAACGATGTATGGCCGTCAGGCGAGGTCAGCCGCATCACTTATCACTTGCAAAATCTATGCATGCGCGATAGCCGCGAATATCCAACACCACTCGAAGCCTACAAACGCTATACCATGAAGATCAAACTGGATGACATCGCTTGGCGCATTCCAAAGGGGCACAAACTGCGTGTCTCGATTTCAACCAGTTATTTCCCGATGATGTGGCCTGTGGCAGAACCCGTGCGGCTTAACGTGTTTGCCGGAAAATCGTCACTCAGCCTGCCGATCAGAAAAGCTGTTGCTGATGAAAAGAAGGTGGAGTTCAAACCTGCCGAGGCGGCAAGCCCCGTGGTGCAAAAAGAAACCAAAAAACCGTTCCACAAGCGCGATGTGACAGTGAATAAAAAGACTGGCGAAACCAAGCTTTCAATCATCGATGATTTTGGCACCCAGGAGATCAAGCCGCACGGAATGGTGATCTGGGGCGCTGGTCGCGAAAATTATACAATCATGCCAGATGATCCTTTGTCCGCCAAAATGGAAACCCATTGGACAGAGGGCAGAAAGCGCGGCAAATGGGAATGCCGCACCGAAACCTATGGCCGCTTGACTGCAACTAAAACCCATTGGATTGTGTGGGGAAAAATCGATGCGTTTGAAGGCAAAAAACTGATATTTACCAAAGAGTTTAACCAATCCATAGAGCGCAAACTCCAGTGATCCAGATTGTCATAAATCCCGTAACTAGCTATGAAAATCAATGGTTGGGCGGCTGTGTCATTCGCGATTTTATCCATGACTGAAACCTCGGCACCGAATGTGAGGGGTGATCAATTCGTCGATCTTTTGACGCGCATCGCCGCGTCCAAGGATCGTCTGGCATTTGCTGCCGTGTTCGATCATTTCGCACCGCGCGTCAAAAGCTTCATGATGCGCAAAGGTTCAAATGCGGAACAAGCCGAAGATTTGGTCCAGGAGACCATGATTGCCGTGTGGTCAAAAGCAGCAATGTTCTCAACCGACAAGGGCTCCGTTTCAACCTGGATATTCACGATTGCCCGCAATCTACGCATCGATAAGTTGCGCCGCGAACGTGCCCAGCTTTATACCGATTTGGAAGATTTTGATGCGCCAGACTTAAGCACAGGCGCTGAAGAGGCCTTGGGCCGTTCACAAGAGGATAACCATGTTGCCAAGGCTCTGGCCCAGATTCCAGCAGAACAACGAGATTTATTGATCCTTTCCTTCGTGGAAGACGTACCTCAATCAGAAATCGCGATTAAACTGGGGATCCCGCTTGGAACGGTAAAATCCCGGATGCGCCTTGGCTATCAGCGCCTGCGTAAAATTTTGGAGACAATGAATTGAAGATTACCCATCATTTGGATGATGCCACACTCTTGGCCTTTGCTGCTGGCACTGTTGGTGAAGCGCACGGCATTCTTGTGGCATCGCATATAGCAATGTGCTCTGAGTGCCGCGTTGCATTCCGCAAAGCCGAAGCTTTGGGTGGTAGTATCATGGACTCTCAGGGCGAGAAGGCTGTGACTGACGTTTGCCGCGCCGCAACCTTGGCCAGTCTCGATGCTGTGATAGCACCTAAATTGGCTTCCAAGCCAAAGAGCGACTTGCCTTTGGCTTTGGCTCGTGCTGTAGGCGATATTTCGCTGGCGGATATTCAATGGCACAAAAAGGCACCGGGCGTTTCGGTTTTTGATGTGCCTTTGTCAAAGGGTTCAAAGACCAAGCTTAAGCTGGTGAAGCTTGGCAAAGGGCGGACCATGCCAGAGCATGGTCATGGCGGAGAAGAACTCACCCTAATATTGAAGGGGTCTTATCACGACAAAATGGGACGCTTCTCACCAGGTGACGTTGCTGATCTTGACACCGAAATCGAACATCAACCAATTGTTGATTCAGATGAAGATTGCATTTGCGTTATCGCGTTCGAAACCCGCGCGATTTACAAAACAATTTTGGCAAAACTAGCGCAGCCTTTTGTTGGTATCTAACCGATAAAAGAATTGGTGGCGCGAACCAGAGCATCAACCATGCCCGGTTCGCTCCCCGCATGTCCAGCATCAGGCACGATAACAAACTGCGCTTTCGGCCACGCCTTGCTCAGTTCATAAGCGGTGTCAGCCGGCGTGATCACATCATATCGCCCCTGCGCAATAACGCCCGGAATATGTCCCAGCCGATCTGCATTACGCAGCAGCTGATCATCAGTGTCAAGAAATCCCTTATTGATAAAATAATGACATTCAATGCTGGCAAAGGCGATTGCAAAATGATCATTGCCAAATTGCGTAACGCGTTGAGGATCAGGAAGCAGCGAAGACACAGCGCCCTCCCATTGGCTCCATGCGCGGGCGCAGGCAAGTTTCACCAGCTCGTCGTCCCCCGTTAAACGTTTGTGATAAGCCACAACGAAATCGCCGCGCTCAACTTCGGGAATTGGCCGCACATAATCTTCCCAAAATTCGGGAAACAACATTGAAGCGCCAAACTGATAAAGCCAATCCACTTCCTTTTTGCGCACGGTGAAAATCCCACGCACGATCAACTCCGTCACGCGATCTGGGTGGGTCTGCGCATAAGCCAGAGCTAATGTCGATCCCCAAGACCCACCAAACACCTGCCAGCGATCGATCTTTAAATGAAGACGCAGCTTTTCAATGTCTGAAACCAAGTCCCAAGTCCTGTTTTCTTCCAGACACGCATATGGTGTTGAAGCGCCACAGCCGCGTTGGTCAAACAAAATCATGCGGTAGGCCGAAGGATTGTGAAACCGCCGCAAGTTAGCCGAAATACCACCGCCGGGCCCACCATGGAGAATCACCACAGGCTTGCCGACAGGGTTTCCGCACTCCTCAAAGTAGATTTCATGCAAATCCGAAACCTTCAGACGCCCACGCGCATAAGGTTGCAACTCTGGAAAAAAGCCCAAATGATCATTCATTTCAACGAAATTAGGGCTAACCCCCTGTTTTAGCCAGTCCCAAACATGGTTAACCATTACTTAATTTTAGCTTTTGATTTCTGTAATGTTGGTCTAGAAGGCCGCAGCGCTTACTCTGACAGGGGATGTCAGGGCGCCCTTTTTTGGGGGACTAAAACCTATGTGGAATGAATTTAAAAACTTTGCGTTTAAAGGCAATGCTTTCGATCTCGCTATCGGCGTGATCATGGGCGGCGCATTCGGCAAAATCGTTGGCTCGATGGTTGATGATTTGATCATGCCAGTGGTTGGTCTTGCAACTGGCGGCATCGATTTCTCTAACAAGTTTGTACAACTTGCTGGCGCACCGGGTGCAACAGATCTTGAATCAGCTAAAAAAGCTGGCGCAACGTTTGCTTACGGCAACTTCATCACGATCGTTATCGGCTTCCTCATTCTTGCATTCATTTTGATGCAATTGGTGAAGATTTCGAACCGCATGAAGAAGGCTGAGCCACCAGCACCACCACCAGCAGCATCAACAACTGATGTATTGCTTGCTGAAATCCGCGATTCTTTGAAGAAGCGCTAATTTCTAAAGATACGATTTAAGAAGCCCGGGTGCTTGCCACTCGGGTTTTTTATTTGCATTGTGCATCAATGAATCTCATTTCAAAACTCACAAGCCCTGCCCAAATTGAACCAGACAGCGGTATCGTCAAAGCTGCTATGTATGGCTTCACCAAGCCGGGTATTATCCCGTTCTGGTCAGGCGAAGGCAATTTGCCCACGCCAGAAAAATTCTCAAATGCCGCTGCAGCCAGCTTGGCCAAGGGCGAAACTTTTTATACTTTTCAACGCGGCATCCCGGAATTGCGCGAAGCCTTGGTGCGCTATCACACTAGGCATTTTGGCAAAACTTTCGACGTTGATAATTTCTGTGTGACCGGCGGCGGCATGCAGGCCATTCAAACCGCGATCCAAATCATTGCAGCTGATGGCGATGAAATCATCATCCCAACTCCCGCTTGGCCAAATTATGCTGGCCCGTTGCGCATTCAGGGCACCACGCCTGTTGAAGTGCCGATGACATTCGCCAACGGCAAGTGGGCACTTGATTTAGACCGCCTCTTTGCCGCCATCACCCCGCGCACCAAAGCCATATGCCTGTGCTCACCCTCAAATCCATTGGGTTGGGTGGCTTCCAAAGCTGACCTCATCGCCATCCGCGATGCCTGCCGCAAAGCTGGTATTTGGATTTTGGCCGATGAAGTCTATTCCAAATTCTACTACGGCATAGATGGCGCAAACCGCGCACCTTCCTTTCTCGATATTTGCGATAGCGAAGAACAGCTGATCCTATGCAACACATTTTCTAAAAACTGGGCCATGACAGGTTGGCGCGTAGGCTGGATCCAGGCGCCAAAAATTCTAGCCCCCGTGATTGAACGCGTTATCCAGTACAATACCTCTGGCACCGCCGTGTTTCTCCAACGCGGCTGTGTAACAGCAATGGACGAGGGTGATGATTTCATCACGCTGCAAGTGAACAAGGCCCGCAAAAACCGCGACACTGTTATCGAAGCTCTGAAAGCTTTCCCGCAAATCCGACTTTCCAGACCAGACGGCGCGTTTTATGCCTTCTTCGGCATCGATGGCATGACAGATTCCATGGCCACTACGACGAAGATTATAGATGAAGCCAATGTTGGTTTTGCCCCCGGAATAGCCTTTGGCGATGCGGGCGAGGGCTATCTGCGCATGTGTTATTTGAAGGAAGAACACAAACTTGCGGAAGGTTTAGAGCGTTTGTCCAACTGGTTAAAAAACAGCCACCCTATCTAATCTGCTGCTTTTTTGGATGGTGCGTTGCACAATTATTTGCCTCAAGTAATGTCTGAGGCAATTTAACCAAACTCTCAAAACCAAATATTATTATTTAAAATCAATGCTTTGTTGAAATTTTTCGAGTTTCCTAAAAACTGGCACGCGCCTTGCGAAGTTGGTTGCGTAGCACAATTCGATTAGGATCCTCCCATTTCCAAAATCACAACTGGTGCAACTTGGTTTGAGTTCTTTCGCTTAGCTCCAAAACCAATAAAGGGATGAGCGCTTCTCGCAAGAGAGCAATGCTCATCCCTCTTTTTTTAGTTGGATACGCCGCCAAAACCTGCGCTACGGAACAGTTTATTCTTTGTGTTAGTGGTTGGGCCGCCGAATGACCAAGTCACTCCGCCGCGGGTATAGATGACATCTTGCGAAGAAGTTGCATCATAGAATTTGTCATAACCCACTTGACTGTAAACCGAGAGAGGTGAGTTAGCAAAAACATATTGGCCGGTGACCAGTGCATTAAGATCGTTGGCGGTCGCTCCGGTCGTATCTTTCATTGAAATAAAGTTTGCATCGGTGCGCAAACTGAAGTGGTCAAATAGGCCAAATCTTGCGCCAACACCGATTTGATAGCCGTTGATCTGGCTCACATCAATGCTAACTGACGACGTCGCATTTGTTGTGCGATCTGTGGCGCTCAGCGAAGCTGACGTTGGCTTTACAAAACCTGCCCGAAATTGGGCCCAGTTGTCATCGGTGAATGCATAAAGCGCCTCGCCGCCCACGCTCAGATAAGTAGTATCCGAAGATGCTCTGGAGAGATTGGTAGCGCCGTGAAACGAGAACAAAGGGCTTGCAACGCTGGTATAATTTAAATTGACGTCTTCATAACCTGCGAACACGCCAAACTTCATCTCATCAGTCGCTTCAAACGTAGCATGAGCAACGACCAATGCATCATATTGTGAGAATTGATTAGGCGTCCCTGTCTGTATGGTCGAATTTGAATATTTGCCTTCTGCATCAATTTGCAGACCAATTGGAAAATCAGATGGCTCAATTGCAACTTTGCCACCACCGATCAAACCCATTTGATGCAACAACGGGTTGGTATTGACGTATAAATCATCATAAACGCCAAGATGCAAATTTCCATAGAACGTTGCGTCGTCATTAGGTTGAATATCTTCCGCCCAAGCAACCGTTGCGGGCA
This sequence comes from uncultured Aestuariivirga sp., assembly GCA_964244815.1. Classification (GTDB taxonomy): domain Bacteria; phylum Pseudomonadota; class Alphaproteobacteria; order Rhizobiales; family Aestuariivirgaceae; genus Aestuariivirga. Next base: position 27,406 of record CAXTKH010000025.1, on the reverse strand, counting down.
ACAGCGCAACACTGACCAAAAGACCTAAAACAACTTTCCGCATTTGAAAACCCCCACACCCAGAAGTTTTAAATTAGAGTGAATGTATTAAGGTAGTATAAATCAAAACAAATCTTGCGATGTGCTAAAGTCTTTTGATCTGCTGGATCACTTTTTCAAGCTCTTGCAAAAATTGCGATCTATCAGCTGGTGTGAAAACCTTGTTGGAACCTTTAATGTCTGTTGTTTCACGCAAGTGGGTCATCAGATCACGCATCGCCAATGCCATGCCAATTGAATCTTCGGTGAAGGATTTTCCAACGTTGGAAATCACTCTAGCCCCCTTCTTGTGCGCGCGCGATGCCAGCGGAACATCAGCCGTCACCACAATGTCATTGGGTTCAACTTGCGAAACAATCCAATCATCAGCTTCATCCGCCTTGCCGCCCACCACAACGCGCCTAACCTTATCCCCTAATGGCAGCCTCATATGAGAGTTTGAAACATAAGTGATCACCAGATGATGCCGTGCCGCCACCTTGGCCGCTTCGTCCTTCACCGGGCAAGCATCTGCATCGACATAGATTTGCATGGCGAGATATTGGCCTAATTTGTTGGCACATTCAATTTTTCTACCAACCGGTACCCCGGATGATGTGTGCATCTCGGTGAAGTGCTTCTTGCGGCACTGGAAAATCGAGCTTAGGCAAAAGCTCTCGCATGTTGGCGGCAATCAAGTCCGCGAAGGATTTTTGATCCATTTGAGTGAGATTAGCCAGGTGCCCGGCGAGAACCGACACGATCTCAGTCAAAGCGGTATTGACCAATCGCTTTTGCGCTGTCCGGCGGGTGATGCCGATGTGAGATAAGAAAACCGATAGTTGCTCCTTATCGATAGCCTGCAATGTTTTTGCGCTTCCGATTACATAGGACAGTTCTTCCGTAAATTTTGCGTCCAATCGCGTCGGCAGCACGTCATATCTCGGCGCAATATCAGGGAGCGTTCCTCCCGAATAGAGCAACGCATGGTTTTTGGCATGACCGTCAACGTTACCGATGAGCAAGTCAAATAGAGTGATCTTCAACATGAACAGGCGCGCGACTGCAGGGTTGGCAGTTTCATTGAGCAACCTTCCGATTGCGACAGCATCGAAACGCCGGCCCTCAGTTCCATTTCTTTGGTATTTAAGACTTGGTGGAAGTGATAGTGCTTGTGCAAAATCTTCCTGATGCAAACGAACGATGCATCCTTCGGTATTAAATGATCGATCGAATCTTTGTGTGACAAGAACTGGAATTCCAGAAAATTCCAGTTTTGCAGAAGGAACAGTGAGCATGCCGCATTGCCCTGACATTTGTAGAGAGAGCGACTCCTGCTCAGGGTCAGTCAGGTGATCACGATCAGGAACTTTCATGACATGGGTCGTCGGTGCGCCAGTGCCAGTTTTCGGAAGTGCAAAGCTTTCAGCGCCAAGCATCAAAATGGAAATCTTGCTTTGCATGCCAGTCAGCGGCGATGGGTCACGCAATTCTTTTGGAAGCGCAGTTCGCAAATGAAGAGCGCGTACAAGCTCCTCAATATCTTCGCGAGACAGCAAGTCATAATCCGTCTTCAAATCGCCCGGCACCTTGGTTGGCGCACTTCCCTCCGGTAATATCGAAACCGCACCCGCGCAATCAGCACCGAGATGAAACAGAAGACCAACAAGATCAGTCGATTCTATGCCGTATCGTTCTCTCACCTCTTTTAGTGGTTGGTCACGCTCTTGCAGAAGATTACTGAAAAAAGATCGGGTCGTCACATCACCATATGCGGCTTCTTGAAGTGGCAATGAGAGTGATAGAGGCATTGTATTGGGTAACCCCAAGTGTTCGCCCACATAGGCAAACATCACATCGCCAGACTCCTTGCGAGTCAGTTTACCAATTGGTGCGGGATAGCCGTTTAAGCGAACGTCAAGGGAGAGTGTGCTCATCTACGCTGCGCCGTAAGATCAATACCTATTGCTTTCGCCACAAGAATAACTTTATCAAATTCTAGGCTTGGCTTTCCGTTTTCAAGCTCGGAAATGAATCGACGGCCAACACCTGCGAGATCAGCGAGTTCCTCTTGCGACAGCTTTGTCGTTCGGCGTGCAGCTCTAATTTGCCCCCCTAAGTCTTTGGCAGAAGTTACAGACTTAGGGCTGTTTTCAAGATATCTTCGACCAAGCTCTAACAATCCACCTTGGGGTGTCGGCATTTTGACGACTGCGTTTAAATTATTGTCTAAGGCGATTTTTTTCATTATTTTTCGCTCCTGAACGGGAGCAATATCTCAATTCTCCGAGAAGTTCAACTGTTTTGTTACCGAACAGGATCGAAAATGCCATTTTTGTCAACTTTATATCTTTTTGCTCCCGTACAGTATCGCATCAATTCATCAAATCCGGCAGCTCGCTCTCCCGCTGCGCCACAAACTCATTCAACCCTTGCGCTAGATTTTCGTCCATCTTCGGCTTCTCATAAGCCGCAAGCGCAGCCTTGGCCTTTTCGCGCCCACGCGTGTCGTGGTCTTTGGCACCTTCAGCAGACCATTGCTCAAAGGGATTGAAGTCCATGATCGTTGGCATGAAGAATGCTTTTTCAAAATGTTCCAGCGTGTGCGCAGTTCCAAGAAAATGCCCCGCCGGCCCCACTTCGCGCACCGCGGCCATGGCATCTTTAAAATCATCAAACTTCAACCCGCCTGCATATTTATACCAACCAGAAAGCTGCTCGCAGTCCGTCATGAATTTCGAATAACCACAAGCCAACCCCGCTTCCAACCATCCCGCCACATGCCAGATATAATTGGCCCCAGATAATATGGCCGCATGCATCAACATATTGGATTCATAACCCGCCTGCGCATCATTAAGTTTTGACCCCACATGAAACCCTGATGTGCGCCATGGCAATTTATATTTACGCGCAAGCTGCCCCATCACAAACATCATTTGCGCGGCCTCAGGTGTGCCTCCCATCGGCGCACCCGTTTTCATATCAACCGTCACCATGAACTGCCCATAAATTTGCGGCGAACCAGCGCGAATGAGTTGTGTGAAAGCAACCCCAGCCAGTGCTTCAGCATTCACCTGTGCCACAGCACCAATAGATGATGCCGAAGTTGAAGCGCCGCACAATGCAAAGGGTGCCAAGATCAAAGGCTGATTATGCGACGCATAAACCCGCATCGCATCGAGCATCGTGTTGTCCCACACAAGTGGCGAATTACAATTGGTGATCGAAACCACCACCGGATTGTCCTTCACAAAATCTTCGCCAAAAACAATCCCCGCCATCTTGATCACATCTTCAGCACGATCTTTAGATGTGACAATCCCCATAAAGGGTTTGTCGGAATGGGTCAGCGCCGATTGAATAATATGCAAATGCCTCTTGGGCACCGGAATTTCCATAGGCTCACAAATGATTGAGCTTGAGGAATGCAGTTGCGGAGCCATGTAGGACAGCTTATGAAAATTCTGCAAATCTTCGAGGCTGCCATAGCGCCGCTTGCCCTCAAGGTCGCGCACATAGGGTGCACCATACATCGGCACAAACACAGTGTTCTTGCCGCCCACCTTCACAGTGCGCTCAGGATTGCGTGCATGCAGCGTGAATTCGGATGGCACTAATGCAATCAGCGACATTAACAATTCAGGCGCAATCCGAACCCGCGTTCCCTGCACATCAGCACCAGCTTTTTTCCAGCGCTCAATGGCATCATCGTCACGAAACTCGCAGCCGATTTCGCAGAGAATTTTCAGAGACTCTTGATGGATCAGCTCCACGGCTTCATCTGGCAGTAATTCATAAGTCGGAATTTCGCGCACAAGCGTGGGGAACGAAAGCATCGGTGCGGCCCTCAACGCCCTACGCCCATCGCGGCCACCCGCTCGTTTGTGTCCACCGTCAATCATCTCAAGACCCCTTTAAATCCGTCATTCTCGCGAAAGCGGGCATCTGCATTTGAACCGCATAAACAGAGATTTCCGCCTTCGCGGGAATGACGATAGTGGGGATGGCACTGAAACACCACCGCAAGCAAATATTGCACCGCACACTGGACTCAATCCAAAAGGTTGACCATCCGCCACAAAGCAGCCACAATGTGTTTAGGGGTCATTAACTTTTCAAACGTGGGGACGTTTGGTCAAGTTTTTCATTCAAACGTAACACGCGGGTCGCCTCTCACCGCGTCAGGGAGTGCCAAATGGCAGACAATAAACATATGAGCGAGGACGAAAAAGTCCTCCACGGAATGGGCTATGCGCAGGAATTATCCCGCCGCATGGGCGCTTTCCAAAGCTTCGCAATTTCATTTTCAATCATCTGCATCATTTCGGGCGGCCTTGCGTCGTTCCCGATTGCTATGTCAACAGTTGGCCCATGGATGGCTACCATTGGCTGGATATTGGGCGGCATCTTCGCATTAATCGTTGCAGCCTCGATGGGACAAATTGCATCGGCCTATCCAACAGCTGGTGGCCTCTATCACTGGTCGTCAATTTTGGGCGGAAGATTCTGGGGTTGGCTTACAGCTTGGACCAACCTCTTGGGTCTTCTGTTTGTTATTCCAGCTGTGAACGTCATTCTCTACACATTTATCCGTGACCTATTTTTCTCAGGGATATTGGGTTGGGACGTTTCGACATGGACGAATTCGACAATGTTCGTTTCGGTTGCTGCAATCACGGCCGCACAGTGCTTGCTCAATCATTTCGGCATTAAGCTTACCACTATGCTCACCGATATTTCGGGTTATTTGATTTTGGCGATCACATTGCTGCTCGTCATTCTCTTGTTCAGCAAAGTGCAGAGCTTCGATCTCGGCAAAGCTTTCGCGTTTGCAAACACCACGGGTGAACCTGGTGGAAGTGTTGCTCCAGCTTATGGCACGTTCATTGCCATATTGATGGGCATGCTCTATCCGCTGTTTACAATCACAGGCTTTGATGCATCTGCTCACGTTTCTGAAGAAACAAAAGATGCGCAAAACACCGTTCATAAGGGCATGTTGACGTCGGTGTTCTGGTCATTGGTCTTTGGTTTTGTATTGGCGCTTGGCATGGTTATGGCTTTGCCAGCTGTTTATACAGCGCTTGCTGCCGATCCAAAGCAAACAGCACTTTCAGCTGAAGTAATGGCAAAGCTTGCTGCAATCCCTGGTGGTCCTGCACCTGCTGATATGGCTGTGCTGGGTTGGAGTTCATTCTCGGTTCTGTTCAACACTCTGATTGCACCAAGTGTTCTTGGTCAAATCTGTGCGATTGGCATTATCATTGCGAATTTCTTTTGCGCATTGTCTGCCGTCACCTCTACATCACGCATGATCTATGCTTTTGCACGTGATGGTGGATTGCCTAAAATGTTGGCCAATGTGAATGCCCAATACCGCACGCCTGTTGCCGCCATTTGGTTTACAGGCATCATCACGTTCTTGTTGGTCGTCATCACCACACCACTCAACGCCTTCGCAGCCCTTTCAACAGGCTGTGCCATGTATCTCTACATGTCATACGGCATGCCAGTTCTTTCTGGTTTGTTAGCGGAAGGAAAGACTTGGACAACGTTCGGTAAATTCCGCCTCGGTGGACTTTCCAAATTGTTTGCTGTGATCGTGGTTTTGGGTGTGATCGGCATCATCATCGGCGGCCATGCATTTGTGCCATCAGTTGGTGATTTCGGTGCAGCCGGCTTCGTACCTGGCCTAATCTATTACACGATTGGTTTCTACGCGATCCTCACCGTTTTGTGGTTTGCTGTCATTGGAAAAACCTTCAAAGGCCCACCAATGGGTGCTGAAATTGCCAAGCGTCAGGCTGCAATTGCAGCACAAGAAAGAGCGCTTGCTGCGGCTGAATAAGCAACATGCATAATTTAAGAGGGCGGCCTTTGGGTCGCCCTTTTTTTTGTGGCATAAGGGGCAAATGGATAAAAGATTCGATATTGCGGTAATCGGTGGTGGCGTGGTGGGCCTCGCCATACTGCGCCGTTTTGCAATGAGTGGGCTTTCATGTGTGCTGCTGGAAAAAGGTGCTGATATTTTATCGGGCGCTTCGAAGGGCAATAGTGCGTTGCTCCACACTGGCTTTGATGCGCCAGCAAAATCACTCGAACTGCAATGTATGCAAGCAGGCTATGAAGAATATCTGGATATCCGCCAGAAGCTAAATTTGCCATTGCTAGAAACCGGAGGACTTGTTGTTGCATGGAGCGAAGATGAATTGGCGGCACTCGACGGCATCGTTGAAAAAGCCCATGCCAATAACGTCCTCGAAGTAAAACGCCTCACCCAAACCGAACTCCGCGTCCGCGAACCGCAAATATCAAAGCAGGCTTTGGGCGCGGTTTTGGTGCCGGGCGAACATGTGATTGATCCGTGGTCAGCACCACTGGCCTATGCGCAGCAGGCGATTGCGCATGGCGCGGTGATTATGCGCAATGCTGAGGTGACGGGCGTTGAGGAAGTAAATAACGAATGGCGAATAGCGATTAAGGCGGGTGGAGTGTTAGCGGGCAACATCATCAATGCAGCAGGCTTGTTTGGTGACCACGTTGAAGCATTGGCCCATAAACCAAGTTTCACTATCAAGCCCCGCAAAGGTCAATTCGTTGTGTTTGATAAGCCTGCCGCAAAATTGGCGCGTAGCATCATTCTTCCAGTCCCCAGCGAACGCACCAAAGGTGTGGTATTGTTCCGTACGATATTTGGCAATCTCGCCATCGGTCCCACGGCAGAGGAAACTGATGAACGCACAAATCCATCTACAGATTCCGCCACACTCGAAAAACTAAAATCCCGCGCCATCGAAGTTGTGCCAGCACTGAAAGATATTGATGTGACGGCGATCTACGCGGGCCTACGCCCAGCCACGCAGCACAAAGACTATGTAATCGAAGCTCACAAACAAAAAAACTGGATCACAGTCGCAGGCATCCGTTCAACAGGTCTCACAGGATGTTTGGGCATCGCGCAACATGTCGCGAAACTTTACGACAAACATTTTGGCAAACTTCCCAAAAACCTTTCCGAACCAAATTACACGCCCGTACCCAATCTCGCCGAACTATCAATCCGCCCCTATATGAAAGGTGGCGAAATTGTTTGCCATTGCGAATGGGTCACGCGAGGGGAAATAGAGGCAGCATGCCATGGCTCACTTCCCGCAGGCGATCTCGGTGGCCTCAAACGCCGAACCAGAGCCATGATGGGTCGCTGCCAAGGGTTTTATTGCGGCGCTGAAGTTGCCACCCTGTTTGAGAAAGCCAAACATGGAACATCATGAAGTTGTGATCATCGGTGGCGGGCCAGCTGGCTTGGCACTTGCAATCGAACTTAATGCCCTGGGTTTGAAAGATGTAGTTGTATTGGAACGCGAACAAGAAGCAGGCGGCATACCCCGTCATTGCGGCCACTTAGGTTTCGGCATCGACAACAAAAACCGCTATCTCACCGGCCCGAAATTTGCAGTAAAATTACGTGAGCTAACCAAAGGCCTCGATGTAAGAACCGGAACCACAGTTCTGGAATTCACCCTGCGTGGCACATTGCGCCTACATTCCGCATCAGGCATTTCCGAAATGTCAGCAACCCGCATTATCTTGGCGACTGGAACGAGAGAGTCCTCACGCGCTGCCAGATTGATCGGTGGCAACAAATTGCCCGGTGTTATGAATACGGGAACTTTCCAACAGCTTGTTTATCTAAAACAACAAAAACCATTTTCAAATCCGGTCATCATAGGCAGCGAATGGGTATCGTTTTCCAATCTTCTCACATGCAGACACGCGAAAATAAAACCCGTTTGCATGATCACAGAGAACGCCAAGTTGGACGCTCCGTCATATTTTGGTCTCGGCGCAAAAATAGTATTTGGTGTTCCAATGAAACGAAACACTAAACTGATTTCAATCAACGGCAGTACCAAGGTTGAATCGATCAATATCGAGTCCAACGGCCGCAAAGAAACAATCGCCTGCGATGGCGTGATACTCTCCGGAAAATTTAGACCAGAACTTTCTTTGCTCCCCACTTCTTCCGGCATCTCAACACCCACCTCCGTCATCCCTGCGCAGGCGGGGATCCAACTATCGATCATCGGCAATGCTAATGGTAGGCTGAACACCGCGGGCCGTTGTATGATCGAAGCGCGTGCAGCCGCCGGCAAAATCGCAAGTGACATGAAATGAAATCACTCAGCATTGACCAAGGCACAACCGGCACCAAGGCGTTCACACTTGATGCCGATGGCACATTCGCAAAGATCGCCAGCTTCGAGCACAAGCAAATCTACCCGCAGTCAGGCTGGGTCGAACATGATCCCGAAGAACTTTTGTCGCACATCACAGCATGCATTAAAAAAGCCGGAAAGATTGATTGCATCGGCATCGCCAACCAAGGCGAAACCGTTGTGGCTTGGGATAAGGAAACCGGAAAGCCAGTCTATAATGCCATTGTGTGGCAAGATGACCGCACCAAACTACAAACTGAAGCGCTCAAAGCCACAGGTGCCGAAGCGCTCACCCAACACAAAGCCGGCCTGCCGCTCGATCCATATTTCAGTGCCTCAAAATTCCGTTGGATATTGGATCATGTTCCCGAAGCTCGCATCTTACTGTCCGCCGGAAGATTGCGGCTTGGCACCAGCGATGCTTACTTTCTTGATCGCCTCACCGGAACGTTCGCATCCGATGTCACCACTGCATCTCGCACTTCGCTCATGGCACTTGATACTTTGCAATGGGACGATGAACTCTGCGAATTGTTTGGCGTTCCAAAAGAATGCCTTCCCCAGATCCGCAGCACCACCGGCCCAATTGGCATGATCGGCAAAACGCCTGTCACCGCAAGTCTGGTCGATCAACAAGCCGCTCTCTTTGGTCATGGCTGCATGAATGTTGGCGATGCTAAAATCACCTTCGGTACCGGCGCATTCGCATTGGCCTTGGCCGGACACGCGCGTCCGTCGAAAAATGATTCAGGCCTGCTCCCCACCATCGCCTGGCAAATCGGCGAGCAACCACCATTGTTCGCAGTCGATGGCGGGGTCTACAATGCGGCGTCTGCCGTGAACTGGGCAAAGAGCTTGGGCTTGTTTAATGACTACGAGGAAATCAACAGTTTCAAATCCGAAAGTGCATTATCCCGTGGCCTCGTCTTTGTGCCAGCCCTTTCGGGCCTTGCATGCCCACACTGGGACCGTGCAGCATCCGGCCTGTGGATCGGCATGGGGTTGGACACAACCAAACAAGATATGGTGCAGGCTGTGCTGGAAGGCATTGCACTGCGCGCTCAGGAGGTGGTCCGCGCCATGGACCGCCTAAGCGAAAAAGGCACTTTCATTTCAATCGACGGCGGCCTTAGCGCAAATCCCTATTTTGGCCAATTTTTAGCCAATGCCTTAAATCGCAAAGTGGTCGTCGCAGGCAGTGCTGATCTCACAGCGCTGGGTACTGCACGCATGGCCATGATTGGCGCAGGTGCAAAAACATTGCCGTCACTGCCGAAGCCCGTTCACAGCTTTGAACCAACCGATCCAATCTCGGCAAAGCTCCTCTCCCGCTTTGATATCGCTGTGATCAGATCCAAAGGGTGGAAAAATTTTTAGTTGAATTTCCGCAGTTCCATCCCCACATCCCTCGCATTCGGAGGGTTACAAAATGATTTTCATTCTTAATATTCTATGGTTTGTGCTTGGCGGGTTTATCGCTGGCTTGGCTTGGATATTGGCGGGCATCATCATGGCCCTCACCATTGTGGGTCTGCCATTTGTGCCAACCTGTTTTCGTCTCGCCCGTTATACCTTTTGGCCATTCGGCTATGACATCATCTCGCGCGATCAGCTGACAGGTCAATCTGATATAGGTACAGGCACCATCGGAACAATTGGTAATGTGATCTGGTTTGTGTTTGCAGGTTGGTGGTTGGCGTTGATGCACATCTCGGCTGCAATCGCACTCACCATCTCCATCATCGGCATTCCGTTTGCTTGGGCACATGTAAAGCTGGCCATTGCTTCGGTGTTTCCAATTGGCAAGCGCATAGTCGCTGTTGATGAACTGCGCTTGATGCCTATGCAAACTCGTTCGGTTTAAACTGGTAAGCCGTCGAGCAAAATTCGCACGCCACTTCAATCGTGCCGTCCTTCACCATGTCGGCACGATCTACACCAGAGAAGTTTGTCAACATTGATGAAACCGCCTCGCGCGAACAGCTGCAATAGCGATTGATGGGAATTGCTGGGTAAACCGTAACGCCGTCTTCGTGATAAAGACGGTAGAGAATTTCTTCAGCTGTTAAAGTTGGATCAAGCAGTTCATGATCCTCAACCGTATCAAGCAACAACCGCGCCTTCACCCAGTTGTCATCTTCAAGCACTTCAGCCTCAGATCCTTCAGGCGCATCGCCTGAAGAAAAAGCAATCGGCGGCAACCCGCCTTCAACTGGAATGTGTTGAACTAAAATTGCGCCAACGCGCCAATGCGGTTTTTTCTCACCACGCTCAAACAACGGCCCGGCTGCCATACGCAAGCGGGTCGGGATCTGTTCGGATTGTTGAAAATAAGTATGCGCCGCATCCACCAGCGTGGAAGAGCCAAGCGGAACGATACCTTGGTAACGCTCCATATCCGCACCTTGGTCAACCGTCATGCCCAGATAACCTTCGCCCAACAATTGTTTCTGATCAGGCTTTGTCAGCGCATCCAACTTTTCTTTTGAAAATTTTGCACAACCGCGCACGCCACCAGGTGCTGCATAATCAGCAACGATCATGTTCACAGGTCCAGAAGTTTTCGTTTGAACAATAAACTTGCCATCAAATTTTAATGCTGTACCCAACATCGCAGTGAGCGCAATGCTTTCGGCCACCAATGCCGAAACAGTTTCCGGATAATCATGGCGCGAAACAATGTCATCAATCACCGCACCAAGCCGCACAATGCGCCCGCGCACGCCCAAGGGCTTAATAGCAAATGGAATAACCTGGTCCATTACAACTTTCCAAAACACGAAAGCAAAATGGCCTTCTGTGCATGAATGCGGTTTTCTGCCTCGTCAAACACCACCGAGTGCATTCCGTCCATAACGGCGTCAGTCACTTCTTCGTTCCGGTGTGCCGGCAAGCAATGCATAAACAATGCATCTTTCTTCGCATGCTTCATCAATGCTTCATTCACTTGATAGGCGCGCAAAAGATTATGTCGGTTTTCAACATCTTCGTCATGCATCGAAACCCAAGCGTCGGTTATCACGCAATCGGTATCTGCAACTGCGTCTTCAGGGGAATTCATGACTGAAACATCGGCATTGTGTTTATGCGCCCAATCCAAGAATTCTTTTTGTGGTTTCAGCAATGTGGGGCAACCGACTTTGAGTGAGCCACCCAAAACACCAATCGCCTCAATCCAAGACGCGCAAACATTATTGCCGTCACCAATCCATGAAACCTTATTGTTTTGCAGGTCGCCTTTTTTCTCCTCAAGCGTCAAAACATCAGTCACCACCTGACAAGGGTGGGTCATGTTGGTTAGCCCATTGATGACAGGAATAGTTGCCGCTGAAGCGAACTCTTCCAAAGTTGATCGCTTCTGCGCGCGGATCATCACGCAATCCACATAGCGCGATAAAACCCGCGCGGTATCAGCCACAGTTTCACCGCGACCGAGTTGCATTTCAGAACCTGATGCGGTGAACACTTCGCCACCCAATTGCCGAATGCCAACTTCGAACGAAAAGCGCGTGCGTGTTGAAGGCCGTTCAAAAACCAGGGCAATAATTTTGCCCTTCAGAGGCAAGTCAGAATCCAGTTCTCCCTTCGCCATGCCAGTGCGTGCAGTTTTGCGTTTTAACGCTGAATCCAAAATTCTACGCAATTGCGGCTTGCTGAAATCTTTGATCTCTAAAAAATGCATTGTCTCAATTCACTTTTTCAAGCGCAACACAGGCACGCTCAAGTTTGTTTACAGCTTCAGTTACATCAGCATCAGTCACGATGAGTGGTGGCAACAATCGCACCACATTATCCCCTGCACCAATGATCAAAAGCTTCTCGTCCAAAGCCGCCTTCTGCAATGCGGTGTTGGCAACTTTGCATTTAATGCCCATCATCAAACCAGAACCGCGAATATCTTCAATGATGGTCGGGTGTTGATCCTTCAACCGTTCTAGCTTTTGTTTGAGGTTGATGGACTGGCGCAAAACATTATCAAGAAAACCATCAGCCAAAATAACATCAAGCACAGCATTGCCGACAGAAGTGCCGAGCGGGTTGCCACCAAATGTAGAACCATGCGTGCCAGCCACCATGCCTTTGGCAGCATTCTCAGTCGCCAATACAGCACCAAGCGGAAATCCGCCGCCAATACCCTTAGCCACAGCCATAATATCAGGAATAATGCCCGCCCATTCATGCGCGAATAATTTTCCAGTGCGGCCAATGCCGCATTGGATTTCGTCAAACATCAAAAGAATGCCATGCTTGTCGCAAAGCTCGCGAAGCCCCCGCAAGCACTGGTGTGGCACAGGTCTGATACCACCTTCGCCTTGCACGGGTTCAATATAGATTGCCGCTGTGTTTGGCCCAATGGCTGCTTCCAATGCTTGGTGATCACCAAAAGCCAACTGCAAAAAACCAGCAGCCTTTGGCCCAAAGCCTTCCAGATATTTCTCCTGGCCACCAGCAGCCAAGGCCGCAAGCGTGCGACCATGGAATGCGCCTTCAAAAGTTATGATCTCAACCCGCTCTGGCGCGCCGTTCACATAATGAAACTTGCGTGCCATCTTGATGGCAAGTTCAGTGGCCTCAGTGCCCGAGTTGCAAAAGAACACCGTGTCGGCAAATGAATGCGCAATCAAACGCTCCGCTAATTTGGTTTGGCCAGGCATTTGATAAAGGTTAGACGTGTGCCAAATCTTCTGTGCTTGTTCAGTTAGCGCCTGCACCAGATGTGGATGGGCGTGGCCGCATGAGTTCACAGCAACACCAGCGCCAAAATCGAGATATTCAACGCCGTCTGATGTATAGGCTCGTGCACCGAGCCCGCGCTCAAACGAAACCGCAGCGCGATTATAAGTTGGCAACACAGGTGCAATAGTCATGGCAGTTCCCCAAAACTAAAAAGCGCCGATAGAAATCGGCGCGTTTGATGAAGACCACATATAATCAAGAGATTAGCCAAGGTCAATAAAGCACTATCCACAGCTGAGTCAAAACATCGCATGTACTGTCCACAAAAACGAGTCTTAAGTCATTGTTAACCACTAGGCAGACTGCAGAAGCTGGGGAAAACGTGGATAATAAACCGTTGATTCCTTGTTTTTGCGACACTGCCCATAGTAGTAAATAGGTAACAAGCTACGAGATGTAGCAGTTTTCAGTAAAGCGTTGGGGCAAAAACACAGAGTTGTATGACTCTGTGAAGCATAAGGGATTCAAATAATATGACTGATCTGGCAATGCCAAACGACAAAGCGCCATGGACCGAAGAGCGCGTCGAAACATTGAAAAAACTTTGGGCTGATGGTTTGAGCGCAAGCCAAATCGCCGGTCGCCTCGCAGGCGGTGTAACCCGCAATGCCGTAATCGGCAAAGTGCACCGTCTAAACTTGTCAGGCCGTGCCACACCTGTGCGCAATGCTCAACCTCGCACCGCTCGCAAGACGCCTCGCGAGCCATCGGCACCGGGCCGTTCGCCCTCAATGCCGACAGCTGGAGCAAATGCGCTGAAGCCTTTCCAACAAATGGCTCCGCGCCCAATGCCGCTGCCAGAACCAAAGCCGCTCCGTTTGATTGACAGTGCCAAAGATGGCCGCGTTACAATTTTGCATCTGTCAGACAAAACCTGCAAATGGCCAATCGGCGATCCGAACAATGAAGAGTTCTGCTTCTGCGGTCATGGCCCCCGTGATGGTTCGCCCTATTGCGAATACCACGCGCGCATGGCCTATCAGCCACCGCAGAGCAGGATCCGCAGAACGGCGTAACTTCGGTTTCGTTAATTCGAACCAGTGTAAAAACAAAAAAACTCTATCTCATCGGCCTGATTATCATTCAGGCCGTTTGTGCCTTGTTTTTTGTTTATGATGCCAGCCAAGACATACTGGAAGATGGCACTATCAAATCGCTCTATTACGTTGTCGAGGTGCTGGCGACATTGGCGATGTTTGCTGCCATGATTCTAGAGGTTTCAATGTTGCGCGGCATTCTGCAAAACCAAGAGCGCATGGAGCGCAGCTTGCAAGTGGCCAAAGGCAAACTGCAAGATGTCATCAATACTTATTTTGCCGATTGGGGTTTAACATCAGCTGAGATGGACGTGACAATTCTTGCGATTAAAGGATTTTCAATTACTGAAATGTCTGAGTTGCGCCAAGCCCAAGAAGGGACGATTAAAACCCAACTCACGTCAATTTATCGAACAGCCGGTGTGACAGGACGCAACCATCTCGGATCGCTGTTGATTGAAGATTTAATGGGCACTCCTCTTTAATCGAAAATTTCATATGACTAAAGTCTGAAACGTATGATGCTTTAGCTTATGACGGAAGCTATAATGCTTTCGTTTACATACAACGTTCAAAAGTTACAGGATAGTTTGGTCAGCAGCAGGCAACACGTCGGCTGGTGTTAAACTTAGAGGATTTTGAATTGAAAAAATTTGCCCTTACCCTGTTCATTGGTTTCATTACTGTTTCAACTGCCGCTGTAGCAGAGCCCGCCTGCTCGCCTGGTGCCGCCGTAAAGCCCATGTGGCAATCGATCAAGTCTTTTGAGGATGTGGGTGGCGCTGTCATCACAGCCAAGATCAATGATGGAAAGTGCTATGAGGTTTATGGAACGGTAGGCGATAAGAAATATGAAGTCTTCTTTGATCCAAATACTGGTCTAGAACTTGGGCGCAATGAAATCTAATTGCTGAGCAAGATGCGCATGATGCCTACATTCGTTTTGATACCACCAGCAAAAAAACAAGTTCGTGTTTGGGATTTAGGTGTGCGCATCTTCCACTGGTCTTTGGTCGGCATGTTCACATTGTCATATGTGCTTGCCGATTATCGATCACTTCATTTGAAAATGGGCTATGTGGTTTTGGCTTTAATTGCATTTCGCCTTATCTGGGGTTTCTCGGGTGGCAATCATGCGCGTTTCATCGATTTTGTGACTGGTCCGGCAACCATAGTCAAATTCTTGATTGCAATGCTGGCAGGAAAAGAAAAACGCTACCTTGGTCACAATCCAGCGGGTGGCGCGATGATTGTCGTTTTACTCTTAACGATAACGGCGATTGGTATTTCTGGCTACATGATCAGCACTGATATGTTTTTTTGGTGTTGAATGGGTGGAAACTACCCATAAAGCGCTTGTGAAATTTTGCTTTCTGCTGATCGCTGGTCATCTATGCGGCGTGCTTTATGCAAGCTTTCGCCACCGCGAAAATCTTGTAAAGTCAATGCTCACAGGCCTAAAAGACGTTGAAGATAAAAATCACCCAGTTCACTAATTTCAATTTATTGCAGGTGATACAAGGCACAATTGGCTTGGGCATAAACGAAGATTTGCTCAAGACTTAAAATGCAGGCATTAATTGTGTCATCTAAATTTCTGATGGATGCCTCGTATGCACATCGATCCCGGCATGCTTTCTTTTTATAAAGAGCTCTTGGCAAAAACACCGCCAGGTTCTGACCAGTGGGCGCTTGATCAGCAGCGCTTGGCGTGGAATGATTTATGTAAACAGTTTCGGGCACCAAGACCGCAAGGCCTGATCGTTTCTGATCTTGAAACGGAAGGCGTAAAGTTTCGCCGCTTCATTCCAAAAACCAAAACTCCAAAACCGGGTGTCCTCTACTTCCATGGCGGCGGCTGGGTTTTGGGCGGGCCTGAAACCCATGACGATATATGCGCCGAAATAGCAGCGGGTGCTGATTGCGCGGTGGCGTTGGTGGATTACCGATTAGCGCCTGAACATAAGCATCCTGCACAATTGGAAGACTCGCTTAAAGTCTGGCATTGGATGCGAGAGCATGGCGCTGAACACAATATTGATCCTGAAAATATTTTGGCTGCGGGTGATAGCGCTGGTGGACAAATGTCAGTGGCCTTGGCGCTGGCGTTGAAAGAGCAGGGCTTGCCGCAACTCAAAGGCCTCGTTTTGATTTATCCAGTTTTGGGCAACGACATCAACACGCCGTCTTATCTGCGTAATGCCGATGCGCCGTGTCTCACGCGCGATGAGATGAAGTTTTATCTGGATTCATTTTTAGGGCCGCAAAGAAACAACAATTGGAATGATGATAAAGCAGTGCCCAATTCTGCCAAGGATATTTCAGGCCTGCCGCCCACTTTTATATCGGTGGCAAAACATGATCCACTTTATGATGATGGAATAATTTTCGCTGCAAAACTGAGAGCCGCTGGCATTCCTTGCGAACTGCGGGAAGAACCCGAACTGGCTCATTCCTATATGCGAGCCCGAAATGTCTCTGTACCTGCGAAAAAGGGCTTTGACGCCATAGTCAAAGCCCTTCGCTCACTGTCGCACCTTAAACTCTTATAACACTGTGACCTCAACGCCAACTTTCACAAATTGATAAAGTTCGCTCACATCATCGTTAAGCATTCGTATACATCCCGACGAAGCGGACTTGCCGATGGAAGATGGTTCGTTGGTGCCATGAATACGATAAATCGTGGAGCCAAGATAGATGGCACGCGCACCCAGCGGGTTCTTTGGACCGCCGGCCATGAAGGCTGGAAGCTCTGGGCGGCGGGCTTGCATGGCAACTGGCGGGCGCCAATTTGGCCATTGGGTTTTAGCTGAAACTTTGTTCGTGCCTTGCCATTCAAAACCGGGCTTGGCTGATGCCACGCGGTACATCACAGCGCGGTCCATGCCCAAGACGTAATAGAGATGATTGGTTTTGGTATCGACGATGATTGATCCTGGTTTTTTATCCGTGGCATACGAAATCACTTTGCCGCGCTTGAAGCTGGGTTGAGCTTCGTCTTGGGCTGGCTCGCTGTAAGACGCTGGAACGATAACGACACCTTGAAATGGCTTCTTTTCGGCCGCTTGTGCTGAAACAGTCATCAAGCTGGCAAAAACGGTTGCGGCGGCGATTTTGAAAAACGTGTTCATTTTAACTGTTCCAACTCCGAAAGCATCTGATGTTGCCTTTTTAGAAGAGCCGCTCTGAACCAAGTCTGAGTTTGCCGTTTATCTGGCGTTCAGGATTGAGTAACCTTATTTATTTCCTGTGATAGTCTTTAAAGCTCACAATTTAAGGCTGGGAGGGGTTTTCTGGGTTGAAAGCTAGGGTGGTAGCCTAAAATAGGAAGACGCTTCTACGATGAATTTAGACGCCTTTGTGGGGGTGGAAGCAAATCAGCATTTTAGTAGCCTTTTATCCGGTCAACCACATTCACCAGCGCATCCCCACGCTCAAACCGCTCAATCTGCGCGTAAACATAGCGGCAGATTGTTTCTGGATCAGAATCCGCCGCCATATGAGGCGTCAATGTCACGCGCGGGTGCGACCAAAGTCTGCTCGTCTCTGGCAAAGGTTCTTTGCAAAACACATCCAAAGTGGCGGCGTAAAGTTCGCCTGAATCGAGGCACGCTAGAATATCATCCTCAACCTGCGCTCGGCCGCGACCGGCATTGATCAAGATCGGCGCACCAAATGGCCCACGCCTGGAAAGCTTATTTATCAAGGACTTATTAATAATCCCGTCTGTATCAGCCGTGGCTGGTAGAAGTGAAACTAGAATATCCGTTTCGCCCAAAAACCCATCAAACCCAGCAGCGCCAGCGAAGCTGTTCACACCATCAATCTGCTTTAAACTGCGACTCCAACCAACAACGTTAAATCCCATCATGCGAAGTTTCTGTGCGGCAACCGCACCCAAAGCACCCATACCCATGATCCCCACCGTCATGGCTGAGGCGGCATGTTGCGGAAACGGGTCCCAGATTTTGTTGCGTTGGTTTTCATCAATGCGGCGTTGCTGGCGGTGATGCATCAAGACGTGCTGAACCACATATTCGCTCATGCGGTTGGTCAGGTCATCGTCATTCACACGCACAATGGGAATGCCTGAAGGCAAAGTGGGATCACCCAAAATAGCGTCAACACCAGCACCCAAGGAAAAGATGACTTTGAGATTGGGAAATCGCTTCAGCTCATCAGGCGGTGGCAGCCAAGCAGCGGCATAGGTGATGTCTTCGACATTGCCCACATTTGGCCAAAGGCGAATATCAAGTTTGGGCGCAACTTTTTTGAGAGCCTTGCCCCAAGGCTCCGCATCCCAGGTTGGCGTGACAATCAAGAACGCACTCATTGTCGAACGACTCCGTCAACGGCTTTAAGATTAAGAGCAGCAGCCAGCAATGCCTTGGTATAAGGTTGTTGTGGATTATTGAAAATGTCTTGCGTCACACCGCGCTCCACGACCACGCCGTCGCGCATCACAATCACTTCATTGGCGAGTGCACGCACTACTTTGAGATCATGGCTGATAAACAGATAACTCAAATTATGCTTCACTTGTAAAGCGCGGAGCAAATCAACCACCTGAGCTTGCACCGACATATCTAGCGCTGATGTTGGTTCATCCAGCATGATAAATTTTGGTTCCAATGCCAGTGCACGTGCAATTGCAATGCGCTGACGTTGCCCGCCGGAAAACTCATGCGGAAAACGGTCCATATTGGCGGCATCAAGCCCCACTTCAGTCAAGGCTTGGGCCACAAGTTCGCGGCGCGCTTTTGCATTGAGTTCGGGCTTTTGAATAATCAAACCTTCTTCAACAATTTGCAAAACCGAAAGACGAGGTGACAGCGATCCAAATGGATCCTGAAACACGACCTGCATGTCTTTGCGCAAAGGCCGCATGACACCAGATTTCAAACCATCAATACGCTGGCCCTTGAACAGGATTTCACCTTGCGAAGAAATCAGCCGCATGATGGCAAGACCCGTTGTGGTTTTGCCTGAACCAGATTCGCCTACAATGCCAAGCGTCTGGCCAGCCCGCAGCGTAAGATCAAGGCCATCAACGGCCTTGACGTGACCCACAGTCTTGCGGAAAAAACCTTGCTTGATTGGAAACCAGACCTTCAGATTTTTGGTTTCGATAATCTTGTCGGCGTTGAGATTAGCCTTTGGCGGCTGGCCTTTAGGCTCGGCAGCCAGCAACATCCTGGTGTATTCGTGTTGCGGATTGGCAAATACAGCTTTGGCTACGCCTGCTTCAACAATCTTGCCCTTCTGCATCACGCAAACATGATCAGCCATATTGCGCACGATGCCTAAATCATGGGTAATGAGCAACAGCGCCATGCCGAATTCTTTTTGTAAATCTTTCAGCAGCTTTAAAATTTGCGCCTGCACGGTCACATCAAGGGCGGTGGTCGGTTCATCGGCGATCAACAAATCCGGCTTGTTGGCAAGCGCCATCGCAATCATCACACGCTGTCGCTGTCCGCCTGAAAGCTGATGCGGATAGGCTTGCAGGCGCGAGGCCGCGTCACGAATGCCAACCTTCTCGAGCAGCTCAACAATCTGTTTGCGTGCCGCCTGGCCTTTGATGCCTTGGTGAATTTCAAGGATTTCGCCTATCTGCTTTTCAATATTATGAAGCGGATTGAGCGATGTCATCGGCTCTTGAAAAATCATCGTAATGTTGCGGCCGCGCACCTGGCGCAAATCAGCTTCATTGGCATCAAGCAAGTCTTGGCCCTTGAACAGCACTTGCCCCGAAGGATGCGAAGCGGCTGGATATTGCAGGAGCTTGAGAATGCTTAGTGCACTGACGGATTTGCCGGAACCAGATTCCCCCACCAGCGCCAGTGTCTCGCCCTTGTTCACTGCAAATGAAACATGATCCACCGCCAGAAATTCTTTGCCTGATTGCTTGAATGCAACTGACAAATCTTTCACATCAAGAAGCATCTCACTCATGAAAATGTCTTCCGCGGATCAAGCGCATCACGCACCGCTTCACCCATGAACACCAGCAATGTGAGCATGGTCGACATGAGGAAGAAGATTGTAAAACCAAGCCATGGTGCTTGCAGATTGTCCTTACCTTGCTTGACCATCTCGCCTAGTGAGGGTGAACCGGGTGGAAGACCAAAGCCTAAATAGTCCAGCGACGAAAGTGTGGTCACAGAACCCGCAATGATGAACGGCATAAATGTTACCGCAGAAACCATGGCATTTGGCAGCAGATGCTTGAACATGATTTTCACGTTGGACAAGCCCAATGCCTTGGCCGCCCGCACATATTCGAAATTCCGCGCGCGCAAGAATTCAGCACGGATGAGGTGCACCAAGCCTGTCCAAGAAAACATCATCAAAATAAACAGCAGCAGCCAGAAATTCGGAGCGAGGAATGCGGACAGAATAATCAGCAGATAAAGCGTTGGCATTGATGCCCAGATTTCAATGAAGCGTTGCAACAGCAAATCTGTCCAGCCACCAAAAAATCCTTGGATAGCACCCAGCACTATGCCGATGATTGAGGAAAAGAAGGTGAGGATCAGTCCGAAGGCCACCGATACCCGGTAGCCATAAATCAGCCGTGCAATTACATCGCGCCCGCCATCATCTGTGCCGAGCCAATTCATATTGCCAGCGACACATTGCGGGTCTTGATCTTTCAGCGGATATTTCGAACACGCAACCTCGCGCGTTAACATGCCCGCCGGTGAAGAGGGTGCTGATTGCGGGATTTCAGAATTCACAGTGTTGTAAGAATAACGAATAGGGGGCCACACCATCCAGCCATTGGCAGTGATCTCGTCAATGTTTGCAGGATCGTGATAATTTGTTTTGGCGAGGAAGCCGCCGAATTTTGATTCCGGATAATCAACCAAAATTGGATAAAGCAATTCGCCTTTGTAAGAAGCGATGATTGGTTTGTCGTTGGCAATCATCGGCGCAAACAATGAGACGAAAAATAAAACCAGAAAAATCCAGAACGACCAGAAGCCGCGTCTGTTGGCTTTAAACAAAGCCCAGCGCCGTTGATTGAGAGGGTTGAGTTTAAACACGTGGGTCAAACCTCCCGCGCTTCAAAATCAATGCGCGGATCAATCCATGTGTAGAGAAGATCGCTAATCAACGCCACGACGAGGCCAATCAACGTGAAGATATAAAGATTGGCAAACACCACAGCGTAATCACGGTCGAGCACTGATCTGTAAGTGAGAAATCCCAAACCATCGAGCGAGAACACCTGCTCAATCAAAAGTGAGCCCGTGAAAAACGCGTGTAAAAACGCGCCGGGAAAACCAGAGATAACGAGCAGCATGGCATTGCGAAACACATGGCCATAAAGCACGCGTGACTCCGTGAGACCCTTGGCACGCGCTGTGGTGACATATTGTTTCTTGATCTCATCAAGGAAGGAATTTTTAGTCAGCAACGTCATGGTGGCAAAACTGCCAACACCCATAGCGATCAACGGCAACACGAGATGCCACGCGTAGTCTTTGATTTTTCCCCACCAGCTCAGGTCGGAAAAATTGTCTGACGTGAGAAGTCGCAGCGGAAACCAATTATAATAACTGCCGCCCGCAAACACGATGATGAGAAAAATCGACAGTACGAAAGACGGAATGGCATAGCCGATGCTCACAATCGCCGATGACCACACATCAAATGGTGTTCCGTCCTTCACAGCTTTGCGAATGCCGAGTGGGATCGACACCAGATATGAAATGATCAGCAGCCATAAGCCAAGGGAGATCGACACAGGTAGTTTTTCAGCGATCAAAGATAAAACTGATTTGGAGCGGAAATAGCTTTGTCCAAAATCGAACATCGCATATTTCTTGATCATCAGTAGAAAACGCTCAACGGGCGGCTTGTCGAACCCAAAATCTTTTTCGAGTTTCTTGATGATTTCGGGATCAAGCCCGCGCGCGCCACGATATGAACTGTTGTTTTGTTGATCGTTCAAATTTTCGGTGCCACCGCCGCTCAAGCGATCATCAGCACCGTTGCCTTCCATCTGCGCAATAATGCGCTCAATGGGGCCGCCGGGCACAAATTGTGTGACGGCAAAAGTAAGCAGCATGACCCCAAGCAGAGTTGGGATCATCAACAGCAATCGTTTAAGAATATAGGCGCCCATTAATCAGAAATCATCCCGCCGCCGTTTTCTTTGCTCTGTCTGCGTCCCACCACCAGGTGAGTGGGAAACCCAAATTATAGTCGGGCGTTTTTTCAGGACGGCCAAAACGATTCCAATAAGCGATGCGCTCATAAGGAATGTACCAATGCGGCGATACATAATGGTTCCAGATCAACGCGCGGTCGAGCGCACGACAAGCAACCACCAATGCAGCACGGTCTTTGGCGAAAATGACCTTATCGATCAGCGCATCAATGGCCGGATTTTTGATGCCAACATAATTTGAAGAGCCATCTTTATCGGCTGATTCAGTGCCGAAGAAGTAGCGCTGTTCATTGCCTGGAGAAAGACTTTGCGCGAAGCTTCCGACGATGCATTCATAGTCAAATGTTTGAACACGTTTTTGATATTGCGCTGTATCAATGGTTCGAATGGAAACTGCAAAACCGATCAGTTCAAGCTGCTCTTTGAACGGAAGCGCGATACGCTCGAACAACGGCGAATACAGCAGAAACTCAACGGAAAGTATTTCGCCTGCGGCGTTCTTTAAAACATTCTTGCCGCCATCTTGCACAGCAGTCCAACCTGCTTCAGCCAACAATCTTGCAGCCTCGCGCAAATTCTTGCGCCGCGCTGTTCCATCCGTGTTGACGGGATTTTTATATTCAGTCGTGAAAACCTCTGGCGGCAACTTGTCTTTCAGTGGTTCCAGCAATGCCAACTCTTCAGGTGAGGGCAAACCTTTGGCTTCCATTTCTGAATTGTTGAAATAACTACGTGAGCGTGTGTATTGCCCATAGAACAAATTGGCGTTCGACCATTCAAAATCAAACGCCAGATCAAAAGCGCGGCGAACCCGCACATCCTGGAATTTGGTTTTACGCATGTTGAGAACCCAGCCCTGCATGCCGTTTACTTTTTTCAATGAAATTTTTTCTTGTATGCAGCGCCCATCTTTTACGGCCGGAAAATCATAAGCCGTGGCCCAGGCTTTGGAGCTGGTTTCATAATTGTAATCAACCTGGTCGCCCTTGAACGCCTCAAACGCCACCAGCTGCGTTTGGAAATAAAGATAGGTCATCTCATCAAAATTATTCTGGCCAATGTTCACGGGCAAATCCTTGCCCCAGTAATCAGCCACGCGTTCCATCACGATGGATGAACCTGGAACGACCGTTTTGAACTTATAGGGCCCCGAACCCAATGGGATTTCCAAGGTGGACGCTGTCACATCGCGGGGCTTGCCGTCAGCGCCATTGGCCGTCCACCAATGTTTGGGCATGATAACCAATTGGCCAACGATGGAAGGAAGCTCTCGGTTGTTTTTCTCGTCAAAACTAAAGCGAATTTCGCGCTCGCCGACCTGTTCGGCCTTGATCACATTTTTATAATATGCGGCCTTGGTTGGCAGATTAGCTTTAAGCGTATCAAAACTCCACACCACATCTTCAGGCGTGATGGGCTTGCCGTCGTGAAATTTGGCTTCCGCGTGCAACCGAAACGTGGCCGATGAAAAATCATCAGGATGCGAAACACTTTCTGCAATCAGGCCATAACGCGTGGCTGCCTCGTCCAAAGAATCAACCATCAGCGTTTCAAGAACCGTGACGGCCGCAGGATCACCCTTCAGAGAATTTGGATTAAGCGAGTCAAAACCGCCCAATGCCCATTGCCGAATTTTGCCGGTCTTGGGTGCAGCGGGATTGACGTAATCAAAATGTTTGAAATCGGGTGGATATTTAATATCGCCAAACAAACTGAGCGCATGAACAAATTTCGCATCATCAGCAAACGCAATTGGAATATTGGCAAAGGGGGCAAGACCAGCCATTTGCAAAATATTACGTCGGTTGATCATACAAACTTCGCTCCCCTGATTCGAATTCATTTGAATATCACAGGTGTTAACCCAAAAGAAAACACCGGAAACTGCTGCTTCCGGTGTTGGACATCATTCTTGAACAGTGGTCAAATCAAGGCTTCGGCAACGGCTGTGGTGCGTCCGACAGACTGTTGAGATAGGCCAGAACATCCGCACGAGCCTGTTCATTGTGAATACCACCGAAAGCCATCTTGGTGCCTGGAACCATCGCCTTTGGCGCGTCCAACCATTTGCTCATGGTTTCCAAGTCCCATGGCTTGTCGCCGAGAGCTTTGAATGCATCGGAATAAGCAAAGCCTTCTGCTGAACCCATTTTGCGACCAACAATGCCCCACAAATGAGGGCCAACCTTATTAGCGCCACCCTTTTCAAAATTATGGCATGCCGCACAAGCCTTGACACCGGCCATTCCTTTGCCAACATCAGCTTTGGCCAGCAACACTGGAAGCGGCGTTGCGGCTGCAGCACCGGCACCTTCTGCTGGTGTCGCTTCGGCAACGGCGATTACAAAACCTGGCTTTTCCGGCGCTTCGGCTTTGAACAGTTCAGAGCCAAAATTCTTCAAGCCCAAAACCAAAAGCCCCGTGGCCAAAACGGCACCCGCTATTTTATTGAATTCTAAGCTACTCATGGAAATTTCCGAGCCTCGTCATTATTCGATTTCGGCGCGGAAACTAATGGTTTCGGTTTCTCCCTGCAATATCTATAAGGTACTATGAACAATTTGCCGCGCCCCCGGATAAACCCATGATAGAACATCATAATACCATCATTGTTATTCCTGCCCGCATGTGGGCTAAGGACCTGCCTGGAAAGCCATTGGCCGATATCAATGGCCTTCCCATGGTTGTGCACATTTGGAAACAAGCCGTGGCCGCCAATATCGGCCATGTTTTAGTGGCCGCAGCCGAAAACCAGATTGCAGATACTGTGCGTGCCGCAGGTGGCGATGCGATGGTAACACCGCTCAATTTGGCCAGCAGCCTGGACCGCATATCAGCAGCACTCGACATGCGTGATGCAGCAAAGCGCTTTGAAAATGTGTTGAGTATTCCGGCTCATTTACCCATCATCGATAAGCTCGATTTGCAGCGCTGCTTGGCAGGCCTCACCAATGACGCCGTGCAAGTGGCAACTTTGGCTGCAAGTCTCAGCGATCAAGCTTTGATCGATGATCCCCAAATTGTGAAGGTGATCTCCGCGTTGAATGCCAATCGCGAAGTTGCCTTTGCGCGGGACTTTATGCGGACAATCGACGACAGCTTCGAGCCACCATTTTGGCAACATATTCCAATATATGCTTATCGCCGCGCTGCGCTTGATCATCTGGCCGACATGCCGCCCAGCACCCGCGAAACCTTGCGCAGCCTCGAGCAGATGCGCGCCCTTGACCATGATATGCGCATGGCCGTCGTGAAGGTTGACACCGCACCCTTGGCCGTTAATACGCCAGCCGATTTGGAAGCGGCACGCCGCATCATGAAAGCTTGAGACGATGAAACATAAGATTTCCTATCAAGGCGAGCCGGGCGCCAACTCCCACATCGCCTGCCTTGAAGTGTGCCCAGATTACGAACCGATCCCATGCCGCACATTTGAAGATGCGTTTCAAGCTGTTAAAGACGGCACTGCCAAACTGGCCATGATCCCGATTGATAATTCAGTGGCAGGCCGCGTGGCCGATATCCATCATCTGATGCCCGCTTCAAACCTGTCGATCATAGGCGAGCATTTTCTGCCGATCCATTTTCACTTGCTGGCCGTGCCTGGTGCTAAACTTGAAAATTTGAAAACGGTCCACAGCCATGTCCACGCACTTGGCCAATGCCGCAAGATGATCAAAGCGCAAGGCTTAACACCGATTGTGGCGATTGATACGGCAGGTGCTGCGCGCGAATTGTCTGAGACCAAAGATAAAACCGACAGCGCATTGGCCACAGCTTTGGCAGGCGAGCTTTATGGCTTGGAACCTCTGTTGAAAAATGTGGAAGACGAAGCGCATAACACAACGCGCTTTATTATTCTTTCAACCGAGCGCCAGGATGCACCTGCAGGTAATGGGCCAGTGATGACCAGTTTTGTATTCCGCGTGCGCAACGTGCCCGCCGCGCTCTATAAGGCGATGGGCGGCTTTGCCACCAATGGCGTGAATATGACCAAACTTGAATCCTATCAACTCGAAGGCCAATTCAGCGCCACCCAATTCTACGCCGACATCGAAGGCCACCCGGAAGACCGCAATGTGCGGCTCGCGATGGAGGAGCTGGCTTTCTTTTCGAGCTATACGAAGATTTTGGGGACTTATCCTGCGAGTCCGATCAGGGTCGAGATTGCCAAGAGGATGATGGGGGAGGTTTAACAACCCCCTCCGTCAGCTTCGCTGCCACCTCCCCCGCGAGGGGGGAGGATGAAGAGCTGGAACTCCTTCCTTAATCCTCCCCCTTGCGGGGGAGGTGCCCCGAAGGGGCCGAGGGGGGTCTTTCAACACGCTCAGTATTTTGTGAATGACCCCGTCCATTTCAGTATTCACATCAATATTCCAGAAACGCAAAACTTGGAATCCCGCTTTCACAAAATGCGCATCACGGATTTTATCTTTTCGCTCGCCTTTGGCTTCACTGTGTTGCGAGCCGTCAACTTCAATGATCAAGCGTTGAGTGAATTCAACAAAGTCTAAGATGTAACCGTCCACTGGCGCTTGGCGGCGAAAGTTGTAACCTAGAGCACCGGACAGTTTTGTAGAATCGAAATGGGATTCACATTTGGCTTGAGATGTGATTCACTTGGGCATGGAGGTGATTTGCCATGCCCAATCCTTTGCCCAGAGCTATTCGTGAGCGGTGTGTGCGTTTTGTCGAGGCTGGACATTCGTGCCGCGCTGCTTAGCGAAAGTTTGAAGTTTCCCCCTCGTTCGTGATCAAGTTGATGAGATTGCAGCGAGAGGCGGGCAGTATTGATCCACGCCCGCGTCGCGCCGAACCTCGGGGCAAGTTGCAACCGCATCGGGCGTTTATTTTGCACGAGGTTGAGAAACGTGGAGATATCACCATGCCCGAACTCAGGGCTGTATTGTTTGCGGCCAAGGGAACGGATGTTGCCGCTGCGACGCTGTCGCGCTTTCTGATTGCCTGCGGGCTTAGCCGTAAAAAAAACTCTTCACGCATCCGAACAAGACAGGCCTGACGTCGCCAAAGCACGCAAGGAATGGGTGGAAGCCCGCCAGCCGATCATGTCACGGCATCGCCACAGGCTGATATGCGTTGATGAAACAAGCACTTTCACCAATATGACGCGGGCACGCGGTCGTTGCCCCAAAGGCGAACGGCTGATGATGAAAAACCCCTTCGGACACTGGATGACCGAGACCATGATTGCT
>CAXTKH010000024.1:0-47196 GCA_964244815.1 uncultured Aestuariivirga sp. | reverse complement strand
TTCGCCGCGTGTCGTTTTAACCATTTTCATCTGCAATGCAAATGAAACCTACAATTCGAATTACCAGCCAAAAACCTTGTTAATATAAGGTGATAGATCATTGTTTGTAGCAAACAACATCAACGCTACCATAGCCGACAACCCGATTCTAAAACTCCACTCCTGCGCCACAGGTCCCACCGGCTTTCCAAACACCGCTTCGATGAGATAGAAAACCAAGTGACCACCATCCAACATTGGGATTGGGAAAAGGTTAACAAGTCCGATACTGACGCTGATTAATGCAACAAAAGTGATGAAAGGCCAAAATCCCATGGAGGCGGTTTCGCCAGCCATTTGCGCCATGCCAATGGGGCCGTGAAGCTGATCAGATTTTTCCTTGCCCATGAACAGCTTGCCAACATAGCGCAATGTCGTCTTGGCCACAAAAGCGGTTTCATCCACGCCCTTGGCAACAGCAGACAAAAGCGGAAGCCTTTCAAATCCAGCGGGATCCTTGGTCGGATCGTGCTTGAAACCAATCAAACTAACACGATTTTTCCGGCCAAATGTATCAGTTGACTCAACAACCTTTGGTTCGAGCTTGATTTCAAGCATCTGGTTATTGCGTTCAACGCCCAGAGTCACTTGGGTATCGCCCTGCATGATCATGGCGCGTTGAATATCCATAAAGCTATGAACAGCTTTGCCGTCAATCGTGCGGATGTAATCACCAGCAACAATCCCGGCAGATTTTGCTGCGCCGTCAGCAGTAACCTCGTCAACACGGGGCTCATTGATTGGCTGTCCCACCAAATTATAGGCCGCTGTGAAAATCATGATGGCCAGAATGAAATTGGCAATCGGCCCCGCTGCCACTATAGCGGCGCGTTTCCATACCGCAGCGGCTTGCAAACTGCCTGGAGTTGAGGCTGCTGCGGAAGACGGCAAGCTGGCGGCATTGGCATCACCCAAAAATTTCACATATCCCCCCATCGGGATCCAGCAAAACTTCCAGCGTGTGCCGTAACGGTCATTAAATCCGAAAATCTCGCGCCCAAACCCAACTGAAAATGTTTCAATTTTAACGCCGCACCAGCGGCCAATGATGAAATGTCCAAATTCATGAACAAATACAATAACGATGATGGCGGTAAAAAATGCCACCGCATAATACCCTGCGCCAAATAACGTTGCTTGTATCATTTCAACTCCGCCTCCGAGTGCTTCTGCAATCATACCGCCTATTTGAATCGCAATAGACAGTTCGCATTCACCAAATGTTAACCACAAGACACAGGCTTTGCGTCATTTTTTCGGCAATATGGTTACCAGTGGAGAAGTCCGGCTGCGGGACTGAGCGGATTGTTGATAAAACCTACAATCGCGGCACATGTTGCCACCGTGATCAATCCGTCAACACGGTCTAAAACGCCGCCATGGCCGGGGATCAATGTTCCAGAGTCTTTAACACCAAAGTGCCGTTTGAAAGCGCTTTCGAATATATCGCCGCCCTGCTCTAATATAGCAAACAGCGCCGCCAAAATCGCCAGCGGCAAAACACTAATACTACCAAAAAGAGAAACAACCCATGAGGCAAGTGCCGCACCAACAATAGCACCAAGCATTCCAGCCCAAGTTTTTTTCGGTGAAATTCGCGGCGCAAGTTTAGGGCCTCCGATAATGCGCCCAAAAAAATAAGCCATTACATCAGCTGACCACACAATCACCATGCACCAAACCACCGCGATGAAGCCAGATCCCGCGTCACTGCGCAAAACATCAAATGCTAAGATTGGCAAACCAATATAAAATACGCCAACCAATTTCCAAACATTGAACGCGTCCTTGCGTTGTATAAACCAAGACAATGCGGTCAAAATCAACAAAGCTAAAAGTGAAAGCTTCAGCGAACCCATAATTAGCGAAGCCGCGGCAACTTCATGGATCAGCAATTGCGTTTTGTTGTTACCATGAGCAATCCGCACCCATTCGGTCGCCATCAATATGCCCAGTGCAACAACCAGTCCCGTGAACCAAAAACCGCCGAGCCAAACAACGCCCAAAACAACCGGAACCAAAACAACCGCAGAAGCAGTTCGAACACCAAGGTCAGCCCATTTCGATGCGCTCATGCAGTTTGAGCTTTCAATCCACCAAAGCGGCGTTCGCGTGCGTTGTATTCGGCAACCGCACGTTGGAAAATTTCCGCGTTAAACTCAGGCCAAAACTCTGGTACAAAAACAAACTCGGCATAAGCACATTGCCACAACAGGAAATTTGAAATCCGCTCCTCGCCACCAGTACGAATAAGAAGGTCTGGGTCAGGCATACCCGCGGTTTCGAGATGCTCTGCTATCGTGTTGACATTGATCAAGGCCGGATCGAGCGATCCAGTTTGAACTTCTAAAGCAATTCTTTGGGCTGCATGCGCAAGCTCTTGTCGGCTGCCATAGTTGAAAGCGACCACAAGTTTCAGCTTTTCATTTCCAGCAGTCAATCGCTCTGCATCTTCAATCATGCGAACTAATTTTGAATCAAGATTAGTACGATCACCTATAATCTGAATTTTTACAGCAGAAGAATGAAGCTCCGCAACATCTCGGCTAATGAACCGGCGCATTAACTCAAGCAAAAACATCACTTCAGTTTTTGGCCGCGTCCAATTTTCAGTGCTGAAAGAATAGATCGTCAGATACTCTATATTAAGATCAGAAGCCGCCCGCACAGCGCGGCGCACCGCATCTATTCCCACCTTATGCCCTGCTGAACGCGGAAGACCGCGCGCTGAAGCCCAACGTCCATTACCATCCATAATGATGGCAACATGGCGTGGATTCGAACTTTGCAGCTCCGCAGTCATTTTATAAAAACTCAAACTTGCATGATTTCCGCTTCTTTGACCTTCAAAGCCGCGTCCATATCTTTGATCATATCGTCTGTCAGCTTTTGAACTTCGGCTGATTTATCTTTAAGTTCATCTTCACTGATTTGCTTGTTTTTTTCCAGCGCCTTTAATTGGTCCATACCGTCCCGGCGCACGTTACGCACAGCAATACGACCTTTTTCCGCATAGGTATGCGCAACCTTCACCAATTCCTTACGCCGATCCTGCGTTAAGTCTGGCATGCGCAGCCGAATAACCTGACCTTCGGTTTGCGGATTCAAGCCTAAATTCGATTGTTGAATTGCCTTTTCAACAGCAATCACAAGTCCACGATCCCAAACTGAGATTTGCAACATGCGGGGCTCTGGTACAGAAACCGAAGCGCATTGCGAAATCGGCATGCGGGCACCGTAAGCATCAACCGTTATGGGATCGAGCAGACTTGTGGAAGCCCGGCCCGTGCGCAAACCGCCGAAATCATGTTTCAGCGAGTCAATTGCACCATTCATACGGCGCTTGATATCTGCCGCGTCAAAATCAGGAAGTTGGGCCATTACTTAATCCTTTGTCACTAAAGTAAATTGGCCAGCAGCTTTGAGAACACGCTCAACATTTCCGGCCTCACGTATGGAAAACACCACTACCGGAATGTCGTTATCCCGCGCAAGAGCGATTGCAGCAGGATCCATAATCCGTAGATCCTTGGCCAAAATATCATCAAACGTAATTTTTTCAAAACGCTTGGCTTTTGGGTCTTTCTTTGGGTCAGCAGAATAAACCCCATCTACACTCGTGCCTTTAAGCAATGCATGGCATTTGAGTTCCGCTGCGCGCAACGCTGCTCCTGTATCAGTTGTGAAAAATGGCAGGCCCGTCCCAGCCGCACAAATCACCACCCTACCCTTTTCAAGATGATGAATGCCCTTTGCCGCAGAATAAGTTTCGCACACCGAAGGCATGGCAATGGCAGAAAGCATGCGAGCATCAACACCCTTGGAATTGAGGACGCCTTGCATGGCTAGAGCATTCATGACCGTTGCCATGATCCCCATGTGATCTGCCGAAACCCGGTCCATGCCTTTGGCTGCACCCGCAAGCCCACGAAAAATGTTCCCGCCGCCAATGACCAAAGCCACTTCGGTTCCCGCATCAGTACAAGCGATAACTTCATCCGCCACACGGCCAACGGTATTAAGGTCGATCCCAAAAGGTTCAGACCCCATCAGCACTTCGCCCGAGATTTTGAGGAGAATGCGTTTATACTTTGATTTTGTCATACTGAAAACCCGTCTTTGACTAGCTCTTTAGCGCATCTCTGACGATTCGGTTTTAATCATCGGTTAACGCAATTAAATGCGTCAATCCTGTTAACCAAAAACTTTAATTTCAAAATAATAAGAGTGGGTAAAATTCTTCACAAAAAGGGAGGTGCAAAAATGTTTTTAATTAGCCCATTTGGACGTATTGGTCGTGGTCAGTGGTGGTTAGGCGTGCTTGCCAGCATTATGGTTTTAGCAGTTGGCTTAGTTTTTACGTCGAGTGTATTGGGTACAAACTCACCCGGTAGCAGTCGTTCATTGGCTGAACTTTCAGGAATTGTAGTTTCCTTATTCTTGTCATTCTACATCAATGTTTGCACGATCATTACACGTTATCACGATCGTGGGAAATCTGGTTGGTGGTACTTTTTTGGATTTATCCCAGCTATCGGTTGGATTTGGCAAATTATCGAATGTGGCTGTTTACCTGGCGATGACAATGACAATGAATATGGCGATGGTAGCGGCGACGGGTTTGACATCTCTCACGAAATCGCAGCAATGGCAAACCAGGGCCAGCCAAAACCAGCCTTTATTGCAAAGAGCAGTTTTTCGCCACCAGTTGGCAACACTCAGCCTTCGCAAGGTTTTGGCCAGGCTGCTAAACCAATGTTTGGCAGTCGCTAAACGGTTTTAGCCCGTAACGCGGTTAGGAGACGAAACCACGCCATTGTCATTCGTCTCAACATTTTCGCCAAGCACGCTATCAATCATCGCGCGCCAATCAGCGGGTAAATCGCCCCAGTCGGGCAATCCTGGTGTTGCAGCTTCAAGCATAGCTTGGGATGGCTCACGCAAAACTTCTAAAGAAGCGCGGGCAGAATCCATGTGGACTTGCCAATTATCATCACCTTCGCTTCTGGCGATAGCCTTTGCGATACGAACAAGCATAGAATCCATATTGTCAGATTTCACTCTATCACCTTCGGTGCCCCCGAACATGAATGCGCATTAAACGCCACTGCGCTCGACTCTTACGTATGTTATTGCACAAAAGAAAACAGCGGGCAAATCTTGAATTTGCCCGCTGCCAAAACCTTAAAATGACGAGTAAAGCAGATTATTGGCCCGACATTTTGGCAACTTCGGTCGCAAAATCATCGCCATCGGCTTTTTCAATGCCTTCGCCCAATTGCATGCGCACAAAGCCTGTGAGCTGAACCGCAGCGCCAGCTTTCTTAGCGATTTCTTCCAATGCCTGCGTTACAGTTTTGGAGCCATCATGAACGTATGATTGTTCGAGCAAGCATGTTTCCTTGGCATATGACTTCAAGCCCGATGCGATAATCTTTTCCATCACGTTTGCAGGCTTACCGGCGTTCTTTTCTTCAAGCACTGCAACTTCGCGGGCCAAAACATCCTTTGGAACTGCGTCCAAGCTCAGAGCTACTGGGTTAGTGGCTGCAATGTGCATCGACAACATGCGGCCGAAGTTTGCAAGCTCTGCCTTATCGCCAGTTGATTCAAGTGCAACGATCACGCCGATCTTGCCCATGCCCGGTGCGATCTGGTTGTGGATGTATGAACCGATTGCGCCATCTTTCACCGTGAGCTCAGCTGTGCGGCGCACAGTCATGTTCTCGCCGATGGTCGCAACCATTTCCGCCACATATTCCGCAACAGCGTGCTTGCTGCCGGGGAAATGCATGGTCTTCAATGATTCAGTTGAACCATTGGCCAATAATGCGAGCTTTGAAATTTCAGCAACCATGGCTTGAAACTTCTCGTTGCGGGCAACGAAATCTGTTTCCGAATTTACTTCGACCAATGCCCCGGTCATGCCTTTAACGCTAAGACCTACAAGGCCTTCAGCAGCAACGCGCGTTGATTTCTTGGCGGCCTTGGCCAAGCCCTTGGCACGCAGCCAATCAACGGCTTCTTCCATATTGCCATTAGTGGCCGACAACGCAGCCTTACAATCCATCATGCCCACGCCAGTTTGGTCGCGTAAGCTTTTTACCATGCCAGCAGAAATGTCAGCCATGTCAAACCTCTTGATTAAATGTCAAAATGGGCCCGCAACATCGCGGGCCCGCTAAGTATCGTCAAAACTTAAGCTGGAAGTGCTTCAGCGATTGGCTGTTCAGCTGCACCTGCATCAACACCTGAATGATGTTGCGAAGCTTCAATGCCTGCAAGAACCGCACGCGAAACGAGATCGCAATACAGAGCAACAGCGCGCGCTGCGTCGTCATTGCCTGGGATTGGGAAGTTAACGCCAGCAGGATCAGAATTCGTATCGATGATGGCCACAACCGGAATGCCCAAACGATTGGCTTCCTTAATGGCGTTGGCTTCTTTGTTGGTATCAATCACGAACAGCAAATCTGGAACGCCGCCCATATCCTTGATACCGCCCAAAGCCTTATCAAGCTTGGTCTTGTGACGGGCCATATCCAGAAGCTCGCGCTTCTTCAGACCCTGCTCTTGACGAGCAACCTTATCGTCAATCACACGAAGTGTCTTGATTGAAGCTGAAATGGTTTTCCAGTTGGTGAGCATGCCGCCGAGCCAACGTGCGTTCACGTAGTACTGAGCGCAACGTTTTGCTGATGCTGCAATTTCTTCAGCAGCTGAACGCTTTGTGCCCACAAACAACACACGGCCGCCCTTGGCCACTGTGTCTGTTACCAATTGCAATGCATTGTGCAGCAACGGAACAGTTTGCGACAAATCCAGAATGTGAATGCCGTTGCGCGAACCATAGATGTATGATGCCATCTTTGGATTCCAGCGATGTGTTTGGTGACCAAAATGAACGCCTGCTTCTAAGAGCTGACGCATAGTAAACGAGACTGTAGCAGCCATAATATTTTCCTTCTCCGGTTAATCCTCCGCAGATGGTTGAGCCGCATGATGCGGACCGGAAGGAACTTCAGCTATGTGGGGATTTTTGAAGTCCCATGTGAAGCTCCAACACCTGCGTGTGACGTTGAACAAGCGCGGATATAGACGGGGCCTGCCCAACTGTCAAACAGCACTATTTTTACTAGAGAGAGGAAATAATGCTTGACAGCGTACGGTGGATGCCCTATATCTGGCTAGTCTCCAGAATTGGGCTAGCCCTTCTGGATATCCCCCATTTTCAACAATAGTCTTGAGCCCATCAGGAAGACAACGTTGGAGAATTGCGTGGAAACATGATTGCTATCATTGACATCAATGATAGCAATGATAGCAATGATATCATCACAGCTATGGCAAGCATGATGATCAGAAATCTAAATGACGAAACCAAGCGCCTTTTGAAGGCTAAAGCGCCTCAAAAGGGCCACTCGCTAGAGGAAGAGGTGCGTCTCACACTCGACAAAGCCGTGAACCCCGCTGGCCGAAAAACGGGTGTGGGCACCGCCATCAACAAAATGTTCAAGGAAGTCGGCGGATCAGACTTGCAAGTATTTCCGCGCGATGTGAACAGCCCACCACTGGATTTCGCAGATTGGTGATCCTCGATACAAATGTAATTTCCGAACTGACGCGGTTAGAAGCAAATCCAAAGGTCGTGGCGTGGGTGGATAAATTCGACCACGAAGAACTTTACACCACAGCAGTGACCAAAGCTGAAATTCTCTTTGGCTTGGCTGCAATGCCATCTGGCAAAAGAAAATTTGAACTTGAAGAAAATTATCTAAAATTATTCAAAATGCGGTTCTTAGGACGCGTTGTTCCATTTGATGATGATTGTGCAATCCATTTCGCGTGGCTGGCAGCAGCAGCCATGAACCGTGGGCGAACCTATTCAACTCCAGATTTACAAATTTCAGCCATCGCCACACTGCACGGCCTTGACATTGCGACACGCGACAAAAGAGGGTTTGACCATGAAGGCATAAGGCTGATCAATCCATGAGAGGAAAGTTGAGTGGGCTGCAACCGTAATTCCGAAAGCACTCCCCAGATTAAGACTTAACTGGTCGATCCTTAATATGGTGGCCGAGATTTGAGGGGAAAAGAAGTTAAAAGGGAAGCGTCCTCTTTTCCTTTGGTGTTTCTGTTTGACGATTTGTGTAATCGGTGGTTACGTCATTAATGATAAAATTTGCATGAGTTTTGCTGTTTACAGCAATGCGGCGGACCGAAAATGAAATACGACGAAGTAAGCAAAGTTCAAAAAGAAACAGCAATTTCCTCTTTTTCTCCCGTTCTCCCCAACTATATTCCTTCCCTTGATGGTCTGCGATCCGTATCTGTTTTGGCCGTTATAATTTTTCATTGCTTACCCACATATTTGGTTGGCGGCTGGGTCGGTGTGGATATATTTTTTGCCTTGTCTGGATTCTTGATTACTTCGAGATTGCTTCAAGAGTGGCGAAAAACTGGGACCATTTTGTTAAAGCAATTCTATTTGAGAAGAATGTTGCGTTTGATGCCCGCGCTCTACGCAATGCTGGCATTCATTGTTGCAGCCCTTTTGCTATTTCACGCAAAAAGTAAATTGTTCATCATGGTTTTAGTGTCTGCAACTAGTCTGATGAATTGGTCGCGGGCGTTTCATTGGGGTTACGATGGCTTTCTCGGACATACTTGGTCGCTAGCGATTGAAGAACAATTTTATCTTATTTGGCCACTTTTATTTTGGTTTACAATATCGATCGGCGGAACAAAATCGGTAAAGATCATTGCTTCTACTCTAGCGCTTGTCTGCTTGGGTGTTCGATTGGTAACTTTTGACGGAGGAAACTTTTATCGAATATACAATGGATTTGATACGCGCGCCGACTCGCTCATTATCGGGTGTTTTTTTGCTTGCGTAACTTCAAATTTAAAACCAACAGTTTTTCGTAATCAGATCTATATTCCTTTTTTATTTCTATTATTCGTCAGCTTGTCTGTTCATCATCAAGACAAGTGGTTATACACTTGGGGGTGGTCAGTGATTTCTTTAGCCAGCGCTTGGCTCGTCTATTGCTTGGTAATTTTCCGTGATGATAATAACATTTCTTATGCGCTGCAATTGTCTCCATTGGTGTATTTGGGTCGTATTTCCTACGGCATGTATCTTTGGCACTATCCGTTACTGTATTTTCTAAAATCTCACTTTGATAACAATCTAGTTTCAACGGTCATCTGTTTGTTTTTGACGGTTATTGTGGCCTCTATTTCACACGCCTATTTGGAGCAGCCTTTGATAAAACTTTGGCAAAGTCGTTCATCCAAAATATCGGACCGCCAACTGTAAGAACATGGGACGCTTCCACTGCTGTCCGGTTAAGGATCAAAGAAAAAAAGGAATTATGGTGCAACCTCTGGACTGCACCCCCATAACCGTATTTACCGTGTCTCACCTATGGGGTGCAGTCCATGGGTGTCACCGAAAATTAGGTGTTTTAAGTAGGGTGTCACCGAAACCTAAGTGGGGTGTCACCGGAACCGTCGGAAAAAGGCTATCGATGATGCAAAAGAAAAATTAAAAGAAATTGCTGCGCATGAATGTGATTTGATCATTTCTGTTTTTGCAAAAGATTGTCGGCTTACTTTTAACAATGTCATGTCTGACTATATGAATGGTGAGGAAAAGTTGACTGCAGGACAATTCAAACTGGAATTTGGCATGGAATTCATCCAGCAAGATTTCGAAAGCAACATTGGAGAGATGTCGAATTCTACTTTCATTTCTGATGCTCTGGCTTCTCCAATTGTGTCCGAAGCGTCCAAGAAAATTGGGGAAAATCTTTTTGAAGATTTGAAGCTCAGGAGAGTTGCCTATTACAATTATGCAGCCGATAGCTGTAAGTAAATGCGCACCAAAGAGGGCAATTGCGCCATTGAGAGAATGCTACATTATCAAATAGTCACTCCAGACCAACCCACTTTAGTTCGCCAACAATTCCAAACCATAATCGGTGGCCTTCATAGAACGTAATACTTGAATTTCTGTTTATGCCAAATCATTCCGCTTTACCCGCAAAAGAAACTGCTTCAATGTCGGCTTACACAGTGCCGCAGGCATAGACATGCAGAGATTTGGATTTGATTGAAGAACTTGTTTCATGCGCGTCAGGCAGCTGGGATTTTCGGGTCGGAGATCCATCGTTCATCGGTTGGTTCATTACGGTGGCCTATCTTGTGCTACTCTTTTCGATCATCAAATTGATTTCAGACTTGGTATCAAGTCAAAGCTATGATCGACGCCGACTGATCGGGTTCTGGGTTATTGTATTTCTGATTTATTTGTTTTTTGGAATTAACAAGCAACTTGACTTGCAAACATTTCTGACTGCTACCGGTCGCTGCATGTCAAAGGTTGAAGGATGGTATCGGGAACGGCGCGAATTCCAACTTAATGTGATAATGGCGGGGCTTGCTGCAACAGCTGTTTTTATGCTTGGGTTTTTGATTTATTTCAGAACAATTATCACTCGTTCTTCATTAGCCATATTAGGCCTTAGCTGCAGTTTGGTCTTCGTGGTGTTGAGGGCTGCCTCGATTCACCACGTCGATCAGTTGTTCAAGATTGAATTTTTCAACATAAAAGCCCACGCGATAATGGAGCTGTCGGGCGTAGTCCTGGTGTTCCTCAATGTAATCATAACGGCGTGGAGCTTGCGGCACCAGCGATCCGGTCAGAGATGAGATAAGCCAGGGGGGTGGAATTACGGTGCCACCTCAATTAATTAATTGACTTAATTGGAATTACGGTGCCACCTCACTTAATTAATTGACTTAATTGGAATGCGTTCCCATGGATGCTGTTCAGAAGTGTCGTCGAAATTGAATTTCGGCGATAAAGCCTTTTGTTCTCAAGGTCAAAATTCAACACAGAATCGGCCCTTAGAAGTTCCACTTTCGAGTGCTTCCAAGGCTTGCGTGACGTCCGTCAGACCGATGCGTGTGACTGCTCCTATTAGTTGTTTTTCTGCATGGATTTTTAGAAGCTCCGCCATCTGAACGCGGGTGCCAACACTGGTGCCCATAATGCGAACCCCAGTGCTCAGCAACCATTCTTGATTTAGGGTTACCGGCTCTGGCACCATCGCGGCGGAGATAATGCGGCCACGCGGACGGATCATCGCCAGCATTTGGTCCCATGTGGCTGTTGTTGGAGCAAAATTGATGCAAACATGTGCGGTGCTGAGTGGTGTTGCTGTTTCAGCACCATAATTTTTTGCCAATTCTAACTTCAATGGGTCACGGTCTACGGCAATAACTTGGACGCCCATGCGCCGCGCCAACTGCACCGCATAAAGTCCAAGCCCACCACAGCCGAATATTGCAACGGTTTCACCAGCCTTGAGCTCAGCGCGTTTCAGGGCACCATAAGCCGTGAGACCTGCACATAAAAGTGGCGCAAGCAATGCTGCGTCACCTTCAGGAAGCCGCGCTGCAAATTGCGCATCCGCCAAAACATATTCTGCAAATGTGCCAGGCACATTAAAGCCGTGCGCGTTATGAGTTTGGCAAAAAGATTCTTCTTGTGCCGCACACTCATCACACACACCGCAAGTGTTATGAATCCACGCTGCACCAGCCCTATCGCCAACACGCCAATCGGAGACCCCTGCTCCAAGCGTCACAACACGGCCCACACCTTCATGGCCCAAAACAAATGGCGAAGGATTGGCCGCGGGCCTAAGGCCTCCTTTCCACACATGAACATCCGTATGGCAAACGCCACTGGCTTCAAGTTTAATCAGAATTTGATTTGAAGCTGGTTCAGGCCGCGCTACCATGCCAATCTCAAGGGGCTTGCCATAGGCCTTGAGCGTGGCGGCCAACATCGTGTCGGCCATAAATTAAAGACCGAGTGCTGCCTTCACAGCAGCAAGCCCAGGCTTACCATCCATGGTCGTTACACCCTCCAACCACGTGGCCAATTTTTCAGGATGCTGTTTCATCATCTCTTTAGCTGCAACTTCAGGTGATTGACCATCCGCTGTGACTTTGCGCATGGCGATGTTTTCATAGTCGATATCAAATACCAGATTGGAAAAAAATTTCGCCGCATTTGGGCATTGTTGGGCATATCCTACGCGCGAAATCGTGCGCACAGTAGCGCCACCAAAATTGGGCCCAAATTCTACATCACCACCCGAAAGATAGGTCATCTTGAAATCAACGTTCATGGGGTGTGGTTGCCACCCGAGAAAGGCAATCCACTCATTATTTTCGACGGACTTTTTGACTTGAGTCATCATGCCCACTTCACTGGATTCAACAATCTCCCAACCGGCCAAACCATGCGTGCCCGCCGCCACCATATCCAGCAGAGGTTTGTTGGAACCGGGCTCAATGCCATAAATTTTCTTGCCAAATTTATCCGCATATTTTGCCAGATCATCAAAGCTTTTCACACCACCATCGGCCACATAAGAGGGCACCGCCAAAGTATATTTCGCACCGACCAGATTTGTATTGATCACTTCAACTGATTTATTGTCATAGTAGGGCGCAAATTCCACATCCTGTGCTGGGCGCCAATTGCCCATGAAAATGTCGACATCTTTGTTTTTCAATGCCTCATAAGAGACCGTAAGGCCCAGCAAGGTATTTTCCATATCATAACCAAGGCTTTTGAGAATGACGGCTGCGGTGTTGGTGGTAATGGCAATATCCGTCCAACCAAGATCAGCACTTTTGATTTTGTTACACGTCGCATCATCAGCAAAGGCAGCAGGAACGGTGATGAGTGTGAATATGGTAATAGCGGCGGCTTTGTTCATGGTGAGTCTCCCCGAGTGAGTGTCTTTTGAAATGACATCTATTCTTTAGCTTCCTAAGCATCGCTCAAAAACTAATTTATTGTCAACGCAATTATTCGATGATCTCAAAGTGATTAGCATTGCGAAATTACGGAAAGTGCGAAAAATTACGCTTTAATAACGGTGCCACCGCACTTTAATAACGGTGACACCCCACTTAATTGACTCAGCCCCTGCCCGTTGCTAACCTCTTGTCCATGGCCAGACTCGCTCGCGTGATCGTCCCCAACATCCCCCACCACGTCACCCAACGCGGCAATGGTGGGGCGCGGGTGTTTTTCTCGGATGACGACTACGCCTATTATCTCAAGCTGCTCAAAGCTGCTTGCGTTAGCGAAAAAATTCGCTGCCTTGGTTACGTTTTGATGTCAAATCATGTGCATCTGATTCTTGTGCCGCGTGATGAAACGGGCCTTAGCAAAGCCATGTCTGCGGTGCACCGCGCTTATGCAGGCCATTTGAATGCGCGGCGCAAAAAGACCGGACATTTTTGGCAAGGGCGCTTTGGTTGCGTTGCGATGGACGGCGAACATGCGCTGAGCGCTTTGCGCTATGTGTTGCTCAATCCAGTGCGAGCCAAGCTTTGCGCCAAGCCTGAGCAATGGGATTGGTCTTCGGCCAAAGCATATTTGAAAGAGCGCAGTGACGGGTTGACTGATACCAAGGATATGAAGGCAATTTGTCCTGATATGAAAGCCCTCCTCGCCCCAAGTCCTGAACAAGACATGGCCGAAATGTTGCTGCGCCGCGCTGAATCCATAGGCCGCCCGTTGGGAAACACAGCATTCATGGATAGACTTGAACGCAAACTGGGCCGCACTTTGAAAGCTGCCAAACGCGGGCCGAAATCAGGCACAAAAACGAGTTAAGTGGGATGCCACCGAAATATGGGAACTCAATGGGCGACGGCACGTTGTAGCAGAGACGTTGCTACCGGAGATTTGGATGGTTCTCACCGCACATTGGAGACGCCAGCTTTTCAATCTTGCCACTGCCCATAAAATGACCGCAACCTTCTTTGGAACTTTGGATTGGTTCAGGAGTTAGCTAGAAAACCAAAGAAAGGATGATCATGAAAAAATCATTTCTACCGTTAAACCGCCGCAATTTTTTTGGCACTGCCGGCGGAGGTATCGGGGCCACTCTGATGGCCACTACAGGTTTTGCACAAAATAATCCCATCACTGAAAAAGACCCGAGAAAGCCCATGGACTTGACGCTTAAGATCAATGGTCAGGAGCAGCATTTCTTTTTGGATGCGCGAACTACATTGCTTGATACGCTTCGGGAACATGCAGGATTGATGGGAAGCAAGAAGGGCTGCGACCATGGACAGTGCGGAGCTTGCACTGTGCATGTGAACGGCCAAAGAGTTCTGTCGTGTTTGACACTTGCAGCCACAGTTGAGGGGCAAGATGTAGTGACGGTAGAAGGCCTCGCTGCCAAATCTGGTGAGCTGCACCCGATGCAACAGGCATTCATTGACCATGATGCATTTCAATGCGGCTATTGCACGCCCGGCCAAATCATGTCGGCAGTGGCGTGTGTTAAAGAAGGCCACGCGGGAAGCGCCTCTGAAATACGAGAATACATGAGCGGTAATTTATGCAGGTGCGCGGCTTACACCAACATTGTTGCGGCAATTGAAGACGCAAAACCAAAGATGGGGGTTTGACCGTGAGACCTTTTACATTCACCACCGAACCTTCGCGCGCGGCAGACACCAAAAGCAAATATCTGGCTGGCGGAACATCCCTTGTGGATCTGATGAAACTTGATGTCGAAGCCCCAGATCATCTGATTTACATCAAGAAATCAGGCGGCGGTGAAAACAATATTTCCATCACGTCCAAAGGTTTGAGGCTCGGAGCCTTGGCCACGATGTCTGAAGTGGCAGAACACAAAGACGTCAAAACCAAATACCCCGTCATTGCACAATCGCTGCAACTGGCAGCCAGCCAGCAAATTCGCAATATGGCAACTATTGGCGGCAATACATTGCAGCGCACGCGTTGCGCCTATTTTCGCGATGTTTCTTATAGCGATTGTAACAAGAGAAGCCCTGGTTCAGGTTGCGCGGCGCTAGAGGGCATCAATCGCCAACACGCAATCTTGGGCGTCAGCGATGCCTGTATCTCAACCTACCCCGGCGATTTTGCCCAAGCCCTGATAGCGCTGAATGCCACTGTTGAAACAAACCAGCGCAGCTTTGCATTTTCAGAGCTGCACACAGACTCTGACAAGCCGCAACTTGAAAATGTTTTGAAGGCAGGTGAAATGATCCGCGCGTTTACAATACCGGAAGGTGATTTTAGTCGTTCGATTTATTTGAAAATCAGGGACCGGGATTCCTATCAATTTGCTTTGGCGTCGGCAGCGGTTGCCCTCGACATGGACGGTGACAAAGTGCGCAGAGCAAATATTGGTTTGGGCGGTGTTGCTTATAAACCGTGGAAATCAAAAGAGGCCGAAAGTTTCATCGAGGGCAAGACGCTCGATGAAAAATTAGCGATGGGTGCGGCTGAAGCAGCATTCGGAAAAGCGACAGCCCGCGAACACAACCTGTTCAAAATCAATCTTGGAAAACAAACATTAGTGCGCGCACTTCTTCAAGTGCAATCGATGAAGGTGTAATATGAGCAACATTGCAGCCCCTGAACCAAAAGAAAACATGGGCCGTCCAGAGCCACGCCTAGATGCTGTTGCAAAGGTGACGGGTGCCGCGCGCTATGGTGCTGATCAGCCCGTGGTCAACCCGGCATTTGCTTGGCTGGTAACCAGCCCGATATCACGTGGCCGCATTGTGAAAATCGATACTTCGAGAGCGGAGAAAATTCCGGGCGTGCTTTATATCATGACGCAACATAACCGCCCCAAGCTTGGCGAGTTCAAATTCTTTGGCGTGGGGGGCGAGGCCGCTACAGGAAAGCCACCTTTGGCATCCGACAGGATTGACCACGACGGCGAAATCGTTGCTGTAATTGTAGCTGAAACATTTGAGGCCGCGCGCGAGGCAAATTATCAAATTGACACCGAATATAAAGCTGAAAAACCAAGCCCGGGTTTCGATGCTGAAGGCATCGAAATACACGAGGCCAAAGCTGTCAATCCCGAACATGAAGATCCATCCGTTGGCGATGCAGCAGCAGCCTTTGCATCAGCACCTGTGAAGATCGATGTCGAATATGAAACCCCGCCGCAGCATCACAACCCAATGGAGCTGTTTGCAACTACATGCGTGTGGGCAGCGGATGAACTTACGGTTTATGAATCCAGTCAGTCTGTGACTGGCATGAAATATGGATTGGCAACTGAGCTTGGCATTAGCCCAGATAAAATCAGGGTTATCTCACCATACATCGGCGGTGCATTTGGATCAAAAGGATCAATTACAACGCGCACAAGCCTTATAGCATCAGCAGCAAAAGTCGTTGGTCGTCCTGTCAAACTGGTGGTTTCCCGTGACCAAGGCTTTACCACTACAACTTACCGCGCTGAAACTCGGCATAAAATTAAAATGGGCGCTGATAAAAATGGCAAGCTATCTTCTTACAGTCACGAAGCCTGGGAGGTTACATCACGTGCTGACGATTATGTTGTCGGGGGCAATAAAGCCACCGCTGCGATGTATGCTGCTCCAAATGTTTGGA
Organism: uncultured Aestuariivirga sp.; assembly: GCA_964244815.1. GTDB lineage: Bacteria > Pseudomonadota > Alphaproteobacteria > Rhizobiales > Aestuariivirgaceae > Aestuariivirga. The sequence continues at coordinate 30,662 of CAXTKH010000024.1, read as the reverse complement.
CTAAAGTTCATCTTGTAAAAACTGATCGCAATACCCCAGGCTTTATGCGAGCCCCGGCCGAGACGCCCTATATGTATGCGTTGGAATCTGCTGTCGACGAGCTGGCAATTGCTCTCAAAATGGATCCAGTTGAAGTGCGGCGTATCAACGATACAAATGTAAATCCGACCAACAATGCACCTTACACAAGCCGCTCGTTGATGAAGTGTTTTGACGAAGCCAGCGCTGCGTTTGGTTGGGCAAACCGCAACCCGGAGCCTAAGTCGATGCGCGATGGCGATTGGTTGGTGGGTTGGGGCTGTGCTACGGCGTGCTATCCGACACAAATGGCTCCCGCTGTCGCGCGTGTGAAGTTTACGGCTGATGGCAAAGTGAATGTACAAATCGCGTCACAGGATGTGGGAACGGGTGCATATACCGTGATTGGCCAGATTGCAGCAGAACGACTGGGCGCAAAGATGAAAGATACCCATGTCGAGCTGGGTGACAGCGCCCTGCCCCCCGGCCCTATTTCCGGGGGTTCCATAACCACTGCAAGTGCCTGTTCTGCTGTGCTGCTGGCTTGTGATTCAATTCTGCGCAAGCTAACTGGCGTCAATGATCTTGGCATGCCCAAGATCGAGAACGGGAAGCTAGTTGTAGCCGACGGAAAACCAATTGATTTAAAGGAAGCCTTTAAAACGGCTGGCAAAGTAGCAATTGAGGAAGTTGGAGAATTTGTTCCAAAGGATTCAAAACCAGGTGCTTTGGAAGCAGCCTACAAAGGCCAGCCGATGATTGTTGGTGGGCCAGGCAAAACCTCTACCATGTTTGCATTTGGTGCTGAATTTGTGGAAGTGCGCGTTCACTCTAAAACACGTGAAGTCAGAGTTCCGCGGATTGTTGGTGCTTTCGCAAGTGGACACATTAAAAACACGCGCACTGCCAATAGCCAATATCTGGGCGGCATGGTGTGGGGCATCTCGTCAGCATTGCATGAAGCAACCGAAGTTGACCCGCGGAATGCACGATATGTGAATGATAACATCGCTGAATACTTGATACCGGTGAATGCCGATATTCAGGATGTAACCATCATTATGGTGCCTGAGGTTGATGACAAGGTAAACCCCGCGGGCATTAAAGGCATTGGTGAGTTAGGCAACGTGGGCACAGCTGCTGCGGTAGCTAATGCCGTTTATCATGCAACAGGCATCCGGATTCGAAAGCTTCCGATCAGGCTGGAAAAATTACTGAGCTAGTCGTGGCACAAAAATGTCATGCTAACTTTGCTTGGGAACATTTCGTTTTTTACGCAGGCTCGCAAAACCTAGCATACCAAATCCGGCGGCAAGCAGTGGAAGAGCAGCTGGAAGTGGCACTGAACTTAATCTTTCTTCGACATTAAACGTCATTGTATAGTTTACTGGTGTGCTGAAGTTCCCAGAGTTGATCCCAAATGTACCGTTTCCCAGAAGTACGCTATAAATGCCAGGCCCTCTCGAAAAGACAGGAGCTACCACATTTGCAGTTGTATCCAACCCATTAGACCCCACGGCCAAATCAAAGATTGTAGGTGTTGCAGTAGATTCTTCCAAGACCCAATGAGGTGGTGGAAATGCAAACAATGGTGCAAATAGCGTGAGGTTCGTACCAAACGCAATTGATGCACCAGTGAGTGTCTGGTTAGAGCCAATATTGATTAGAAAGACGTCTGAACTATCACCAGTTGTCCATACCGAACCCATAAAGATGTTATTTCCTGCCAAGAGATCGAATTGACCGACATCTAACATGCCGCCAATTGTATCATAATCGCCAGGTGGCAATCCATCCTCAGCGGGCACCACATTTTCATTGTAAGATCCAGTATAGGGAACAACAACTGCAGCAGCATGAGATGATGTACTCGCAATCAACGCTCCAGTTACGGCAACCGCCAAACCAGACAGCAAACACACATTGATGCGCAACAAAGAATGCGACATAGACCAACCCTCCTTATTTGAACTTAGCTCAATTTATTGGCTACAAAACAAAATCAGAATTGCCCCCGAAGTTATTATTCTGCTCTGAATTGCTAGATGTTGTCAAACATTATGCTGGTTGGGCTGGCGTTCCAAAAAACGTAAAACTCTTCGCTGCAAGCGCCCGGTCCTTATCACTTTAATTTCATTTACCAATAATGTGATTTGTAGTAAACTTTTCAGATAACGGCGACAAATTTGAAACTCATGACGGCAAGTCTTGATCCAAATTCTGATGAACGCTCACAGTTTGAGTTGCGTTTAAAGCGTTTTACTCAGATTGGCTGGGCTGGAACAATATTGGGCTGTTTGCTGTGGTGCTGGGGATATTTTGCGACTAATTCGGCACCCTTTTTTATGTGGTCGAATTTTGCACCATATTGGATTGCTGATTTTATGACCAATTGGCAAGAAGAACTTGGGATTCTTCTCATGCTCGCGGCCAGCATACCCCTGTATTACGCACAATTAAAAGCCTTGCCTGTGGATGAATAAAAAACGAGCTCGTTTTGCACCGAGCTCGTTCTTGTATTTTGCGTTACATCTATACTGACGGAGTGACTTTACGTTTGCGCCGCCCTGCAACACCCAGCATACCGAGCCCCGCCGCAAAAAGCGGCAATGCTGCTGGAACTGGAACTGCAGACACACGAAATGCAAAGTTTGTATCGGTTACAAAGTTGTCTTGTATGAAGGCTGAAGCCGCATTGATCGTGGCAAACGACGAACCACAACAATTGTAACCATTGGTTGGGCCGTAAAACTGCCCGAGGTATTTGTTGAAATAGTTTTCTGCAAACACGTTGCCCCCTACACCAATCACGTCGTACCAGGCTTGGTGATTGATGTTGAGCGGATTGGCGTCCACAGTAGAAATTACGTAGTCAGCAGCTGTACCACCAAAAAGCAGTGCTGCCGCTTCCGTCGCCGTATAAGCTGTAGGACCTGTTGGCGCATTACCAAACCAGGTAGGGGCCAATGGATTATAAACTTGCCAGCTGCCCACATAACTATAGGTGGCAGCCGATGCCAGAGATGAACTTGCCAGAACGCCCGCCACCGCGACCGCGCTGAATATTAAGGTTCGAAAGGTTTTCATGATCGTCAATCTTTCATAATTATGCCGCAACACTATCCGATTTACTAAATCATTAGTTGCAGTCAATGAATTTTTTGCAATCTTTGAATTATGCAATCTGATAATCGCAATAGAAGAAACGCGGTGAAAAATCAGTGATTGAATTAGGCAAAAGTTGCACCGAACTCAAAAGTGTTTGAAGCTTATTTAGCTTAAATCCATTGTTTTGATGCCAGACGAATGGTGAAACTGAGAATCATAATCCGGGTAACCACGTTAAATTTGTTAAACTTGTATGCTCTTGTAACGCGCAGGCAATCCTGCAAATAAACATTTCAATAATAAACTGCATCAACCCACGCGCAAGCTAAATCAATTGAAACTCGACGATGTCAACCGCAGCGAACACTTGATTGCCGATTTGAAAATTTCGGTGAGTGGATCACTGCACGATGGCAAAGGCAATTGGCAAAATCTTCAATCTCAAGCTTTGTGTTCATACTTTCAATCATATGAATGGTGTGAAAGTTGGTGCGAGGTATTTGCCGACACATTCAAAATTACACCAATATTGATAGTTGCAAGTTCTGCAGACGGTGAAACACAATTCATTTTGCCACTGCAAATTCGCAAGCGGTTTGGTGTTAAAGTTCTGGAATGGCTCTGCCAGCCTGAAAACAATTATGGAGTTGGGATTTTCAATACTCAAAACCCAAAACTGAACTATCATGAATGGTTGACAGATAACCTGACAAGTATTTTGGCACTCCTGCCGGATTATGATGTGGCGGCACTTGAAAACATGCCAATGAACTTGCTGGAGAAGCCAAACCCTTTGAATGCAATCAACCGTTTTGCATCAGCCGACCAATCATTCTTCACAAAACTGCAACCTGATTTCGACGCTCTCCACGAAGCCAAGCGCACAAGTAAATCAATTGGCAAAATTCGCAGACGTGATGAGCGCCTTTTAGAACTAGGCGAATTGAAACTTGAAATATCAAATGAGTACCCTGAAGCAACAGTAGCTTTGCAAGAAATCATGCAATACAAATCTGCTCAGCTGGCCGAACTCGGCGTTGTCAATTTTCCAACAGAAAGCTTGACAGGTTTTTTCAACACTATTCTGAAAAACAACTCAGCCGCTGCTTCTCTTCATGTTTTCGAACTGAAGCAATCAGGTAAAACGCTCAGCGGATTAATTGGCGCACGATTTGCAGACACATTCTGGCTGATGATTTTGACAATGGCGCCTAACGGCCCAACACAATTTTCACCGGGCGATTACGTATTGCGAAAATCGATTGCATGGGCTTGCGAAAACAACTTGAAATTTTATGATTTCGGCGTTGGATATTCCAATTACAAAGAGCACTGGGCTGACACCGAATTGCAACTGTATAATCATTATGCTGCGAAAACTTATACGGGGTTACCATTTGCGGCATCTCTCATGTTTTTAAATTTTACAAAACGTTTGATCAAGAACACACCCGCTTTGAAATCATTCTTTTTCCAATCGAGAAAGTGGCTGCGCGGCGAGAAAACTGTTTAAGCTGCCACTTCTTTTTTTGCCTCATGCACATGGCGTGTGTAAAGCCAGCCAACTCCGATCAAGCACAGCCCGAGGCCCAGCAGGCTGGCGATACGCCACAAGCCGCCAATCTCCCACAGATCATAACCAAACGCTTTGAGCAATGCCAACACCATAACCACCATACCGCCCAAGCGGATGTTCTTACGCTCCAGTTTCAAGCCCACCACAAACAACAATATTGAAAGCACTAACCACGCTGCCGAGAGCGCGTATGATTCTGCATCACTGCTGAACTCAGGTATGATATATTTGCCTTGAAACGCCATTTTGGTTTGCAGGGTGACAAACGCCACCGATAATATCAAAGCTAAAATTCCAACGCCGTTGCGCGACCATGAAAGCCCAATGGCTTCCAGCTTGCGCGCGATCAACGCCAATAAAGCAACCGGTGCGAGGTAAGCCATGGTCAAAGAATTGAATATGATGTTGCCTTGAATTTGACTACCAGTGATCATCGGATTGAGACTGACCAGACTCATCAAAACAATTGCCGCACAACTGCCAATCAACAACACTCTCGAACCCCAGAGCGATACGAATGAGGAGAACAGGTGCTGCCTGTAGGCCAACCCGTAAACCGCACCAAGCCAAGCTAAAATATGCGCAGACATTTCAAGTAGCGTCATATCATGGTTCACAATATCTCCACCAATAAGGGTGCGCAGTTCAAGTGACACGAGAGATACAATCAAGGCCAAACTAATGCCCTCAAGGGCCACCTGCTCGCGGCGATAGTTCGCATTGTTCAACCAGCGACTGGCCACAAACAATGCCACAGCCGGAATGCCGTAACCATAAATCGGCCAATGACCACCCCATGGATAGACGGCACCTTCGCCCCAGATTTCCCGCGAAACAAATAGCCGCGCCGCTGCGAAACTGCCAAGCGCACCGGCCACTGCACCAGTCAAACGCGCAGGAAGTAAGCGGCTGAAATAAGCTGCTGCTGCTGCAAACACTGAAATAGCAATTGTATACCAGATGTTGTCAAACAATCGATCTAACGCAAAGAGGCCCAATAACGCCGCCCCAACGATGAAGCTTGAAATGCCGTATTGTTGTTCGATCTCCCCAAGCGTAGAACGTTTCATCCATGCCAGTGCTAAGAGCAGCACGGCTAAGGCCACACCAAGCGTTGCCCAGCTATTTGCACTCCAAACAAAATCAGCCCTGCCCCATGCACCGAATAGAAACATGAACGCGGTACCAGCCGCCAGTGCCGCCCATGGTTGAACAGTTTGCTTTTTCAAAAAACCGACAATGCCGAGACTTGTAAAACCGAGAAGCCCGACCATCATCCAATTCACAAAACGCGGCGGCTCAGTAAGGCCCGGAACCGTTGTCCAAAATCCATGTTCATCGAAAGCCCAATCATGGAAAGCAACATCTGGCCAAGCCATGAATACGACCCATGTGCAAACTGCCGCCAGCAGTGCCGCAACGCTCGCACCTTTTTTAAACCAGCTAAACGCCGCAACCAATGCCATACCAATCAAGAACCAAACTATGGCAGCAACGCTATGTTGTGTTGCAAAAACCTGAGCCGCAATCAACGCCGCTCCTGCAGCAATACCACAGACGCCCAAGCTCATAGGTTGGCTCATGTTTGCGGCGTTGAGGAGGTTGCCGCTTTCCTCCGCAAATATCGCACGGCCCTCAAGCATGAAAGTCGCGCCAAGACTTAAAGCAATGGCAAACGCTCCAATTGGCCAAACATCGCCTGGCGTGAATGCTCCACCACTGATCCACAGCAATCCCCATGCAAGTGCACCAGCAATGCTGAGATAGCCCAGCCACCACCAATTACGGCCACGCAAGGTGAAAAATGATGCAGCCACAATCACCAGCAGATATGGAAAGAAGCTCCATGCGTTGGGATGGGTCGCGGTTACCAATGCAGGTGCCGAATAAGCACCAAGCAAACCAAGTGCCGCAATCAGAGGCCCTTGCACACGTGACAGCCAGAACGCCGCCAACGCGACCAAGCCAAGCCCAATAAAATCAACACTTGGCGATACTAAATCATAAAGGCCGTAAGCGGCATAAACGACGCCAAAGCCCATCACTAAACCGGCAGCTGATAATGCAGCGGGAACATAATCAACAATGTTAATGCCGCGCGAGCGCCGAACATATTCACCTGAAGCCACAAGGCCAGCAGCAATCAGCAGTCCAATCAACACCCGCAAGAATGGCGAAATCAAACCCTGCTCGTGGGCATATTTGACAAACAGCAATCCAGCCAGCGCTACGGCAATGCCACCAACCCAGACAAACCAGCGCGACGCCAAATTGCGTTCTAAGTCGCGGGCTGGCGCCCTCGAAGCAAAGAGCGGTGCAACGACTTCTTCCGCAACGGTTTCAATTTTTTGCTCAATGGGCTGGGATGACGCTTCTACTTCTGGCTCTGGCGGTGAAGGTGTTAGAACTTCTACAGCGCGCTCGACAGCAATATTCGGAAGGCCAGCCAGATATTTTTTAATTTCATAGATATTGCGTTCTAAACGTTGCGCCTTGAAAAATCCGATGATGCCAAGCGTAAATCCACCTAGAATGACACCAGCCACCAATAACCCAAAAATTACAAAATCCATGCCCAGCGACTCCCAACCCCAAAATCAATCTAGAAGAGTTGCCGCGCATTGTCGAACATGACAAAAGACCCGCCATGAAACCTCGTAGCGAGATAAGAGGCACACTGAGAACCGAGGACAAAATCCGCTGGGACGTAGCACCCGGCATCACACAATATGAAACCGCCCTTATTCGTATGGACGCGGAGGTGTTGTCCATTGCCACAGGAGCACCCGAACTCATCTGGCTCGTGGAACATCCGCCAATCTACACAGCAGGCACCAGCGCCAAACCTGCTGACCTTGTCGATGCAGTGCGCTTTCCAGTTTTTGAAACAGGTCGCGGCGGACAGTACACTTATCACGGGCCCGGCCAGCGTGTGGCTTATGTGATGCTCGATCTTAAAAAGCGAGGCAACGACGTGCGTGCATTTGTGGCGGGATTAGAAGATGTGATAATTGGCGCGTTGGCCGCGTTTAACATCATCGGCGAACGCCGTGAAGACCGTGTTGGAGTTTGGGTGCGGCGAGGCTTGCGAGAAGATAAAATTGCAGCGCTAGGTATTCGCGTTCGCAAAGGCATTACGTTTCACGGTCTGTCGATCAACGTAAATCCTGATTTGTCACATTTTGACGGCATAGTGCCTTGCGGCGTAACCAAACATGGCGTGACCAGTTTTGCCGATATCGGTATCAACTCAACCATGGCTGAGCTTGATGAGGCATTAAAAGCAAGTTTTTTAAAAATATTTGGTGATATCAAGTTAGTGTAACTTGTAATGTTTCCTTTTCATATGCTATTTACTCAGTGCGATAACAAAAAGGATTGCTCCAATGAAATTGTATTACGCACCTGGTGCTTGCTCCATGGCACCCCACATTATTCTCAACGAGCTCGGCAAGAAATTCACGATTGAAAAGGTCGATATGGGTACCAAGAAGACCGATGGCGGCAAGGATTTCAACAAGATCAATGCCAAAAGCTATGTGCCAACACTCGAAATCAAAAAAGATGAAGTTCTGACCGAAGTTTCAACTATTCTTCAATTTCTGGCCGACAAAGCCAAAGCGACGAAGATACTTCCAAAAGCCGGCACCATGGCCCGCTACCGTGCAATGGAAACTCTAAACTTTGTTTCGTCCGAATTGCACAAAAGCATCGGCGGGTTATTCAACAAGGCAATGCCAGAAGAAGGTCGCAAGATTATCATTGAACGCGTGTCCAAGCGTTTTGACTACGTCGATGGACTATTGGCTAAAAGCAAATTCATCGGTGGCAAAACTTTCAGCGTATCTGACGCTTATGCTTTCACAGTGATCAACTGGTGCAACTGGGTCGGCATTGACTTCAAAAAATGGAAAAACATCGCACGTTACATGGAAATGATGGCAGCGCGACCTTCAGTTCAGGCAACTATGAAAGCCGAAGGGTTGTTAGGGTAGGTCTAACACTCGCTAGTTGCTACTTGTCCAAGAATACGTCATTCCCGCGAAAGCGGGAATCTCTGTTTCCTTTTAAGAAAACGCAGTTGCCCGCCTTCGCGGGCATGACGGCGCTGAATTTGAGTCAATAAAAATGGACAACCTAAGCCTTTTCGGCCTCATCGCCGTATCAATGATGCTGATCACTTACACACTGGAACACCGCAACCATTGGTTCGTGTTCCTGTTCGCTCTGGCGTGCGCGCTAGGTTCAACCTATGGCTTCCTGCAAGGCGCGTGGCCATTTGGATTAGTTGAAGCAGTTTGGGCCGTCATCGCGCTTAGACGCTGGAACGACCGCCGCAACAAAACCTAATTCGTCATTGCTTCAGCAGCAGCTGGCAGCGGTGCGTATCCATTTTCTTTGAGAAAGCTGGCCAATGCTTTCAAAATTGGAATTGGCTTTAAATTATCAGCAGGACAATCATTAACATTCTGGCCGCTGGTACATTCCTGGGGGCCGAAATCTGACTTCATATCGATGTTCGCCAGAACTGTGTTCCAAGCCGTATCACCCTCGCCCAACCGGATTTTGCTGGCCACCCATCCCGCTAAAAAGCCATTCTGCTTCCAACTCTCAGGCCGTGTTTTTGCTTCAAACTCCATTCCGGCTAGGTCTTGAACCAAGCGGGCATGCATCGCGGGCGCTTCGCTCACGTCTTCTATTTTACCATTTTGGAATTTTGCGATTTTAACTGGAGCAACAGAACCAGCATAAGAGTCAAAAGCGTATAGAAAGCGATTGTCTACGCTCAACATCTCAAGTGCTCCATCGCCATCAATGTCTTCGAAAGAGTAGCCATCTCCATCTAGCGTTTCGCCTTGGGTTTTAGACCAAACGGCCTGCTTGCTATCTCGACTCAAAATCCATGTTTCGGTGCAGCAATGCGCACCACCAGTATAATTTGTGATTACAACTTGAGGCGACGGCGACGAAAGAAGTAACTTCGCAACTGCAGCTCTATTATACTGCAGACCTTCAAACTCTTCGGCCAACGCAAGTTCGTCTTTTGGCAGGTCTTTGCCGATCTCAATGTCAAAAGTGCCAATTGCGTCCTTGCCGGTAACACTTGTGTAAGCGCGGTCCGGCTCCAATTTCTTGCCCTGAACCCTGACAACCAGCGAGCCAGAGGAAAATTGGGCGGGCCTTTCAATTGAATACGCTGTAGCGCCAATGCCAAGGCCTGTCGCTTGCCACACCGTATCAATATAATTATCGCCTTTTGACAAAAGCGCATCTTTGGGCAGCACGTCCAAGCGATTGTCTTTATCTTGCTTCTTCACATCATTGATGGAGTTTGCAGCGTAAGGACCTATTATAACTCCGTAATAACCACCTTTGGACGAAACCACTTTAACCGTATTGGCCATATAAGTTGAACGTCGCGCAATGCCTATTGCAACATTTTTGTCTTTCGACGACGCCAAAGCCAACCAGCGCATGTTGCCTTTAAGAGCGAGGGTTTCGGCGTCAGCCACATTCGGAAACGCAAAAATTACCAAACCAGATGCAATAAACTTCTTCAACATCAGCAATCTTCCTATCGAATCATTTTAGCCGAAATAAACAGGCAAAAGCATGGCTGAAAATGCTGATTTGCGGTTCTCCACTAAAAAAGCTAAAGCGCCCCTCATGAACAGACATGTCCCTAAAGTTGGCTTGGTGCAATTGGGTTGCCCAAAGAACCTCGTTGATTCCGAACGCATCCTCACAAGCCTTCGCGCTGAAGGTTACAAGATCGCTCCTGGCTATGATGATGCCGATGTGGTGATCGTCAACACCTGTGGGTTTCTCGACAGCGCGAAGGCCGAAAGCCTGGCTGCCATTGGCGAGGCCATGGAGAAAAATGGCCGCGTCATCGTGACAGGTTGCTATGGCATTGAAGCAGACACAATCAGAAAATCGCACCCAAATGTTTTAGCCGTAACTGGGCCGCACCAATATGAGCAAGTGGTGGCCGCTGTTCATGAAGCGTTGCCGCCGATGCACGACCCCAAAATGGATTTAGTGCCGCCGCAAGGTCTGCACTTAACGCCGCGCCATTATGCATATTTAAAAATTTCCGAAGGCTGCAACAATCGTTGCTCGTTCTGCATCATCCCGTCGATCCGCGGCGATTTGGTGTCGCGCCCCATGGCTGCTGTGCTTTATGAAGCTGAACGTTTGGTGAAGGCTGGCGTGAAAGAACTTCTCGTCATTTCGCAGGATACCTCTGCTTATGGTGTGGATATCAAATACGCTGAGAGCAAATATAAAGGCCGAGACGTACGCGCCAAGTTTTATGACATGGCCAAGGAATTGGGCGATTTGGGTGCGTGGGTGCGCATGCATTATGTATACCCCTATCCGCATGTTGATGATGTGATCCCGCTGATGGCCGAAGGCAAAATTCTGCCTTACTTGGACATCCCGTTCCAACACGCATCGCCAACAGTTTTGAAATCCATGCGCCGCCCAGCGAACCAGGAGAAGGTACTTGAACGCTTGGCCAAATGGCGCGGCATCTGCCCCGACATCGCCATCCGATCAACCTTCATCGTGGGCTTCCCCGGCGAGACGGACGCAGATTTCGAGTATTTGTTGCAGTGGATGAAAGAAGCCAAACTCGAACGCGTGGGCTGCTTTAAATATGAACCTGTGTCAGGTGCGAAAGCCAATGACCTGGGCTTCCCCCAAGTGCCAGATGAGGTGAAAGCCGAACGCTATGACCGTTTCATGGAAGCCCAACAGGAAATCTCCTCAGCTATTTTCCAATCCAAAGTGGGACGCGAGATTGAAGTGCTGGTCGATGAGATCGATGTAGAAAACGACGAAGCCATCGCCCGCAGCAAATGGGACGCTCCGGAGATTGACGGCAACGTGTTTATTCCGGGCGCGACCGATTTGAAACAGGGCGATTTGGTGAAGGTGAAGATTGTTGAAGCCGAGGAATATGATTTAATTGGTGAGGTGATTTAATAATCGTCCTCTACCGCTTAGCGGGAGAGGACCTTACTGGGCAGCCTTAATCACTTGATCAACTTCAGACATGGCCTTATCACAAAACGCAGCAGCGTCCGCCTTGGCATCGCTTTGAGTCTTTGTCCAAAGTGCGTCTAGATCAGCCTGAGCAAGACCACTCTTTTGTTCAAAATGTTGAACTGCATTTCCAAGTGCTGACGATTTAGCGCTATCGAGTTTTGGCTTGCACACTTTGCCTGCAACACCCGCTTCGTATGCGGCGATCAACTCTGAAGGCGCAGTTTGAGCAACAACAGCACCGATGCTGAGAGCCGATGCAAAAATGACTGAAAGTAAAAGACGCGATTTCATATAATCCCCCGAATGTGATTGAGCTTGCTTGATGCTTTTGAATCGTGACGTGGTTAAGGCCATAATGTGGCGTCTTTCCTGAAAGCTAAATAAGGTTAAGAAACTGCAAGCTGCCATCAAAATCAGTCTTGCGCCAGACCCGGCGTTGGGCTGCTTCCTCGTCCGTACCCCACACTGCAATTTGAAAATCTTCGTCCACATGCGCAGCCTGCCATCCCGCCTCCGGTGTGATTTTGCCTGCAACCAACATAAGGCCGAGCAGTGCTGAACCCGCGAGCGTGGTCAGATTATGCGCAACCGTGAGGCGGAATTCATCCAAACCTGCCACATGTTTCTCAACCGCAGCAATCGTTGCTGCATCTTGAGCCTGGTGGATAACGCCAGTTACCACTTTGAATTTCACACTCATTTCTGCTTCAGCCCAGCGCAGAATAGGATCCCAAGCGGTGGCCTGCAAAATCGCGAGCGCCTCAGGCTCACCAGCGCGGTAACACACCATATCCGAGCCAGAAAATTCGACCACTTGCCCCGCCACGAAAGCGCGCTCGCCCCCTGCCCGGTCGATGGCCGTGTTGGCCAACTTGGTGAGAGGCATGGCTGCTGGGTTGATCACGTCAACCTGAGCGTTCCATTCTGCGGCCACGGCATCAGCCAACGCTTCAGATGGCAAAATCAGTTTCGCCTTCATCGGCGTTTTAACAACGCGGCCATCGAGCGCGATACATAACTCATCCGTCACTGTGGCAAGTGTATAAAACTTCTTCGGCAGCGGTCTCACAATGCGGTCGCGCGAAAGCCGTTCCCAGCGCTCGTCGGCTGTCTCAGTCGTCAAATCTTTTCTGGTCAAATCCAAAACTTTCAAAAGTTGCAATCATATGATCAGGCAGTGGCGCTGTTACATCTACAACGCCTTCGCGTGGGTGTGGGAACATAATGCGCCGTGCATGCAAGTGTAAACGTTTTGCCACACCTTCAGGCATATCCACATCGCCACCATATTTATTATCGCCGAGTATAGGCGTTTCGATATGATTCATATGCGCGCGCAATTGGTGCTGCCGCCCTGTGAGTGGTTTGAGCGAAACCCAGGCACACAGGTTAGCTTTGCCCAAAACCGAATATTGCGTGACGGCAGATTTTTCATCTTCCTCCTCACCCTCGCGAGAAGCACGCATACGGTCGCCATCTTCACCTCGCGCTTTGATCAGCGCCACGTCGATTTTACCTTGTGCAGGTGAAGGCACACCCTTCACCACAGCCCAATAGGTTTTCTTCACGATGCGTGTGGCGAACAATTTGCCAAGTGCCGCCGCCACGGCCCGCCGCTTGGCAATGACGATAATGCCAGACGTATCTCGGTCCAACCGATGCACCAGCAATGGCCGCTCACCCAATTCCTTGCCGAGCCCCATCAACAATCCATCAAGATGAATATGGGTTTTTGTGCCGCCCTGCACTGCAAAGCCAGATGGCTTGTTGAGCACAAATAGATCTTTGTCTTCATGCAACACCATGCTCATGAACAAGCGCCGCTCGGCATCCGTCAGCGGTGTCACATCTTCGTTCGGCACATCAGCAGGCCGCTTATCAAAAGCCAGCGGTGGCACACGAATATCCATGCCCGTCACCAATCTATGATTGGGCTTCACACGGCCTGCCCCAACGCGCACTTGGCCGGTGCGGGTAAGCTTGTTGAGATAAGCAAAATTGACTTGCGGAAAATGCACCTTGAACCAACGGTCCAAACGCATGCCGTCTTCATCTGCTGAGACTTCATAACGCTTAACTTCCACGCTCATGCGTGAAACGCCCGAGATACGATAAAGCCACTAAACACGGCCAAAATTGAGAGCACGACGGAAGCCAAAGCATAGATCACTGCAGTTGAATTCTCTCCGCGCTGCATCAATCCAAATACATCAAGAGAGAAAGCTGAAAACGTAGTGAACCCACCAAGAATACCGGTGGTGAGGAACAAGCGCAAATCCGGCTGATCGGAAAACTTCTCGGCCAATGCTGCTGAAAGTAAGCCCATCAAAAAACTGCCCACAATATTCACAGTTAAAGTCGCCCATGGAAAACCAGTTCCCAGCAAACGAGGCGCAGCAATGTTTACACCATAACGCAGAGCCGAACCAATGGCCCCACCCAATGCGACCCAAACGAAGCTGAGCATCAGAGCCAGCCCTTTTGCCGGAAATACCAAAGCGGAACGATAGCCGATAAAATCATCAGGACAATTGCATAAGGGTATCCCAAATGCCAACTCAGTTCCGGCATGTCGCGAAAATTCATCCCATAGAGCGAAGCGACTAATGTGGGCGGAAGGAACACGACAGAAGCAATAGAGAAAATTTTGATGATTCCATTTTGCTCAATCGAAATCATTCCCAACACTGCATCAAGCAGAAAGCTGATTTTGCCAGTCAAATATCCTGCGTGTTCAGACAGCGACTGAATATCGCGCTGCACCACCTTGAGACGTGCCTTGTTCTCGCGCGTATCTTTGGTTTCAGCTTTTTCTTTAGGTTGCTTCCCACTTCCACCATTGGATGAAACAAGTTTGCCATTGGTTTGATCTAGCACCGCCTGCATGTAAGCAACCATGCGGCTAACCGAAACCAGGCTCTCACGCATCTTGGATGTGAAATCGCCTTCTTCGCCAACTTTCCCCAAAAGCGCTTCCAAATTCTTCGGTTTCTTGCGGCGCGGTGTTCCATCACGCTTGCGAATAAAACTGGTATCAAACACGTGGCGCGATGTGTCGTCTACAATAAGACCCACACGTTCCAAGTGATCAGCAGCGCGGTCAATCACGGCTTCAATCAAACTTATCATCACACCCCAACCCGTCATCGCGGTGGCTTGTGGCTTCATTGCTTGCTTTACATAAACTGGAAATGCTTGCGGATGATGATATCGGATAGTCACAAGCTTGTTGCCAAAAATAATAAACGTAACTGGTGAAGACTCAGGTCTGTCATCTTCGCCGCGGCGAATTAGATTAGCCGTCATAAATGCGGCCCCATCTTCCTGGTACAATCGGCTTGAAGCTTCAATTTCTTCAAGCTCTCCACGCGTTGGAATATCAATGCCCAACGCCTGTTCAACAGCCTTCTCTTCTTCAGCCGTTGGTGAAACCAAATCAATCCAGACAGCTTTGTTAATTGCGGTAGCATTCAATACTTTTGAATGTTCAACAAGGCAGTCTTTTTCTGTTCCATAAAGTGCAAGCATGGTATGTGCTTATCAAGGCCAATCGCTTCTGGCCACTGGAATTTATCTGTGATAGCCAGCACCAATGTTAAAACCCATCCACATTATTGGCGGCGGCATGGCAGGATGCGAGGCGGCCTGGGCCGCAGCCAATGCAGGCGTGCCCGTCATTCTCCACGAAATGCGGCCACATGTTGAAACTGATGTGCATAAGACGACGGACTTGGCAGAACTTGTGTGTTCAAATTCCTTCCGGTCGGATGACAAAGACAATAACGCCGTAGGCCTTTTGCACGAAGAAATGCGCCTTGCCGGATCGTTGATGATGGCCGTGGCCGAAAATCACAAAGTGCCGGCTGGTGGTGCACTAGCTGTTGATCGAGATGGCTTTTCTGCCGAGATGACAAAGCGCATTGAGGAGCATCATTTGATCACCATTGAGCGTGGTGAGATTGATGGTCTGCCGCCAGAAGATTGGGACAATGTGATCATTGCTACAGGCCCTCTTACCTCTGAAAACCTCGCTAGGGCCATTCGGGCAAAAACCGGTGATGAAGGGCTGGCTTTTTTTGATGCCATAGCTCCTATCATCCACCGCGAATCCATAGACATGACGAAGGCCTGGTTTCAGTCGCGTTATGACAAGGTTGGCCCAGGCGGCAACGGCAAGGATTACATCAATTGCCCTATGAATAGAGCGCAATATGAGTGCTTTATCAATGACTTAATCAACGGTGAAAAAACCGATTTCAAAGACTGGGAAAAATCCACGCCCTATTTTGATGGCTGCCTGCCCATTGAAGTGATGGCCGAGCGCGGCCCAGAAACGCTGCGCCATGGCCCTATGAAGCCGATGGGCCTGACAAATGCGCATAATCCAACCGTTAAAGCCTATGCTGTGGTGCAGTTGAGGCAGGATAACGCATTGGGAACATTGTATAATATTGTGGGCTTCCAAACCAAGCTGAAATATGCAGAGCAAATCCGGGTTTTTAAATCCATCCCCGGTTTGGAAAATGCTGAATTCGCCCGACTGGGAGGCCTCCACCGTAACACATTCCTCAATTCTCCCAAACTCTTAGACGATAAATTGCGCCTAAAACTTGAACCACGTTTGCGCTTTGCCGGACAGATTACTGGCGTTGAAGGCTATGTTGAAAGTGGCGCTATGGGCATCATGGCTGGCCGCATGGCAGCACTCGATCGTCTGGGTAAACCATACACATCGCCGCCAGCAACCACTGCCATCGGCGCCCTGATCAATCACATCACCGGCGGCCACATCGCGACCACTGATAACAAAACTCAAACCTTCCAACCCATGAACATTAACTTCGGACTGATGCCCCCACCAGACGCCCCGAAGAAAAATGCCGGTGGCAAGAATTTGAGCTTCAAGGATAAAGGTGTGGCGCGCAAACATGCTTACACGCAGCGGGCCTTGGAAGATTTCAAGGCTTGGCTCGCCAGTTGATCACTTCGACAATACAAAATAATTGCTGTTAGATTTATTTGCTCAATCCGTCACCCCTGCGAAGGACAGAGCTGGGCTGATACTAGCTAGCTATGCTAAAAAAAGCCTAACCCCGCCCTTCGACGGGGTGACGGGCTATGTATAGATACTGGAGAGAGATGAAATTTAAAATCTTTCCGCCCGTGCCGCTCGCCATAAGATCCACTGCTTGCGCAATTGTGAAACTTCCGCTCCTGAAGTCAAAACCTTTGAAACAACGATTTTTTTCAAATAGGCATCAGTAAGCGACACGTGCAAAAATGCTGGCATGACAGCCGGCCTGATTGTTGATGCCAGGTTGCGCGCTTGTCCTAACCGCAAACTGATTTTGTCTTGCAACTCAGAAAGCACAAATTTCACTGTGGTTTCATCTTCGCCTGAAATCACATCCGCAGCTGATGCACCATGCTGCTCCAATAAATCCACCGGCACATAGCACCGCGCCATTGCGCGGTGCCTTGGTAGTGAGCGCATGATGCCAGCCAAGCCGTAAGACACGCCAGCCAGCCCCGCAGCCTCGGCACTTCCCAACGCTTCCTCGCGCCCAAGAATCAAGGAAGCCATCTGAATAAGCGCTGACGAAGTTTCGCCGAGATAACCTTCAAGATCTGCCATGCTTGGCATGGGATCAGAATAGAGATCAAAAATCTTGGCCTTCACTAGATTTTGCAAAGCGTGTTTGGGGAGATCGCCTTCAGAAATTGCAGCGATCAAACTTTGTGCCACAGGATGTTGTTGCTCTTCACCTTTGTAAATCGCGTCAATCGTATCAAGCCACCATTGATACCGAATTTCACCAACCGCAACATCACTCACCAATTCTGGAATGCGCGATACCTCGATGTTGAAAGCATAAAGAGCATGCAAATGTTTACGCCTGTCCTCAGGCGCAAACAGCGATGCGAGGAAGCGGTCTTTATCCCCTGCCCGCACCAGATCAAAACAATGTTTATCAGCATCCATCATTCAGCGGCCAAGAACCCTGCAGCTACGCGGCGGCCCTCCGACAACACCTGATTATAAACATGCACGGCTGAGCTGGTGTTCATGAAATCAAACTGCAAGTTCTGTGCAGCGAAAAATTCGAATGTCGATTTGGGCGGCCTCACCATTTCTTTGCCCGTGCCCATCAAAACAAAATCGATCTCTGCACGTTCAGTCAGAAAAGGTGAAAAGTCCACACCGTCCCAAGCACGCATGCCGCTTGGCAATATTAGCAAATGCCCTTGATGCGAGTGTTCCCCAAAGCGAAAGCCGCCATTGCCAAACGAGGCAATGGCATAGCGCTGTGGTAAAAACTTCACTTTCGCTTGGCCGGGGCCTTTGAATCAGCCGTCGGCAAATCGCGTTTTGTGCCAAGCATGATCAACACCGGGGCAGCGATGAAGATTGATGAATAAGTACCAACAATAACGCCCCAGATCATTGTAAACGTAAAGCCGCGGATCACTTCGCCACCAAAGATGAATAACGCAAGCAGCGCCATCATGGTTGCCAGCGACGTTAGGATCGTGCGGGGCAAAACCGAGTTGATCGAATGATCAATCAAATCCGCCAACCCCATCGATTTAAATTTGCGCAAATATTCACGAATACGGTCAAACACCACCACTGTATCGTTCAGCGAATAACCGATGATGGTCAAAATAGCGGCGATAACCGAAAGACTGAAGTCTAAACGCAACACGCAGAATAGCCCGATCGTGAGCGTCACGTCGTGCAGCAAAGACATCACAGCGCCAACAGCAAACTGCCATTCAAACCGCGCCCACAGATAAAACAGCACAAACAAAATCGCCAGCAACACGGCCCCAGTTGCTTGCTGCGTTTTTTCTGCAGAAACGGTTGGACCACTGGTTTCCTTTGAGCGAATTTCAACATCGGGGCCCAAAGCCTGCGTTACCTTTGCTTGGGCATCGATCTCAGCCTTTTCATCATTCTGGCTTTGCAGTCTGATTTTCACGTCAGTTGGCGGACCAAATTGCTGCAATTCTACATTGCCTAGCCCAAGCGCATTGAGCTCAGTGCGCAATTTATCAAGTTCAGCTGGACCTTTGGTGCGGATGGTCATGACCGTGCCGCCCTTGAAGTCGATGCCGTAGTTCAAACCAACAGTCGCAAACAATACAATTGAACCCAGACACAACAAGCCCGAGAGAAAAAAGCCGAAACGCGACAAGCGCATAAACGGGTATTTGGTATCGTCTGGGATCAGACGAACGGGTTTCCACCAAGCCATTAAAGCGCAATCTCCTTCGGACGACGATATTTAACCCACAGAGCTACAATCAGCCTGGTGAGGGTAAACGCTGTAAACATAGTTGTAATAATGCCGACAGCCAGCGTAACGGCAAATCCGCGCACGGGGCCAGAACCGATGCCAAACAAAACAGCAGCGGCAATAAGTGTTGTTACGTTAGCATCGATAACCGTTGATAGAGCAGCTTTGAATCCGGTTTCAATAGAGCCAATCGGCGTTCGCCCACTGCGCCATTCTTCGCGGATACGCTCGTAGATCAGAACGTTCGAGTCAACCGCCATACCAAGCGTGAGCACGATGCCCGCAATACCTGGAAGCGTGAGTGTAAAACCAAACAGAGACATGACAGCCACCAACATGATCAAGTTGATCAAAACCGCAAAGTCAGCAATCAAGCCAAAGAAACCATATGGCACCAACATGAACACCATAACGGCGATCAGACCCGTCAAGCTGGCGATCAAACCAGCGCGAATCGAATCTGCACCCAGTGACGGTCCAACGATTTGCTGTTCAATCACATCAAGCTTGGCCGGCAACGCACCCGACTTCAGAACCACTGATAGCTTCTGTGTTTCTTCCAAGGAAAAATTACCAGAAATCTGGGCAGAGCCACCGAGAATAGCTTCATTGATGCGAGGCGCACTCATCACCACATTGTCGAGCAAAATGGCAAATGGCTTATCAACATTTTCAGCCGTCAATTTTCCAAACTTCACGGCACCACGTTGGTTCAGTTTGAAACTCACAACCGGACGGTTGTTTTGATCAAAGCTTGGCTGGGCATCAACCAGATCAGCGCCACTCACAGAATCTCGCGAAGCTGTTTTCAACCACATTTGCGGAAGAACCTTGAGCTCGTCATCAGTCGGTTTTACATAATCCGTATTTGCATCCGTTGCTGCTTTCTTTTTCGTAGCAATCAACCGATCAACATCTTCCTTTTGTGGAAATGCTTTGCAATCAGGTGGCACGGCTTGTGTGGCGCTTTGCGGTTGTTCGGCACACAGCAATGTCAAACTCAGCGAGCCTGTCGTGCTCAAAACATCGAGCACCTCTTGCAGATTTTGCTGGCCAGGAAGTTCAATGTTTACCCGGTCCTTGCCTTGCTGTTGCAACAAAGGCTCGGTTACGCCGCTGCCGTTAAACCGACTTTCGAAAATCTTCAAAGATTGTTGAATAGCAGCCGAAACCTTGGCATCCAAACCTGCTTGCTCAAGTGAAAAAACATATTGATCTCCAGTCTGCGTCAGCTTGAACAGATTAGAACCAGTGCCCCCAGCAAACAAACCAGCATCCAGCGGCTGCAACAGCTTGTTCAGCTCAGTTTTGGCTTTGTCGTAATCTTCTGGCTTTATGATGCGAACCGAAACACCGTCTTCCGTTCTGGAAATATTGCTATAGCCAACCTTGGCATCGCGCATTGAGGCACGAATATCGCCTGTCAGCTGATCTTGCAGCTTGCGCACCATATCTTTTTTATCAACAGCCATCAAAACGCTGCCGCCACCTTGCAAATCAAGTCCAAGCGTCAAGGGGCGCATACCCAAATTGTCAGCCATATATTTTTGCACATTGGCTGGCATGATATTGGGAGACGCTATGAACAGCGAAAGCAGAACTGACCCTAGGATCGCCAGAATTTTCCAGCGTGGATAATGGAACATCGAATGGTCGCCTTATTTCTTCTTGGAATCGTTGGCAGCTTCAGCCTTCATCGGCTCGCCCTTGGAACGCACATCGGCAATCCCCTGGCGGAGCACGCGCACTTCCACACCTTTCCCGACTTCAACAAGAAGCTCGTTATCATCAACCACACGCACCACTTTGCCGATGAGGCCGCCATTGGTCACAATCGTGTCGCCACGCGTTGCTTTGCCCAACATGGCTTGGTGCTCTTTCAATTTTGCTTGCTGCGGGCGGATCATGAAGAAGTAAAACACGCCAGCAATGGCAATCATAGGCACGACAAAGCCGATCAAGTCACCAGCGCCCGGCGATCCACCAGTGGCTTGGGCAAAAGCTTCAGTTACAAACATTCATTTCTCCTTAAACGCTTCAGCCAAAACGGCACGAAACAAAACTTGCGCGGAATATAGCTATGGATTAGGCCATTGCAACCTCGAACCACATAGTATTGAACGGTTTTATCACGGCACCGCAAAATGGCAAAAACCACCGAAATCGCCCAGTTAACCCGCATTGCTGACGCACTCGAGCGCATTTCGCCTGCACCACCTGCAGCGCCTGATTTCAAAAACGAAGCTGCTTTCATCTGGAATGCTGCACCTGCGGGCCTCATTTCTATCTCTAAAGTGAACCGTGTTGATTTGTCCCTTTTGCAAGGTGTGGATAATTCCAGAGACACCTTGCTGGAAAACACGCGCCGCTTTGCCAAAGGCCTGCCCGCCAATAATGCTTTGCTCTGGGGTGCCAGAGGCATGGGCAAATCATCCTTGGTGAAAGCTGTGCACCGCGCCGTTTCAACCGAATCGAAGAACGTCTTGAAAGTCGTTGAAATTCACCGCGAAGATATTGAAAGCCTGCCCGCTTTAATGGCGCTGGTGCGCAAAAATGAAAAATACAAATTCATCATCTTCTGTGACGATCTTTCATTCGATGCCGACGATACATCTTACAAGTCATTAAAAGCAGCCTTGGACGGTGGCCTTGAAGGCAGGCCCGCCAATGCCATTTTCTATGCCACCAGCAACCGTCGCCATTTATTGCCGCGTGACATGATCGAGAATGAGCGTTCAACGGCCATCAACCCATCTGAAGCCGTGCAGGAAAAAGTCTCGCTATCAGATCGTTTTGGACTGTGGCTGGGCTTTCACCATTGCACGCAGGATGAATTCTTCGCCATGGTGGATGGCTATGCCGAACATCACAAATTGAAAATTGAACGCGAGGCGCTCCACGCCGCCGCCATTGAATGGTCTGTTACCCGTGGTGCACGTTCAGGCCGGGTGGCATGGCAGTTTATCCAAGACCTGGCTGGGCGGTTGGGCCAGAAGCTGGACTAATTCGCCAACCCTTCAAGAATCACATAATCAGCTTGGTTATGAAAAATATTATCATTGCCTTCGCCCTGCTCGCATTCTCCACATTTGCCCAAGCCCAGACCGACGACGGCCCATTCCATCCGATGGATGCCTTGACGCCTGCGGAAATTGAAAGCGCCGTAAAACTGCTGACGGCAGCAGGTAATGCCAATAAATCTACGACCTACCCCTCAGTAACATTGCGTGAAGCCCCAAAGGATGTGATTGAAAGTTGGAAAAAAGGAACTCCATTTTCGCGTGCCGCTTTCGTCATCCTTCGCAATAAAAACAAAACCTTCGAAGCCGTTGTCGATCTCACCGCCAGCAAGGTGTTGTCATTCGTTGAAAAGTCCGGCGCCGAACCGATGGTGATGGATTATGAGTGGATTGCAGCGCGCGATAAATTCATGGCTGATCCACGTTTCAAAGCAGCAATGGAAAAGCGCGGCTTCAAAGATTTAAAACAGGTTTTCTGCACACCCAATTCAGCAGGCACCTTTAAAGGTGATGGTTATGACGGACGCCGCATTCTGAAAATCCCGTGCTTCTCAGGTGAAAACCGCATTCACCCACAACTCGCCAGAGCCATTGAAGGCTTGATGGGTGTTGTCGATTCAAATTCTGGCGAAGTCATCGACGTGCTTGACCGTGAAGTCATAGCAATGCCCGCAGCGCCTAAAGGCTATGGCGATGATCTGCCAAAGCTCGACAAAGTGTCAAATCCAATAGCCATGATCGCCCCTGAAGGACCAAACATTGAGCTGAGCGGCAATCTTGAAATCAAATGGAACCGCTGGCAGATGCATGCGCGAGCCGATAAGCGTGCAGGCATTATTCTATCACTCGTCAAATTCGATGATGGCAAAAAGCTCCGCGACATCGCTTACCAAATGAATGTGTCTGAACTCTTCGTGCCCTATATGAGCCCCGACCCTACTTGGAGCTACCGTACGTTTATGGATGCTGGTGAATTTGGCATGGGCTATATGATTGCCACTTTGAAGCCTGGTGTGGACTGCCCAGCCAATGCCATTTTTATCGATCTCACTTTTCCAAACGATATTGGCGGCACCTACACAAGGCCTGCAGCGCTGTGCGTTTTTGAACGCGCCAACGGCGATCCGGCTTGGCGACATTATTTGGCCAGCCAAAAATCAGTCATCGGCGTGCCGCAAGTGGATTTAGTAGTCCGGCACATCCCAACCGTCGGCAATTATGACTATGTGGTCGATTACGTATTCAGCCCGCAAGGCAACATCACATTGCGCGTCGGTGCAACCGGCTTTGATGCAATGCAATCTACCGCTGCCGCCAACATGGAAAGCCCGACAGCTTTGGCCGACACGGCATATGGCACGCTGATTGCGCCTTATAACGTGGCCATCAATCACGATCACTATTTCAACTTCAGACTTGATCTTGACGTTGACGGCGAAAAAAACTCATTGGTGCGCGATGCGTTTTTTGCTGAACCTGCCAAGGATTCCAAAACCCGCAAATCCCTTTGGACATTGAAGACAGGTCGCTACACAGCTGAAGGTCCAATCGTTCCTGATCACATGGCAACAGGTGGCGAAACCTGGCGGGTTGTAAATACCAACCAAAAAACTGATCTGAAATTTAACCCCAGCTATTGGATCGACACGCATCATCAACCAACATCAATTCTCGACCCGACTGATCCTCCGCAAATGCGTGCGGGTTTCACGGCGCAAACTTTATGGGTTACCAAACGGCGTGATGATCAGTATTGGGCCGCTGGGCTTTATCCAAATCTTTCGACCAAGGGTGAAGGTTTGCCCGAATTTGTTTCCAAAAAGGAAGCCATTACCAACGAGGATCTGGTGTTATGGTACACCATGGGTTTCCGTCATGCGCCAAGGCCAGAGGATT
Source organism: uncultured Aestuariivirga sp. (assembly GCA_964244815.1). Classification (GTDB taxonomy): domain Bacteria; phylum Pseudomonadota; class Alphaproteobacteria; order Rhizobiales; family Aestuariivirgaceae; genus Aestuariivirga. The sequence continues at coordinate 6,687 of CAXTKH010000024.1, read as the reverse complement.
TCCCAATCCTGCCAACCTTTTGGCATGAGATGACATTGCGCCCCGCTTTTTTCTTTGACCATGACCCTTCAATGACGTTTAATCCCGGTGCGCTTGAACCACCAAAGGAATAACCATGAAACTCTACGGCGATTTGCTTTCCCCCTTTGTGCGCATGTCGATGGTGACGGCCATTGAAGCCGGTTTAACCAGCCGCGTGCAGTTGATTAATACGGGCGTTAAGCCTAATGAAGTAAACGCTGCACTCGAGAAGCTTTCGCCCATTGGCAAAATTCCGATTTTAGAAACAGACCATGGCCATGCTATTTATGATAGCCGCGTGATCATGGAATATTTCACCCACACCGGCGGCAATTCTGATCTTTTGCCTCATGAGGGCGTTAAACGTTTCCGCATTTTAACTTTGGTTGCACTAGCCCAAGGCATGGCGGATGCTTCTGTATCGCTGCGTTACGAACAAGCCGTCCGCCCGGAAACCGGGCGCTGGCCAGAATTTGCGACACGCGTCAAACACCGTATCAACGCCTGCCTTGATGAGATCGAAAATAACTGGCGTGAAGACTTGCAACATGTGTCGCTTGGCTCAATTGCGGTGGCTGTTGCCCTTGGTTATCTCGATGTCCGCCACGATGCCTTGGGCTGGCGGAAAGACCGAGCCAACCTCGATCAGTATTATCAAGGATTCAGCAAGCGCGACAGCATGATCAATACCGCGATCAAGGTTTAAGCGCTATATTAGCACTATGACTGATTTCAAGGTGATCATCTCGGGTGCGGGCCCTGCTGGTTTGGCAGCGGCAATCTTGTTGGCAATCGACGGCATTAAAACCGCTGTCGTTGCCCCAGCCACCCAGCTCAGCGATCCTCGCACTGTGGCATTGATGCAGCCGTCCATGCAGTTTCTGAAATTCGCTGGATTATGGACTCCAGAACTTGAAGCTGTTTCAGCACCATTGAAACTTTTGCAAATTGTCGATGACACAGGCAATTATGTGACAGCTCCCGATGTGACGTTCAATGCCAACGAAGCAAACCTTGATGCCTTTGGTTGGAATGTACCACTTGCACATTTAACCCCAATGATGTTACGGCGCGCCGAGTCTTTGGGTGTCGTTATGATTGATGACCGCAGCGAAAGCTCCGAGCTCACCGAACATGCAACGACGGTCACTACGGTGAAAGGCCAAACCTTAAGTGCAGAAGTTATCATTGCTGCGGACGGTAATGAATCGCCAATCCGCAAATCTCGCGGCATCACCATGCGGAGCTGGCGTTTTGATCAATCGGCATTGGTCACAACATTCTCGCATACAGGCCCGCATGGTTTTATGAGCACCGAATATCACAAAGGTGCGGGTGCCTTTACGACTGTGCCCTTGCCCGGATATCACTCAAGCCTGGTTTGGATGGAAAAACCTGCCCGAGCACAAGCGCTTTACGCATTATCCGATTCCGAACTCGCTGCTGAAATTCAAATTGAAACCAAAGGCAATCTCGGCCGCATATCTGATATCGGCGTGCGCAAAGTTTTTCCGATGAAAGGTGAACGCGCGGAAATATTTGCAAAGAACCGTGCAATTTTATTGGGAGAAGCAGCGCACTCTCAACCTCCATTAGGTGCACAAGGCTTGAATATGTCCTTCCGTGATGCCGCTCAGGCAGCTGATTTGATCATTGGAGCTGAAGACGCTGGTGCGGCGTCAATTATGAAAGAATATGACCAATTGCGCCGAACTGATGTGATCCCTAGGCAGCAAATGATCAGCATGGTCAACATGTCTCTGCTTTCGGAGTTTGCCGCATTTGGTTTGCTGCGCGCAGCAGGTTTAGCTGCCGTTGCTAAAATTCCTCCTTTACGCAGCTTGGCAATGGCGCAAGGCCTGGCACCCTCCAGTAACCTGCCTTTTGCGATGCGAGGCTAAGCGCTCTTGCTAAATTCCTCCAAAATTGGCAATTAGAGAGGATGCCGTTATTCAATGAAGCGAAATTCCAGATTGGACAAATTGTCCGCCACCGCCTGTTCTCTTTTCGTGGCGTAATTTTTGATGTTGATCCTGAGTTTAACAACACTGAAGAATGGTGGAATGCAATTCCGCAAGAAGTGCGCCCGCGCAAAGATCAACCATTTTATCATTTGCTCGCTGAAAACGAAGACACTGAGTATGTTGCTTATGTGTCAGAGCAAAATCTTTTGCCCGATGAAACGGCCGACCCTGTGAGACACCCCCAAGTGCGTGATTATTTTGCCGGTTTTGATGCAAAGAAAAAAACTTACAAGTTGCGCGGTTCACGCACACATTAATTTAGCTCTAATTGTAATCGAGCAAAAAATACCATCATAAAAAATCTTTTACGTTAGTCGCTACAATTGGAGCGATTTATTTAACATGTCTTTAGTGCAACCCCATGAAAGCTGAGGTTGGCGATGGAGGCCCGCCAAAATTCAGCAGTGTTAGTAAAAAAGGGGTTTAGGATGAGTTCTAAGTTATTGCCAAGTTTGGCGTTCATTGGAGGTATGACAATTGCAAGTCTCGCCTCCCAAGCAGTTACTATTTCGGCGCCCGCCGGCCCACTCGAAACAGATATGTCGTTCAACCGACACGTTGCAGGCGGCGTGGGTGGCACTGCGATTATTTCTTTTGATTTGATCGGATACAATACGCTTGATGGCGCAGGCTTCTTTCAGGATAATTTTTTGCTTGGATTGAATGGTACAAATATTCTGACTGCCGCATTTGATTTGGGCGGCGGCGGCACAAACCAGATATTTCAAAACCTGCTGACCGGCCTCCAACAAACTGGAGGCAGTGCAGGCTCGGGAAGTGGAGGTGTTGTAACTCTTTCTGGTTTCGTAACCTTGCTCGCTGGCGATAACATTTTTAACTTTGGCTATGAAAGCTTGGCAACACCAGGCAACGCAGGCTTTCAAGGCGCAGGCGATGAAGGCTGGGGGATCAGAAATCTGGACGTTACAGCGGCAGTAAATTTACCCTCAGCAGTGCCACTTCCACCAGCAGGATTTCTTTTAGGCGCTGGCCTTTGCGGCCTGTTCAGCCTTGGTGGACGTAAAAAGAATGGCAGATCTGTTTGAACTTAAAAGAGGTAGCCCTTATGGGGCTACCTCATTCTACGGTAACACTCTTTGCCAGGTTGCGCGGTTGATCAACGTCCGTGCCGATAAACACTGCCGCATGATAAGCCAAAAGTTGAACAGGAATGGCATAGATCAGCGGACTGATGAATGCATGTGCAACGGGCACACGAATATGCTTGAAAGTTTTCTGAGCATTATCTTGGTGAGAGTGATCATCAGTAATCAAAATTATTTTGCCACCACGCGCCGCCACTTCTTCCATATTTGAGATGGTTTTTTCATAAAGTTCATCGCGCGGCGCAATAACAATGACCGGAACATTTTCATCAACCAAAGCAATTGGTCCATGCTTTAATTCACCAGCTGCATAACCTTCGGCATGAATGTATGAAATTTCCTTCAGTTTTAATGCGCCCTCAAGCGCCAACGGATAATTGATACCGCGTCCCAGAAACAGCACATCGCGCGCCTTTGAAATTTCATGCGCAACGGCTTGAATGTTTTTTTCTTCTTTCAGTATTTCAGTCATATGGCGCGGCGCTTCGATGAGTGCACCAACATATTCTTTTTCTTGCGCAGGTGTTAATGTGCCCCGCAGTTTACCAGCAAGCAAAGCAATACAAGCCAGCGCCGCCAACTGGCATGTGAATGCCTTTGTTGAAGCCACGCCGATTTCAGGACCCGCATATGTGCGGAACACCAATTCAGCTTCGCGCGAAATTGTGCTTTCAGGAACATTCACAACTGCAAGGATATGTTGACCTTGTGATTTCGAATATCGCAGCGATGCCAAAGTATCGGCCGTTTCGCCCGACTGTGAGATGACTATGGCCAGACCGCTCTTGCTCAGCGGGGCTTCGCGGTAACGGAACTCCGAAGCCACATCAACTTCGCACGGCAAACGCGCAACTTTTTCAAACCAATATTTCGCAGCAAGACCAGCATAATAAGCCGTGCCACAAGCTGTGATGGTGATCCGGTCAAGTTTCGCAAAATCAAATGGCAGCTTTTCTGGAACGCGAATTGTACGAGTAGAGAAATCGATATACTCCGCAAGCGTGTGACCAACCACTTCGGGCTGCTCTTCAATTTCCTTGGCCATGAAGTGACGGTGATTGCCCTTATCAACCATCATCGATGAAGCCTGACTGAAACTCATTGGACGTTTCACAGGATTATTGTTCGCGTCAAAAATCTCAAAGGAGTTACGCGTCAGTACAGCCCAATCGCCATCTTCGATGTAAGTTATCTTGTTTGTGAAAGGCGAAAGCGCAATCGCATCTGAACCCAGATACATTTGACCATCGCCATGACCAATGGCCAATGGTGGGCCATTGCGGGCGCCGATCATCAAATCGTTTTCGCTCTTGAACATGATTGCCAAAGCAAAAGCGCCACGCAAACGGCCAAGCACTTGCTTTACAGCTTCAACAGGCTTCACCCCCTTGGCGCGATGCTCGGCCAACAGATGTGCCACAACTTCAGTATCAGTTTGGGTTAAAAATTTAACACCTTTGGCTTCGAGCTCAAGTTTGAGCTCATAAAAATTCTCGATGATGCCATTATGCACAATCACAACATCACCCGAAATATGCGGGTGTGCGTTGGTTTCATTTGGAACACCGTGCGTGGCCCAACGGGTGTGACCGATGCCGCTATTGCCGCTCAGCGGAGACTCGCGCAACCGATCTTCCAGATTGCGAAGCTTGCCTGGGGCGCGGCGGCGCTCAATTGATCCAGCCTCGATGGTGGCTACACCTGCTGAATCATATCCGCGATATTCCAAACGACGTAGCGCTTCGACGATGTCAAGAGCAACAGGCTTTGTGCCTAAAATGCCAACAATGCCACACATATCTATTTATCCTTTGCCTTTGAGTTCTCTGCCTTGCGCGCGGCTTTTACAGCACGGTAGCGCTTGGCCCAACCTTCTTTAACTTCTTGTGGCGCTCGCGACATCGCCAATGCATCTTCCGGCACATCAACAGTAATCACACTGCCCGCTGCGATGTTAACTCCTGCTCCGATTTTCACCGGAGCGATGAGCGATGTGTTCGAACCTACAAAAACTTTTTCGCCAATTTCAGTCAGATGTTTTTCATAGCCATCATAATTGCAAGTGATCGTGCCAGCACCGATATTGCTGCCTGCCCCCACGACCGCATCTCCGATATAGCTCAAATGATTGGCCTTTGCACCAATGCCAATTTTGGCTTTTTTTATTTCAACGAAATTGCCGATATGCGCATTCGCGCCAATTTCGGCACCAGGCCGCAAGCGTGCATATGGCCCGATGCGAGAACCCTCACCTACACTTGCACCTTCGATATGCGAGAATGCGAAAATTTCTACATTGTCGCCAATGGTCACATGAGGGCCGAATACCACATTAGGTTCAATCACAACATCTTTGCCTAGTTTCGTATCAGCTGAAAAATAAACAGTACACGGATCAATCAGTGTAGCACCGCCGAGCATGGCCGCGTTGCGGGCCTGGGCTTGAAACGCGCTTTCCAGAGCAGAAAGCTGTGTGCGATCATTAACACCAGCCACTTGCATTTCATCACACATGGCAATGGCCACATTGGTCTTGGCCTTCACTGCAAGCTTTACTAAATCCGTTAAATAATATTCGCCCTTGGCATTTTTGTTTGACAGCTTGGGCACAATTTTCCATAGCAAATCATTATCAATTGCGATGATGCCCGAGTTGCAGCGGTTGATTTTCTTTTCTTTGGCAGAAGCATCAAGTTCTTCACGAATATCGGTGATGGAGTTCTTGGTGCCAATGAAACGGCCATAACCATGTGGGTTTTCCGCTTCAAAACCCAATACTGCCATTTTGGTTTTTGCATTCAGCTTTGACAGCAAATCTTTTAGCGTTGCGGTTTTGATAAGCGGCACATCGCCGTAAAGCACCACCACTGTGCCTTTGAATTCGGCTAAAGCGGACTTCGCCATTGAAACGGCATGACCCGTGCCCAGTCGGTCTTTCTGTTCCGCAAACTGGCAAGCTGGAATAATCGATGCCGCTTCTTTTTGAACCGCAGGCATAACTGGCCCATGAATGACCACGGCTTGGCTTGCTCCCAAATCTCGGCCCGCGTGCAAAACATGTCCAAGCATTGAACGACCAGCTATTTTATGCAGCACTTTAGGCAGGCTGGACTTCATCCGTGTGCCCATGCCAGCTGCTAAAACTACCAATGCTAAATCGGCCATCCCAACCCCAATTTTAAAAACCCGCTTGATTCACTAGCAATTTAAGATGTTTAGCTCGTTAATTATGGCGGGTTTTTGGTATTTGGTTAACCAGTTATCAATGCGACAAACAAAGCGGCATCCGGGCCTTGACCCTGACGAAACACGCAACTATGTTCCGCCCGCTTTCACGGACTCATAATCAAGTCTGATGACGTGTGGGCCCATAGCTCAGCGGTAGAGCATCTGACTTTTAATCAGAGGGTCGTGGGTTCGAATCCCGCTGGGCTCACCATTCAATTTTTAACTTACTGTTTTGCAACTATTTTTCTCCGAGTTTGTCCAACCTAGGGTCAAAGGTTGGACACATTTGTTCACTTTCTGACCTCAAA
>CAXTKH010000023.1:0-48203 GCA_964244815.1 uncultured Aestuariivirga sp. | reverse complement strand
GCAGCGATGATGGCCCTTCAATACGCACTCGGAAAACGGTCATCACATCGGGGCGATCATAAAAATAAGTGATGCGCCTAAAACCTTGCGCCTCGCACTGAGTGCAGTACATGCCGTTCGACATATAGAGCCCCGTCAAAGCAGTGTTGCCTTTTGGATCGCACTCCGTAACAATTGATAGATTGAACTCTCCCTTGGGCAGGTTGGCGATGGTCAAACTCACCGCATCCACTGCGAACTGGTTCGACGCCAACAACTGGCCGTCAACTTCCACACTGATCAACTTCAGCTTTTCCCCATCAAAGACCAGCGGTGCATTTTTCTCCAGCGACTGCAGATTGCGCCTCAACTTGATGTCGGAAGTTACCCGCGTAGAATTGGGAGCAAGTTCAAACTTGAGCGCAACGCTTTCAATCTTGAACGGAGTGACTTTATAGTCTGCAAGGTAAATTGTAGGTGGAACATCAGCGCGCATGATATGTTTTCCGTGATTTCTTCAGGTTCTATTTTTGCACAGTCTTGAAATAATCAACACAGAATTTTTCAAACACTTCCGCCACCCGGGTCCGCCGCACATTTTTCAAATGCGCGACAGCAATAATCCCGCGTTCAGCAGGCCCTGCAATTTCGCAAATACAAAGTTTTTCCCCGTCATAAGACTGATCTCCCGAAGGTCGCGTAACTAACAGCGAATATCCCAAACCGCGCGCCACCATCCCCCTCACAAGTTCGAGCGAAGCAGAAGAAAATCCGATGATTGGTTTTACACCTTGTGCCTCCAACAAGCGGAGAAAATATGTCCGACTCGGCTGAATATCCAGCAATATGAGTTTGTCATTTGCCAAACTTGATAGTGCTATTTTTTTGGACTTCGTAAGTTTGTGCGACGCAGGTAAAAGCACATATGGTTTAACCGACGCCACAGTTGTTGCAGCAATATCCGCAGGCAAATCAACATCATAGATTAACGCCACATCATGCTGCCCGTTTCTCAACCCGCCCAGCAATTCAGACTGCACACCTTCCTCAAATACGATCTTAACATCTGGATATAAAGCATTGAAATTACTTATAAGAATAGGCGCATATGTTGGGGCTAAAGTAACAAAGCTTCCAACGTGCAATTGCCCTTTCAAGGGCCCAGTTTCGGCGTCTGACTGGCGGGCCAGATCTTCGCTTTGAGATAATAATCGGCGCGCGTCGGCAAGAAATATTTTGCCGCGAACCGTCGGCTTTAAACCTTGTGCATGTTGGCGGATGAAGATCTGCAACCCCACTATGTCTTCCAGCTTTTTCAGCGCAGCAGAAACCGAGGGCTGTGCTACATGAAGTGCCTCAGCCGCACCCGCAACTGATCCAATGTCAGCAATCTGCACAGCATATTCCAATTGTCTCAATGTAAACTTTATCATAGTTTAATACTATTCAAAACTGAGCTATTATCTATTTTTTCTAAGATCAAATCTATGCCATGTAAAGCATTATGAATATGCAAATTCGCCCGCCCTCAATTCCTTCCGAATCCAAAGAACGCTTCGTCGATGCCATGGCAGCCTTGGCCAATGGCGTCAGCATCGTGACAACGGATGGCATTGCCGGAAAATTCGGTTTGACGGTTAGCGCTGTAACATCTGTTTCCGCCGAGCCGCCATTGCTGCTCGCTTGCATCAATGGTAAAAACCTTGTTGTGGCAGCTATCATCAAAAACCATCGCTTTGCGGTAAATATTTTGAATGGGCAAAGCCAAGATATCGCACAGGTGTTTGCCGGCCGCGCTCCACAAGGCGAGGGCTATGATTTTGACCGACACGCTTGGAGTGAAGGCGCAGCACTAGGATTGCCAGTGCTGCTCGATGCAACGGCGAGTTTTGAATGTGAGCTGGATAGCTTCCATGATGCAGGAACCCACCGCATTTTTTTGGGCCGGGTCATTTCGGCCTTGCGTGGCAACACTGAACCAATGGTTTATTCCAACCGACAATATGGCCGAATGATAAAGATATAAGGAACAGCAATGATTAGAACGGGCGAACAATACCGCGAGTCAATCAGAGATGACCGCGAAGTCTGGATCAACGGCGAGCGTGTGAAAGATGTAACCCGCCATCCACTGTTTAAACCCGCTGTCCATATCCGCGCCCGCATCTATGATATGCAGCATGAAGAGGCGCTGCAAAATGTGATGACCTATGAGGATGACGGCGAACGCTTTGCCATCGGCAACAAACTGCCACGCGTTCAGCAAGATTGGCATGATAAGCGCAACGCGGTTGATACGGTGATGAAGGATATCGGCGGGGTCGTCACCCGCATGGGCGATGAGACCATTGGCGAAATGTGGTCACTGTGGGATGGCAAAGATATTCTCAACGAAATCGATCCACGCTTTGCTGCCAACATCGAACGCCACATCGTGAAAGCGCTGCATGATGATCCATTTCATGTGTCAGCAAATACTGATCCAAAAGGTGATCGCTCCAAACCACCACAAGACCAAGACCCGGATATGCTTGTGCATGTGGTCAAGGAAACTGACGCAGGCATCATCATTCGCGGCGCTAAATATGAAACCGCTGCAGCTTATGCAAATCAAGCCTTTCTAAAACCAACTATAGCCAATTGGGGCGACAGTAAACTTTCAAGCTATGCGCTTGGCTGCATCGTGCACATGAATGCACCAGGGGTCAAACACATCTGCCGCACGGGATTTACGAACCGTGCTTCGGCGCGAGACTATCCGTTGTCCAACAAGTTCGACGAAGTCGATACCATCATGATTCTGGATAACGTGCTCATCCCGTGGGAAGATGTGTTGTTTTATCAACACACCAAAGCCGCCGCCTTTATCCGCCAGACTCTGCACCGCTATTCCGCGTTCCCATTTGTTCAGCGCACGCTTTCCTATGCTGATCTCATCATCGGCGCGGCCATGTGGAACGCCAAACAAACGGGTCTCGACAAACAACAAGCCGTTCAAGAAAAATTATCCGAGCTCGCTGTTTGGCGCGAAGGTATCAACGCTCATCTCACCGCTTCGATATACACCGCTGAGAAAAGCCCGAATGGCTTGCTGATGCCCAACCAATCCTTGCTGATGACGGGCCGCGTCCATGCGCTGAACAACCTTCCAAAAATGATGCACATCGCCCGCGAACTTTGCGGCGGACAGATTTGTGTAACACCAGATTCAGCGGTGTTCGATCACCCCGAAACCAAGAAGTGGATGGATAAATACTACACCATCAATGATCAGTGGCTGGCCGAAGACAGACGCAAACTATTGGCCCTCGCACGCGATTTGTTAAACTCCGATTACGCAGGCCACCGCCTCACCTTCCAGCTTTTCGCGCAGTCTGCACCTTTCGCCCAATCGGCGGCAGTCTACCGCAACTTCGATTGGAACCAAGCCTTGACCTTCGCCCAAAAAGCAGGCGGAATGTCAGACCGCATCTGGAGCGAAAATAAAAAGGCAGCGCAATAAATCATGACATCCCACACCCGCATCCGCCCCTTCAATACGAAGGACACTTACCCCGAACAAAAGCTCGACAACGACCTGTGCCAAGCTGTCGTCGCGCGCGGTACGATGGTGTTTGTGCGTGGCCAAGTGGCTCAGGATTTAGACACGCGCGAAAGCTTGCATGTTGGTGACGCAACAGCGCAGACTGCAAAGACCATGGCCAATATTAAAATGCTGATGGAAGAATCAGGTGGCCACATGGATCACATCTGCCGCATTGTGGTTTATTTGACTGACGTTCGTTACCGCCAAGATGTTTACCGCGAAATGGGCAAGTGGTTGAAGGGGGTATTTCCAGTTTCAACTGGCTTGGTGATCACAGCTTTGGCGCGGCCTGAATGGCTTGTTGAAATTGAAGTCACCGCCGTGATACCTGATCCGAAATGACATTTTCTATCGCAGGCCGCTGTGCCAAATCCGGGGCCTTCGGTGTGGCCATAACAACGTCATCAATTGCGGTGGGCGCGCGCTGCCCACATGCCCGCTCTGGCGTTGGCGCAGTGTCAACTCAGAACGTGACTGATCCGAGGTTAGGCCCGTTACTGCTGGACTATATGCAAGATGGATTAAGCGCCGGCGAAGCCATCATGGCCGTAACGCGCAATCGCAAAAACGTAAATTTCCGCCAACTTACAGCTGTCGATCAATTCGGAAATTCTGCTTCATATTCGGGCGATCAGATCCTTGGAACCCATGCTGTAAGCGAACAAAAAAATTGTGTGGCAGCGGGCAATTTATTGAAGTCAGCTGCGGTGCCAAATGTGATGACAGATGCTTTTGCCGCAAATGCGGATCAACATTTGGCTGAGCGATTATTGCGGGCGTTGGAAGCAGGCTTGGTATCCGGTGGTGAAGAAGGCCCGGTTCATTCTGCTTGTCTCATCGTCTATCATGAGCAAGATTTTCCATTGGTGAATTTGCGTGTGGATTGGGAAGACAACGGCCCAATTGAAAAGCTGCGAAAACTTTGGGATGACTACAAGCCACAAATGGGAGCTTACCTCCAACGAGCGCTGGACCCCACGCAAGCACCAAGTTACGGCGTCCCAGGCGATCCTTAATGCGTTTTGACTTTTCGCAGAAAAGTCCAAAGCGCTAAGGTCTATACTTGTTGATACTGTGCTACTGGTTAACTCGACAGACGCTCCACCAATTTATCCAGCATCGCATCGCAGAGCGCCATCTGCTCTTCCGAAACATATTCATCAGGTTTGTGCGCTACAGCGATATTACCTGGCCCGCATACCACAGCCGGAATGCCAAGCTCCTTCTGAAATAACCCGCCTTCAGTGCCGAATGTAATTTTGCCAGTTGAATTGCCACCCGTCAGTGCACGGACAAAATTGACGACTTCACTGTCCACTGGCGTATCAAGCGCCGGATAACCCTGCAAATCCGCAAACGCAAACCTCGCATCAGCAAAAACATGCGTGTAACGCCCAGCCACATCCTCTGCGGCCTTTTTAATCCGTGCAACAATGGCGTGTTGATCATCCTGCGGCAGATAGCGAATTTCAAAGTCAAAGCTAGCATCATTAGGCACAATGTTCATCGCAACCCCGCCTGCCATCTTGCCCACATGCAGCGTGGTGTAAGCAACTTCATAATCGCCATCGCGCGCGCCATGTGCTGCAAGATCACCTTGAATGCGGCGAACTTCCGCAATCAAATCGCAGGCCATATAAATCGCATTCACGCCGATTGGCGCCAAGCTTGAATGCGCTTCAAGCCCGTGCGCTGTGACGCGAAATCCTAGCTTTCCTTTATGCGCTGTCACCACCTGCAACATGGTGGGCTCCCCCACAATGCAAAAGCGTGGACGGAACGGAAGTGTCTTCAACATATCCAGCAAGCGCCGCACACCAATACAGCCAATTTCTTCATCATAAGAGAATGCAAAATGAATTGGCGTCTTTAATTTGGATGGGTCAACCCGCGCAGCCATCGCCAGACAACTCGCGATAAAGCCTTTCATATCAGCTGTTCCACGCCCGTAAAGATTACCACCGTGCCGCGCCATCTCAAACGGATCCGAACTCCAATTCTGCCCCACCACAGGCACCACATCCGTGTGTGCTGATAGCGCCACGCCACCTATGTCCGCTGGCCCAATCGTAGCCCACAAATTCGCTTTGGTTTTCTCTTCGTTGTAAATAATGGAGGATTGAATCCCCAATTCTTTTAGGAGCTGCTGCACATAATCAGTCAACGCCAGATTACTATCGTTACTGACAGTGGGAAATGAAATCAGCTTTTCTAAAATCGCGAGTGATTGGGTCATGCCCCTCATTGTCAAAAATCTTTAATCAAGTACAGTGCCAGAATGCAAAATTCCGAAAAACAAATCCAGCTGATGCGCGCCATGTTTGATGCCGCCGTCAAAACAGCAATGCCGTCAAACTGCATTCCCGCCAACATGCCAGCACCTCCAACCGGCCGCACAATTGTCGTGGGTGCAGGCAAAGCCTCGGCGGCCATGGCCCAAGTGTTTGAGAAAAACTGGAATGCCCCGCTCGAAGGTCTAGTGGTCACCCGCTATGGCCATGGTGCAGCATGCATGCAAATCGAAATCGTCGAAGCCGCCCACCCGGTTCCCGATAATGCGGGAACTCTTGCCGCTGCCCGCATGTTAAAAATGCTCAATGGATTGAGCAAAGATGATTTGGTTGTGGCGCTCATATCTGGTGGTGGCTCGGCGCTGCTCAGCCTGCCCGCAAGTGGCATTAGCGTTGAAGATAAACGCGCAGTCAACAAAGCACTTCTGAAATCAGGTGCGCCAATTAGTGAAATGAACTGCGTGCGCAAACACCTCTCGGCCATCAAAGGCGGAAGACTTGCCGCTGCGGCTTATCCAGCACACGTCGTCACATTAGTGATTTCCGATGTGCCTGGTGATGACTTAGCCGCAGTCGCATCAGGCCCCACTGTTGCTGACCCCACAAGTTTCGCAGAAGCTCGCGCCATAATAGCCAAATATGGAATCGACGTGCCGGTATCAGTCACCGCACATTTGGCCGTAGCTCAAGACGAAACGCCAAAACTGAATGATCCCAAATTAGCAAACACCACAGCCATCTGCATCGCTTCGCCACAAAAATCTTTAGAAGCCGCAGCGGCAATCGCCAAAGCATCGGGCTATGAACCAATCATCTTGGGCGATGCAATTGAAGGCGAAGCCCGAGAGCTTGGCATTGTGATGGCGGGAATTGCCATGCAAGCAAAGCGCTTCGGCCAGCCGATAAAACCACCTTGCGCTATCATCTCAGGTGGTGAAACAACCGTGACTGTGAAAGGCAATGGAGCAGGGGGCCGCAACGTTGAATTCTTGTTGTCACTCGCAATAAAGCTGAATGGCTTAGACGGCATCCACGCACTCGCTGGCGATACCGACGGCGTTGATGGTGCGCGTGATGTGGCAGGAGCATACATCACGCCAACGAGTTTGAATGAAGCGCGTAAACTCAAAATCGATCCATGGGCCTCGCTCAGCAACAATGACGCGCACAGCTTCTTTAAAAGCATAAACACTCAAGTCATCACCGGCCCAACGCTCACTAACGTGAACGATTTCCGCGTTATACTTGTTGAATAATTAGCCAGCCACCTTCGGCGTTTTCAACCGGCGCAATGCCTCACCGTCAACACCAAACAAATGGCAGTCAACTGCTTTGAATGAAAGCGGCAATTGCTCTTTCAATTTTACAATCGTTTCGCCATCAATCAACCCGGTGAATTCAGTACCAGATTTTGTATGGGCTTCGATGAACGTTTGATGTCCAAGATGCTCTACTAACTCGATGTGTCCGGTAATCTTAAATTCACCGCTGCGATCTGCGCGCATGTCCTCGGGGCGAATGCCCAATTTCAACTTGTCGCCCTTCTTAACAGCGCCAGCCACCACCGGTACAAGCTGCTTGGCCAAATCTGCAGATTTCACCACCACACCTTTGGCCGAAACGTCCACCGCTTCAACATCAAGAAAATTCATTTTGGGTGAGCCAATAAACCCGGCAACGAACATATTATTCGGTTTGTGGTAAAGTTCCAGCGGCGCACCAACTTGGCGCACTTTACCCGCTTCTAAAACCACAATCTTATCTGCCAGCGTCATCGCTTCAACCTGGTCATGCGTCACATAAATCATGGTTGCACCCAGGTCATGATGCAGCTTGGCAATTTCTGCCCGCGTGTTCACGCGTAAGGCCGCGTCGAGATTAGACAATGGTTCATCAAACAAAAAAACTTCTGGATTGCGCACAATGGCGCGACCAATTGCAACGCGCTGCCGCTGCCCACCTGAAAGCTGCGATGGCTTGCGGTCCAACAAATCTTCCATCTTCAAAATCCGCGCCGCCTCGCGTACGCGAGCGTCAAGTTCAGGTTTCGGCGTACCGGCAATACTCAGTCCAAATCCAACATTGTCATAAACCGTCATATGCGGAAACAACGCATAAGATTGAAACACCATCGCAATGCTGCGATCCTTTGGCTGCAAGTCATTCACCACACGGTCAGCAATTGAAATCTTGCCAGACGTAATTTCTTCCAGCCCCGCAATCAAACGCAGTAACGTGGATTTGCCACAGCCCGAAGGCCCAACGAAAACCACGAACTCTCCATGCGCAATTTCAAGGCTCACCCCTTTGATGATTTCAGTGGTCCCAAAACTTTTCCGCACATCTGTCAGCTGAACACTAGCCACGGCCTCAATCCTCAACTACTGAAAGCAAACCATGAGCATCAAGATTAAGTGGCACAGGGTCGCTCACCGCGCCAATAAAATTCCGATCAAGATCAAACTGCAGAAAGCCCATGATGAAAAGCTTGCCGTCTTTTTCAACAATCTTGCCCGCATAACGCTTGCAGGGATTTCGCCCATCCAGAAATTTATTTGCCGGCGCAGTCCACGGCCCTAAATGGCTGTCGGCAATTAAATAATGTGAACCTGTAACGGGTGTCTCAGGATTTCTAGAGCGGTACCCCGCCGACCAATGTTCCGCCGCCGTACAAAATGTCATGTACCATTTCTCACCAAACTTGAATACTTGCGGCACCTCAAGCTGGCCAAAATCTCCGTCATCATAAATTGGCTTTTGCAAAGTCCATGTCATCAAATCGGGAGACGTCGCAAACCCAACAGCACCACCAGCATTGGGTTCCTTGCGTCCCGGCACGCGTGCAGTGAAATACATCAGCCAACCATCACCATCCGGATTTTTGATCACCCATGGATCACGCATTGCCCGGTCATGCCAATGGCCCGGCGTGTATTCTTCATAATATTTTGCGTTGGGTCCAATCAAATCCAGGCAAAGCCCATCACCCACCCGCTCCCATGAATTCATATCTTTCGAAGTTGCATGACCAATCCGCTGCTTCAGCCCTTCTTCAGCATGAGGCGTTCCGGTGTAAAACAAATGCCAAGTGCCATCTGGATCCTTCAACACAGAACCAGTCCACGTCGTCCAGTCATCAAAGGCCGGGCCTTTGGTTGGCGTAAAACAGGTTCCCAAATGTTTCCAATTCACCAAGTCGCGCGAAACTGCATGGCCTTGCGTCACGTTCCTGTGGCGCATCTCGGGATCTGGAAATGTGTTGTTAGCTTGCAGAAAATATATATGCCAATCCGGCCCATCCTGCGCCAACCAAAAATCCCAAATCCATTTATCGTGAAGCGAAAGTACCAACTGAAAAACTCCGATTAACCTTTAATGCCTGAACCAATTGTGGATTGGATGAACCAGCGCTGAAACGCGAAGTACACCACCAAAATAGGCAGAGACATGAGAACAGAAAACGCCATCACATCACCCCAGATGGGTGGCGGCGTTCCAAAAAATTGAGCGAGTGCCAATGAAACCGGCCGCGCGTCAGAACCGCGCGTCACCATCAAAGGCCAGAGATATGCATTCCAATATTCAAGACTCTGCAAGATTGCCACTGTCGCAATCGTCGGTAGAGACAACGGCATGATGATGCTCCAATAGGTGCGAAGCCGTGAAGCACCTGCGACATAAGCGGCCTCGTCTAAATCTTTTGGGATCGCCGCGAAGAATTGATAAAACAAGAAAATCGAAAACGGATGCGCAATAAAAGGAATTATCTGCGCCTTGTAAGTATCAACCCAGCCCACTTTCGCCACCATCAACAACAACGGAATGGCAACGGATTCCATTGGAATAATGATCAGCGCAATAATCAGCATAATCACAAAATCGCGCCCTTTGAAGCTCATGCGCGATAATGCAAAAGCCGCGAGCGAGTTCACAAAAATTCCAACGACGACAATCGACACAACGATCACAGTCGAGTTCCACATATAGCGCAACACCGGAAATGTGGTGTTGTTCAAAACATCGCGGTAATTTTCGAGCGACATATACCAAGGCCAAACCCAGAATGCGTTGGCATCGCCAAGATCGCGCAAAATTTGTTGTTCATCACCTTTGAATGATGTTGCAAACATCAAAAACAATGGCGCTAAAACAACTGCAACCACAACAATGGCAACAACCAAGAGCCAAAATCTTTCATTGCGCGTGGTCATTGAATGGCGCGCTCCTCTTTCACCAAGCGGCGTTGAACAATGCTGATCACCAATACGATGATGAAGAACGCAACAGCCGCTGCCGCACCAACACCCACATTGCCTTGCCGGAACCCTTGCATATACATCACACGCACTAGCGTATCAGTCACACTCGTTGGCCCGCCTTGCGTGAGCAATTGCACCTGCGTGAAAAGTTTGAACGCAAAAATTGTCGTCGTCATCACAACCAGAATATGTGTGTTGCGCAGAGACGGCATCGTCACGCGCCAAAATTCTTGCCGCCGTGTTGCCCCTTCAATTTGGGCGGCCTCATAAAGATCATTGCTGATGCCTTGAAGTCCAGCAAGATAAACCACCATCTGAAACGGAAAACCTTGCCAAGCAGAAAGAAGAACCAGAGCAGGCATGGCGGTATAAGGATTATCCAACCACTGCACATTGCTGACTGAGCCGAGAGAAATGCCCTTCAAAGCGTAATTGAAGAACCCTTCGTTTTGATAAAGCGACGACCAGATGCAAGACACCACAACCATCGAAATTACGGTTGGTAAAAAATAAATACCGCGAAACAAATTGCGCATCGGCAATTTCGAATTGATCAATAGCGCCGCACCTAACCCCATGGCACATTGCAGCGGCACGACCAGAATTGTAAAAGTGGCCGTGCGGAAAAACGCATTCAGAAAATCGCCCGCTTCAGCAAGGCGCACATAGTTCCGAAAACCAATAAATTCAGTCGATACATTGGCGTTCGCCACAAGCCGCTGATCTGTGAACGATAAAACCACAGACAATAGAAACGGCACCAATATAAAAAGCGCAATCATGCCCAAGGCTGGCGCTAACATCGCCCAAGCCGTCCATTGATCGCGTCTCATCAGTGACATTTAAAAACCTCAAAAAGAAAAAGCGCGAGGCTTCTAAACCCCGCGCCAAATATTATTAGACTTTGCTGAAGGGAGGATAGCCCTTGTTATCAGCAACGTTCTGATCAATTGCCTTTGCAGCAACATCAAGCGAGGCCTTCACATCCTTGCCATCGATAATATCAGCAACAGCCTTGGCAAATGCGCCAGTGATTGTTGGATAAGCAGGATGTGCAGGGCGTGGATAGCCCATGCCTGAACCAAGCTGATCCAGATACAAGCTGAGCGGACCGCCCTTTTTGTAAAGATCAACATTAGCAGCCGCAGACTTAACACCTGGAACACCGCCCATCGCTTGCATCATGTCGCCAACATTTTTTGTGCTCATGAAAAACTCAAGTAATTTGCCAGTTGCCGCTGGATCTTTTGCGCTCTTGGTAATACCCCAGCACCAGCCGCCGTTTCCGGTCACGTGCTTGCCACCCCAATTTGGCATTGGCAACAATACCAGATCATCGCCCAGTGCTTTGGAATGAGCAGGCCACATCCAATGGCCAACAAATGAAAGCGCTGAAATCTTTTTACCATAGAAGCTGTCATCACCTTCAGATTTCGGCGCAACATAACCAGCTTTAACCCAGCCAGCAAAATGCGTCATCGCTTCAACAGCTTTTGGCCCGTTGATAGCGCCTTCAGCCTTCCAGGTTGTGCGGTCAATCAGATCGCCACCGAAAGATTGCACGATGGGTGAGAAGCCATAAGTATACCACTCGCCTTGACCATAGTTTGCCTTGATATCGAGCGCGTATTTAATGCCTTCAACTTTTTGCAACTTGGCCAAAGCATCTTCAAATTCTGCCATTGTCCAAGCATCATCAACGCCCTTTGGAAGGCGCACGCCTGCTTTTTCAAGCAAGGATTTGCGTCCCCAGATTGCCAAACCAGAATCGCCCATACCGAGTGAATAAAGCTTGCCGTCTGGTGCATAAGTGCCTTGAGCGATCAAAGATGGGATCACATCGGCAACAACGGCATCAGATACCAAACCATTCAATGGTTGCAGATAACCAGACCAAACATAGTTGGCATAGTTCGGGCCGTCGAAGTCGAGCAGATCAGGCAAACCGCCAGAAGCAGCTGCGGCTTGAACTTGCTCATTATAAGCGCCCTCAGGCTGAATTTCGAGAACGGCAGGTGTTGTTGGGTTGGCAGCGTTCCAATCCTTCACGAGTTGTTCCATGCGGCCACGTTCGCCATCGCCGCGTCCGCCATGGTGCCAAACCTTTATTGGGTCAGCAGCAATAGCCAGCGTTACATTGGTGAGGCCGGTTGTGGCCAACACAGCGCCGCCTAAAACGGCACGCCTTGTCATCTTCATGTTGTTAACTCCCATTTCTAACTACACTTCAGGCTGACGGGTTATCCCGCCAGTTTTGTCTCCGTCTGCATGATCAGGAGATCACGCGGCAGGATTCTCTTTCGACGACAGGGCAGGGAACCAATATTTTTGGAGCCCAGCTCTTGTCGTGTTCTTTCGCATCGCGAATAGTCTCAACCGCAATCCGCCCGATATCAAAATAAGGCAGAGCTACGGTCGTAAGTTTCGGGCGCAAATTTTCGGAAATCAACTTTTGATCATCAAATCCGATGATCGAAACATCCTGAGGTATTTTCAAACCAAGATGACCAGCGGCATAATAGACCTGCGTTGCCACCGTATCGTTACCACAAATAATTGCAGTCGGTCGGTCCGCGCGTTTCAGCATCTCAATCGTTTTTTCAAAAGCAACCATCGTTTCATGGGCCACAGTGCCTTCAATGCCAAATTGATCAAGGTTTTGATCAAACTGCACCCCCGCATCTTGGTGGGCTCGGCGCACGCCGATTCCGCGCAAGCGAGTTGCCTCAATATTGGCAATCAGAGTTATGAGGCCGATGCGTCGATGACCACGCTTCAACAAATATTCTGCTTGCGCATAGCCGCCTGCTTCATCGTCTGGAATGACCGAAGGATGATCAGCAGCGCTTGCAAAACAATTCGCTAAAACAATCGAACCTTTAAAATCAGGCTCACCCACTGCATGGGCTCGGTGATACATCGCAGCGTAGACAACTCCGTCTACCCGGTGCGCACGAAACATCTGCCAATATTTTTGCTCAATGGCAGGGTCCCCGTCTGTGTTGGCAATCAGAAGCGTCTTGTTCATCTGCTTTAATGCAGCCTGCGCCCCGCGAACCAGATCAACTGAATACGGCGTTGTCGCAACTGCATCCGTCATAAATCCGTACACAGATGAATCACCACCGCGCATCATGCGCGCTGCATGATTGGGAACATAATTGAGCGCTTGAAGATGCTGCTGAACGGCAATCCGGGTTTTCACGTTAACAGCTGGGTCGCCGTTTACAATGCGTGATACGGTTTTGATTGAAACGCCAGCGCGTTCAGCCACCTGCCGCAAGGTTACCATTTTTTGTCCTCCCAGACACGCAACCTTGTCAGTGACAACGTTGTCATTAGGAATGTTTAAATCAAGAGTTGACAACGTTGTCAACAATACAATTGGGGTATTTACAAAATTAGTTGCATTCTCTTGTCATGTGGCCACCAAAATGCAACTTTATCTACCAACAGGAAACATAAGCCTGATTGGGGAAGCGCAGCGATGGCAGATAAGACAAAGCCAAAATTCCAAAATCCACACCGCAATGCAAACAACGAAGCGCGTTTTCTCGAAGAAGCCATCGGTCGCGAAGTTAAACGTTACCGCGAAAAGCTTGGCCTGACAATTTCAGAACTGGCTAAAGCAGCTGATATGTCTGCTGGCATGTTATCCAAAATCGAAAACGGTGCCACATCGCCATCGCTTTCGTCTTTGCAGGCCCTGAGCAAAACGCTTCAAGTCCCCTTCACAGCCTTCTTCAAAACCTATGAAGAAATCCGCGATGCCACTTTCGTAAAATCCGGCCAAGGCCTAACCATCGAACGTCGCGGAACCAGGGCAGGTCATCAATATCAGCTGCTAGGCCATTCCACCCACGGCCCGGTCATGGTCGAACCTTACATCATCACACTCACTGCCGAGACCGATGTCTTCCCGTCTTTCCAACATCCCGGTATGGAATTTCTCTATATGCTGGAAGGTAACGTTGTTTATCGCCATGGCGAGAAAACCTACGACATGCACCCTGGAGATGCCCTATTTTTTGATGCCGAAGCCCCGCACGGCCCCGAAGAAATGCGCAAACTTCCCGCGCGCTATCTATCCATCATCAGCTATCGCCGCGAAGAATGACCATTCCTCTTGTGAAAAAAATGTTCCTGCCAGTTGAATTCTGCAAAAGCCGCTGCTACGCTGCAAACAACAAAGAGGTGCCACCATGTGCGGTATTGTCGGATTATATCTTAAAAACCCAAAGTTGAAGTCCAAGCTTGGCAAAATGTTCAAGCCCATGCTGATTGAAATGACCAATCGCGGGCCAGATTCTGCAGGCGTTGCCATTTACCGCAACCCCAGCAAAAAATCCGAGACCAAATTTTCACTGGCGCATGATGATGCAAGCTATAAGTGGAAAAACCTGGTCACAGGCCTTAACAAAGCCTTGAAAGCCAAATCCACAGGCCAACAAATCGGCAACCACTTCATCTTGGTCACCACCGCCAAAGAAGCCGCCGCTGTAAACTGGTTGAAAGAACACCATGCCGCAGTCCGCGTTGTTGGTTCAGGCCACTCCATCGAAATTTTTAAAGAAACCGGCCTTCCCGCCAACGTCTATGAAAAATTCCACCTTGATAGTGCCTCAGGCACCCACATCATCGGCCACACTCGTATGGCCACTGAGAGCGCTGTAACAACTGCAGGTTCGCACCCTTTCGCCACTGGTGCCGACCTCTGCCTCGTGCACAACGGTTCACTTTCAAACCATAATCGCCTGCGCGAAAACTTGCGTAAGGAAGGCATGGAATTCCAAACCGAAAACGATACAGAAGTCGCCGCTGCATATATGACCCACAAACTGCGCACTGGTTCGACACTGAAACAAGCCTTAGAATCCAGCCTCACTGATTTGGACGGCTTCTTCACATTTCTGGTGGGCACTGGTGATGGCTTTGCCGTGGTGCGTGACCCTATCGCCTGCAAACACGCCGTTATGGCCGAAACCGATGACTGGGTCGCCATGGCCACAGAATACCGCGCCATCGCTCATTTGCCAGGCGCCGACAAAGCAAAAATCTGGGAACCAGAACCATCAAAAGTTTACAGCTGGGGCGGAAACGCATGAACGAACTCGATCTTAAAAAAGAAGGCATTCGCGGCATCAATTCAAAGCTGCAATCCCTTCCAAAAAACACCAATGAAAAACATTGGGTGGTCACCAATCCGATGGGGCAACATTCAATCGCCGTTGGCCTTGATGGCCCATTGCAAATCGACATTAAGGGCCATGTCGGTTTTTATTGCGGTGGCATGAACAAGGAATCCGAAATCACCATTCACGGCCATGCAGGCGTTGGCACAGCTGAAAATATGATGTCGGGCCTGGTGTGGGTTAAAGGCAACTCCTCTGAATCCGCAGGTGCCACAGGCAATGGCGGCCTTTTGATTATTGACGGCGATGCATCATCGCGCTGCGGCATTTCAATGAAAGGCATTGATATTGTGGTGGGCGGAAGCGTAGGTCACATGTCCGCCTTCATGGGCCAACGTGGAAACCTCGTCGTCTGCGGCGATGCTGGCGATGCGCTGGGCGATTCAATTTATGAAGCCCGCCTTTATGTGAAAGGCAAAGTCGCATCGCTTGGTGCCGACTGTATCGAAAAGGAAATGCGCGCCGAACATTTGGCAGATTTAGAGCGCCTGCTCAAAGCCGCCAAACGCAAAGAAAAGCCATCCGAATTCAAACGCTATGGCTCAGCCCGCAAACTTTACAATTTCAGCGTTGATCACGCAGACGCATACTGAGGATAAGATGGAAAGCACACCTCGCACCCCGCCGCGCAAATCGGCAACCTTTGATGACACCACATTGGCCGAAATCCGCCGCGCCGCATCAACTGGCATTTATGATATCCGTGGCGCAGGTGCCAAACGCAAACTGCCCCACTTTGATGATCTGCTATTCCTGGGCGCATCGATCTCGCGTTATCCACTCGAAGGCTACCGCGAAAAATGCGGAACCGATGTGGTGTTAGGAACACGCTTCGCCAAAAAACCAATCCACCTTAAAATTCCAATCACTATTGCAGGCATGAGCTTCGGTTCGCTCTCTGCCAACGCCAAGGAAGCTTTGGGCCGTGGCGCATCTGCTGCTGGCACATCCACCACCACCGGCGATGGAGGCATGACGCCTGAAGAACGTGGCCAATCCAAACATCTGGTCTATCAATATCTGCCCTCACGCTACGGCATGAACCCTGATGATCTGCGCAAGGCTGACGCCATCGAAGTGGTCATTGGCCAAGGTGCAAAACCCGGCGGTGGCGGCATGCTGCTTGGCCAAAAAATTTCCGATCGTGTAGCTGCCATGCGCTGCTTGCCAAAAGGCATTGATCAACGCTCCGCCTGCCGTCACCCTGATTGGACAGGTCCTGATGATCTTGAAATCAAAATCCAGGAACTCCGCGAAATCACCAATTGGGAAAAACCTATCTATGTCAAAATTGGTGGCGCACGCCCTTACTACGATGTTGCACTCGCTGTGAAAGCTGGTGCTGATGTTGTGGTTGTAGACGGCATGCAAGGCGGCACAGCAGCCACGCAAGAAGTTTTTATCGAACATGTAGGCCAACCCACACTCGCTTGCATCCGCCCAGCCGTTCGCGCGCTTCAAGAATTGAACATGCACCGCAAAGTGCAGCTGATTGTATCAGGCGGCATTCGCAATGGCGCAGATGTGGCCAAAGCCTTGGCACTCGGTGCTGATGCCGTAGCCATCGGCACAGCAGCACTTGTTGCACTAGGTGATAATGATCCGCATTACGAGGCCGAATACAACGCACTTGGCACAACAGCAGGCGCTTATGATGATTGGCACGAAGGCCGCGATCCCGCAGGCATCACCACGCAAGATCCTGAACTATCTAAACGTCTTGATCCCGTGAAAGCTGGCCGTCGCCTTTACAATTATCTGAAGGTGCTAACCCTCGAAGCCCAAACCATCGCAAGAGCCAACGGCAAATCCCACGTGCATAATCTTGAACCAGAAGATCTCTGCGCACTCACAATCGAAGCCGCCGCCATGGCGCAAGTGCCACTCGCGGGTACGGATTGGATTCCGGGGAAGGTGAGATTTTGAGTTTTTCACAAAACACTACCCCACAACCGTCATGCCAGCGAAGGCTGGCATCCAGCTATTTTACAAGCACCGACTTTGAAGTGAAGCTAGACCCTAGCCTTCGCTGGGGTGACGTAATTAGGTTTGGTGAATTAAGGAACAAGCTGACAAAATAGTTGGCACTGAGGAGACTAAAGCGATGGCACTAGACCTGGTTCAATACGCCAAAAAGAACAAAGTAAAATACTTCCTGTTCAACTACACAGATTTGTTCGGCACCCAACGCGCCAAACTTGTGCCAGCCGAAGCTGGCAACAAAATGCAGAAAGCAGGCGCTGGCTTTGCAGGTTTTGCCACATGGCTCGATCAAACCCCAGCTCATCCTGATGTTCTCGTCTACCCCGACACCAGCACTCTAATTCAACTGCCATGGAAACCTGAAATCGCTTGGATGGCGGGCGACCCGCATATGAGCGGCAAACCGTTGGAACAAGCGCCGCGCCTCGCCCTCAAGCGCGGCATGGAACGCGCTGCCAAACAAAATATGAAACTCATGGCGGGCTGCGAACCTGAATTCCACTTGATCAATGCGGATGGCTCTGCTCCTTCCGACGATAAAGATCACCAGGAAAAACCTTGCTACGATCAATCCGCCATCATGCGCAGGCTTGATGTAATCACCGAGATTTGCGATATCATGACCAAGCTCGGTTGGGGCCCCTATCAAAACGATCATGAAGATGCCAACGGCCAATTTGAAATCAATTGGAACTTCAGCGACGCGCTCACTACCGCTGATCAACTCGCGTTCTTCAAGTTCATGGTCAAAGCCATCGCTGAAAAACACGGCATGCGCGCCACCTTTATGCCCAAACCATTTATCAATCTTTCCGGCAACGGTTGCCACGCCCATCTTTCCGTATGGGATAAAGCCGGCAAGAAGAACCTGTTCGAAAACGCAACCGATGAAATGGGTCTTTCATCACTGGCCTATAATTTCATCGGTGGTTTGATTGAACACGCTGATTCACTGGTGGCCATTACCAACCCAACGGTAAACTCATATAAGCGCATCAACGCACCTAGAACAATTTCAGGCGCAACATGGTCGCCAAACACTGTCAGCTTCGGCGGCAACAACCGCACTCACATGGTGCGCATTCCTGATGCTGGGCGTTGCGAATTCCGCTTGCCCGATTGCTCTGCCAACCCATATCTGATGCTCGCTGGAATTCTGGCCGCTGGCATGGACGGGATCGAACGCAAAACCAATCCCGGCAAGCGCCTCGACATCGACATGTACACCCAAAGCCACACCGTGAAAGATTTGAAAAAACTTCCGCTGAACTTGCTTGATGCGCTTCGTAACTTCGAAAAGAACAAGCTACTTTGTGCCGCATTGGGCGAAGAGCTTTCGGCGGGTTATCTTAAACTGAAACACAATGAGTGGAACCAATACGCACGGCACCTCACGCAATGGGAACGTGATACGACACTGGATTGTTGATGGAAAGAAGCCTTGCATATATCGTCTTCTCCCGTGAAACGGGAGAAGAGGGGGCCCCATTTCGGAGAAATGGGGTAGATGAGGGACAGCGAGCCCCTCACCTATCCCATCGCTGCGCGACAGGCCCCTTTCCTCTCCCGCAATGCGGGCGAGGACGAACATGAAATACTCTCTCCTCTCCCTTGTCAAAAACGCATTCACGGGTCACAAAAACTGGCAGCCAGCTTGGCGCAATCCTGATCCCAAACCCGAATATGATATCATCATCGTCGGTGGAGGCGGTCATGGTCTGGCGACAGCTTATTACCTCGCCAAAGAACATGGTATCAAAAATATCGCAGTACTCGAAAAATCTTGGCTGGGTTCCGGCAATATCGGACGCAATACCACAATCATTCGTTCAAACTATCTGTTGCCCGGCAATAACCCTTTCTACGAACTCTCAATGAAACTGTGGGAGGGCCTGGAACAGGATTTCAATTTCAACGCTATGGTCTCGCAACGCGGCGTTTTAAATCTATGCCACACTGATGCCCAGCGTGACGCCTTCGCAAGGCGCGGCAACGGCATGCGTATTGATGGCGTGGATGCCGAACTTCTTGACGCACACGCCGTGCGCGAATTGTATCCTTACTTTGATTTCGAAAATCCGCGTTTTCCCATCAAGGGCGGCCTGCTGCAACGCCGTGGCGGCACTGTGCGCCACGATGCCGTAGCCTGGGGTTATGCGCGTGGTGCGGATATGCGCGGCGTCGACGTAATCCAAAACTGCGAAGTGCAAGGCATTGATATTGAAAATGGCAAAGTCGTCGGCGTGCAAACGTCTCGCGGCGCAATCAAATGTAAAAAGCTCGCCATGTGCGCTGCTGGCCACGCTTCCGAAGTGGCACGCATGGCAGGCCTCAAACTCCCGATTGAAAGTCATGTATTACAAGCCTTCGTATCAGAAGGACTGAAACCATTCATCGATGGCGTCGTCACTTTCGGTGCTGGTCATTTCTATGTCTCCCAGTCAGACAAAGGCGGCCTTGTGTTCGGTGGCGATCTTGATGGCTATAATTCTTATGCCCGTCGCGGAAACTTGCCAATGGTTGAACACGTCGTCGAAGCCGGTGTTGCCATGATCCCCGCCATATCGCGCGTCCGCACACTGCGCTCATGGGGCGGCGTCATGGATATGTCGATGGATGGTTCACCGATCATTGATAAAACATCAGTACACGGATTATATTTGAATGCAGGCTGGTGTTACGGCGGCTTTAAAGCTACCCCTGCATCTGGCTTTTGCTACGCGCATTTAATCGCCAAAGACGAACCCCACAAAGTGGCCACCGCTTACCGCCTGGATCGCTTCCGCCGCGGTTACACAATTGACGAAAAAGGGCAGGGCGCAACGCCCAATTTGCATTGATGAAAACCTCATGCTGATACCTTGCCCCCATTGCGGAACCCGCCCCGTCGAAGAATTCACATTCTTGGGCGATGCCACAGTCACGCGCCCCACCAGTCTTGAGCCATCATCAATGGACGCGTGGATGGATTATGTTTACTTGCGTGACAATCCGCGCGGCAATTACACCGAGTATGTGCAGCACTCCGGCGGCTGCCGCGCTTGGCTCGTGGTAAAGCGTAACACTGACACGCATCAAGTCCACAGCGCCATTGCAGCCAAAACCATGAAGACGAAATCATGAGCGGCTTTCGCATCGCAAATGGCGGCCTCATCGACCGCTCGACAAATCTGAATTTCAAATTTGATAGCAAGTCATTCACAGGTCACCAAGGCGATACACTCGCGTCTGCGCTGATTGCCAACGGTGTGCATCTCATGGGCCGCTCCTTCAAATATCACCGCCCGCGCGGCGTGATTTCGGCTGGCGCATCAGAACCCAACGCACTTGTTGAACTCCGCGAGGGGGCTCGCCGCGAAGCCAACACCCGCGCCACTATGGTCGAACTTTATGACGGGCTGACAGCCCAAAGCCAAAACCGCTGGCCTTCATTGGAAAATGATTTTCTCGCCATCAATTCATTGGCCTCATCAATCTTCGTCGCAGGCTTCTATTATAAAACCTTCATGTGGCCCAAAAGCTTCTGGGAAAAAATCTACGAGCCATTGATCCGCAAAGCCGCAGGCCTCGGCACCGCGTCAAAAGAAGCGGACCCCGACACCTACGAAAAATCATATGCGCATTGTGACCTCCTCGTCATCGGCTCTGGCCCATCTGGCCTCATGGCCGCAAGAACAGCAGCACGTTTAGGCGCACGGGTCATCCTCGCTGATGAAGGCTCCGCACTTGGCGGTTCCTTGTTATTCGAAAACGAAGAAATCGACGGCACAAGCGGATCGGCCTTCGCACAAAACATCATCGCCGAACTTGCCTCAATGCCAAATGTCACACTCATGCCGCGCACAACTATTTTCGGATGGTTCGACGGCAATATTTTTGGTGGTCTTGAGCGCGTGAATGATCACGTCGCAGCGCCGCCCGCATTCGAACCGCGCCAACGCTATTGGCGCATTCACGCCAAACGCGCTGTGCTTGCTGCAGGTGCCGAAGAGCGCCCACTCGTGTTCGGTGGCAATGATGTGCCTGGCGTCATGCTGGCTTCCGCCATGCGCCACTATGCCAATCGCTACGCGGCAGCAGCGGGCAAATCCATCGCTGTATTCACCAATAATGCTTCTGCCCAGCGCACAGCAGCCGATATGAAAGCCCACGGCATAAACATCGCTGCCGTCATTGACACACGAAGCAACGCCAAGATCGTCAACGTCAAAGGTGGCAAAGGTGTTAAATCAATAGACCTTTCAGATGGATCACATTTCGAATGCGATGCCGTCGCCATGTCCGGCGGTTGGTCTCCCATCGTAAACCTCATGTGCCACCGTGGCGCAAAACCAATCTGGAATGAATCCATCGCCGCCTTCACCCCTCCCGATGTATGCTCGCAATTCACTGCCATTGGCAGTGCCTCTGGAAAAATGTTACTGTCAGAATGTTTGAGCTCAGGCATCGCCGCTGGAACTTTCAAAGGCAAAACGCCACCCACACCAAAATGCCGTGACGAAGCCTTCGCCATTCAACCTTTCTGGTGGGTCAAAGAATCCACAGGCAAAGCCTTCATCGATTATCAAAACGATGCCACTGCCAAAGACCTGCCACTCGCTAACCGTGAAGGCTACGGCCACGTGGAATTGGCCAAGCGCTACACCACCACTGGCATGGCCACCGATCAAGGCAAACTCGGCAATGTAAATGCGATTGCCATCCTCGCCGAAGTGGCGGGCAAATCCATCTCCGAAATGGGCACAACTACGTTCCGCCCAATGTACACGCCCGTATCATTCGGTGCATTCGCTGGCCCATTCACCGGCCATCATTTCCAGCCCGTTCGCAAAACGCCGTTGCATGATTGGTGCGTGGAGAAGGGCGCAGTTTTTGTTGAGTCCGGCTTGTGGATGCGTTCCAGCTGGTTCCCAAAAGCGGGCGAAGATTGGCTGGATTCAGCCTCGCGCGAAGTCAAAGCCACGCGGGCTGGTGTTGGCCTCTGCGATGTGTCCACACTAGGCAAAATTGACATCCAAGGCAAAGACGCAGGCGCATTTCTTGATAGGCTCTACTGCAATACCTTCAGTACACTGAGCATCGGCAAAGCCCGTTATGGCTTGATGCTGCGCGAAGATGGTGTGGTGTTTGACGATGGCACCACCTCGCGCCTCGCCGATGATCATTATTTGATGACCACAACGACGGCAAACGCCGCCCGAGTCATGAGCCACATTGAATTCTGCCACCAAGCGCTATGGCCAGAGCTGGATGTGCAATATGTTTCCGTCACCGAGCAGTGGGCGCAAATGGCCATCGCTGGCCCCAAATCCCGCGCCACACTGCAAAAGCTCGTCGATGGTTTCACGCTGAATGATGAGACCACACCTTATCTCGCGGCCAAAGACATCACCATTTTGGGCGGCCTCACCGCGCGGCTATTCCGCATCTCATTCTCTGGCGAACACGCCTATGAACTTGCCGTACCCGCCGACCATGGCAACATGGTGGCCCGGGCCATCATGCAAGCGGGGCAACAATTCGGAATCGTGCCCTATGGCGTAGAAGCCCTCTCAATCATGCGCATCGAAAAAGGCCATGTGGCAGGTGGAGAATTAAACGGAACCACCGCGGCAGGTGATTTGGGCCTTGGAAAAATGATGTCGACCAAAAAAGATTTCATAGGCCGCATGATGGCCACGCGCGAAGGCATGGTGGATGCCGCGCGGCAATGTGTTGTCGGCATCAAGCCAGTCGACAAAACCATGAAAATCAGATCGGGCGGGCATTTGTTGAAACAGTCAGATAGCCCCAGCATGGCCAACGACCAAGGCTACATCTGCTCAGTCGCGTGGTCGCCTATGCTCAACATGTGGCTGGGCCTGGCTCTTCTCTCAAATGGCCGCGCGCGTCATGGGGAAGTGGTCAAAGTGTTTGATGGTCTGCGCGGTCATCATTATCTCGCCGAGATATGCGACCCCGTGCATTTCGATCCCAAGAATGAGAGGCTTCATGCATAGAACCTCCGCATTGCAATCTCTCGCTATCCAAGGCCGCTTCGGCGCAGACAAAGGCGCACCCGGTGTCACGCTTTCAGTTGTACATCCATTGTCAATTGCCATGGTCATCGCTCGCAACGAAAAATCAAAAGCAGTGAAAGATGCGTTGGCAACATTGAAATCAGTCAATGTGATTTGGGCTGGCCCCGATCAATATTATGTTCAATCAACAACAAAATCAGAAGCCGCTCTTTACACTGAACTAAAAACCAAACTTTCAAACTTCGCCTCAGTTACCGATCAAAGCCACGGCCGCGTTACGATCCGCATTGCCGGCCCTAAAGCCCGCGCCTTGCTCGCCAAAGGCACTCCAGTTGATCTGCATGACGATGAATTTCCCTTGGGTAAATCTGCAATCACCCAAATGGCCCATGTGAGCGTGCATCTCACACGCACGGGAAAAGATGAATTCACGCTTTCAGTGTTCCGCGGATTCTCAGAAAGCTTCTGGGAATGGCTGATATCGCAAGCAGTCGAGTTTGGCTATCAGGTGAGCTAAGGGTCTATCAAACGTGTTAAATCCCTTTCCTATTCGAACGTCATTCCTCCGCAAGCGGGAATCTGCGTTTTCTGCCCCATAAACGCAGATGCCCGCTTTCACGGGAATGACGATCTAAATTAGTGGATGGATAAAAACAGCTCTAACCTTTATTCTTGTAATAAACATCCAGGAACACAGCAAACATAAGCACAGCGCCCTTGATCACAAATTGCCAGTCAATGCCAATGCCCATGATGCTCATGCCATTGTTCATCACGCCGATGATAAAAGCACCTATTACCGCACCAACAATTTTGCCAACGCCGCCCGTCACCGCAGCACCTCCGATGAAGCAGGCCGCGATCACTTCAAGCTCAAACCCAGCGCCAGCCTTTGGGGTTGCCACATTCAAGCGCGCGGCAAATATGAGCCCACCGAGAGCTGCCAGCGCACCCATGATGGTAAATATCCAGAAGGTCAGCCGCTCAGTATTCACACCTGAAAGTTTCGCAGCTTTCTCATTTCCGCCCATCGCATAGATGCGCCTGCCAAATGTGGTGCGTGTTGTGATGAACACAAACAGCGCAATCAAAGCAAACATCACAATCAAGACATTCGGCAAACCTTTGTAACGCCCCATGATGAAACTGAAACCAATAAAGGCAACAGCGATCAAAATATTGCGGCCGTAAAAAATAGCCTGAGGTTCTTCCGCCAAACCATGTTTCAATTGGCTGTTGCGTTCTTTGAAATTGAAATAAATCAGCAGTGCGGTAATGAAAGTGCCGATGACCAAAGCGAGCAAATTAAATGGTGCGCCGAACAGTTGAATGCCAAACACATCAGTCAAAAAGCCCGTGCTCAATAATTGAAAAGTTGGGGGCAGTGGCCCAACCGATGCACCGCCCAAAACCGAAAGTGCGAGGCCTTTAAATATCAACATGCCCGCCAGCGTCACGATGAAGGCCGGAATTTTATAATAGGCAACGAAATAGCCTTGCACAGCACCAATCGCGGCCCCGATTGCTAGGCAGATAATCGAAGAGGTTACAAAATCCAGTTTTGGAATCGTGAATAAATCCGGATTGGGCGATGTGCCGGTCATCAAAACAGCAGCAACAGCGCCAACAAATCCTGATACAGAGCCCACGGACAAATCAATATGCCCAGCCACAATCACCAACAACATGCCAAGCGCCATCACCACAATGTAGCTATTCTGCAAAAGCAGATTGGTCATGTTCACAGGTTTGAACAAAGTGCCATTGGTATTATATTGAAAAAACACCATGATGGCGAGCAGTGAGAGAAGCAGAGCGTAATCTCGGATATTGCTGCGCAAGAATCGCATGAAATCAGGCTTCACTTGCGGTGTCGAAATATCAGTCATTTGTTTTGTCCCACGACTTCATAATAGCGCGCATGATTTTCTCTTGGCTCGCCTGTTTTGCTGGCATTTCAGCCACGATCTTTCCTTCGTTCATGACATAGATGCGGTCAGAAATTCCCAGCAGCTCTTGCATTTCTGAAGAAATAACAATCACTGCCTTGCCCGCTTCGGCAAGCTGATTGATGATCCCGTAAATTTCATATTTGGCACCCACATCAATGCCGCGTGTAGGCTCGTCCAAAATCAAAACATCGGGCGCAGAGAACAGCCACTTCGAAAGCACCACCTTCTGTTGATTGCCCCCGGAGAGATTAACCGTCGTCTGAAAAACCGATGAACACCGAATGCCAAGATCGCGCCGATATTTATTGGCTATAGCCAGTTCAACCAGATCATCAACCACCGAATATTTTGCAACACCATCAAGATTGGCCAAGCTGATATTGTGTTTGATATGATCAATCAGCACCAGTCCATAAGTCTTCCGGTCTTCTGTTGCATAGGCCAAACCAGCATCCATCGCCTTTGGAATGGTGCTTACATCAACAGTCTTGCCATTGATCAAAACTTCGCCTGAAATCTTCTGCCCATATGCGCGGCCAAAAATGGACATGGCCAGTTCAGTGCGACCAGAACCCATAAGCCCTGCAATGCCCACCACTTCGCCGCGCTTCACATGAAGATCAATGTTCTTGATCATCTGCCGCTCAGCATGCAGCGGGTGATAACAGCTCCAGTTCTTCACCTCAAAAACTGGCTCACCAATTCTGGCATTGCGTGGTGGAAAGCGGTCTGTCAATTCGCGGCCCACCATCGCTTTGATAATGCGGTCTTCAGAAATTTTCTCAGCATGGCAATCCAGCGTATCAACCGTCATGCCGTCGCGCAGCACGGTAATGCGGTCTGCCACTTTCGAAATTTCATTCAGCTTATGCGAAATCATAATTGAAGAAATCCCTTGATCTCGGAATTCCATCAACAATGCGAGGAGCGCATTTGAATCCGTTTCATTCAAACTGGACGTTGGCTCATCCAGAATAAGCAGCTTCACTTTTTTATTCAGCGCCTTGGCGATTTCAACCAGTTGCTGCTTGCCCGTGCCCAGATTGGTGATCAGCGTGTTGGGGTGCTCATTCAGCCCCACTTTTTTCAAAAGCTCTTTTGTGCGTGCAAAAGCTTCAAACCAGTTGATCACGCCATTGGTTGCGGTTTCATGCCCCAGAAAAATATTTTCTGCAATCGAGAGCAGGGGCACCAGGGCCAGCTCTTGGTGGATGATGATGATACCGAGATTTTCGCTATCAGAAATTTTGCTGAACTTGCGTTCAACGCCTTCATAATAAATATCGCCAGAATATGTGCCGTGCGGATAAACACCTGAAAGCACCTTCATCAATGTTGATTTGCCAGCGCCATTTTCGCCGACCACGGCCAGAATTTCACCAGGGCGTACATTGATGTCAACATCCGAAAGCGCGTTCACGCCCGGAAAAGTTTTCGTAATGCCGCGCATTTCAAGAATGGGCTGCATGGTGTGTGAGTAACTCCTCGTAGAACGCGCGACGGTTTCGTCCCGTTCTCGCTATTACACTCTAGTCGTCATCCCCGCGAAGGCGGGGACCCAACTTTTTACAGTGTCTAATGCTGCTAAGTTGGGTTCCCGCCTGCGCGGGAATGACGATTAATAGTGAATGTTAAAAAATTGGCCCCACATTGCTGCGGGGCCAATAGCAGATATTAGTTGTCGATCTTGTCTTGTGTGTAATAGCCTGAATCCACCAAGGCCATCTTGATGTCAGCTTTGCCAACGGAATGTGGTGTTAGCAAATAAGACGGAACAACCTTAACACCGTTGTTGTAAGTTTTGGTGTCGTTGATTTCTGGCTCTTTGCCGCCAAGAACAACGTCAACCATTTTCGCAGTCACTTTAGCAAGTTCGCGTGTGTCCTTGAATACTGTTGAATATTGTTCGCCAGCATTCATACCTTTAACCGATGCGATTTCTGCATCTTGGCCAGTAACGATCGGCATTTCAGCGCCTGGTGCATAACCCACACCCTTGAGCGATGAAATGATGCCGCGTGACAAACCATCATAAGGTGAAAGAACACCGTGAACTTTCTTGTCGGTGTAGTTTGCCGAAAGAAGGTTATCCATGCGGGCTTGGGCAACAGCGCCGTCCCAACGGAGTGTGCCAACCTTGTCCATGCCCATTTGGCCAGACACGATCACGATAGAACCGTCCTTGATCATTGGATCAAGAACTGACATCGCACCGTTGTAGAAATAGCCAGCGTTGGTATCATCTGGCGAACCGCCAAACAATTCAACATTCCATGGCTTTACAGCTGCAAAGCGTTCTTTCAGACCAGCAACCAATGAAGTGGCTTGCAATACACCAACGCCAAAATTGTCGAATGTTGTGTAATAATCAACGTTCTCTGTCTTGGTGATCAAACGGTCATATGAAAACACCTTTGCGCCGGCTTCGTGAGCCTTCTTCAAAATGTCGCCCATTGTTGAACCGTCGATTGCAGCGATGATCAAAACCTTGGCACCTTTGGTGACCATGTTTTCAATCTGTGCAAGTTGGTTTGGAATGTCGTCTTCAGCATATTGCAGATCGGTTGTGTAACCCATTGCAGTGAATTCCTTCACCATGGATTCGCCGTCTGAAATCCAACGTGTGGATGACTTGGTTGGCATTGAAATGCCAATCAGGCCCTTATCAGCAGCAACAGCTGAACCTGCAGCAACAGCTGCGGCAACGCCGGCAACTGAAGCGATAAATGTTCTACGATTAAGCATTGATATCCTCCCTAAACAAACAACACAGCTCAAGACTTATTCTTGCAGCTTCCGCTGTCTTGGGGGCCAGTCATAATTGGAGTTTGACCAATCGGCAAGTGGTATTGTATGACAAATAAAAAGTACAAAATGGGAAACAGCGAAACCAAAAGCAAAAACAATCTGCACGTCAAATTTGCCCGAAATATAGGCGAACGTATTTTGCTGGGCGAATTTGCGCCAGGCAATTTGCTCCCAAATGAGGCAGCATGGGGCAAGGCTTTTGGCGCCAGCCGAACGGTGGTGCGCGAGGCGCTTAAAACCCTGATGGCAAAAGGCCTTATTGAATCCCGCCCTAAAATCGGCTCCCGCGTTTTGCCGCGCACCATGTGGAATATTTTAGACCGCGATGTTTTGGAATGGCACCACGCAGCTGTAGACCGCCATGCCTTTATTCAATCCACCCAAGAAGTGCGGAGATTGGTCGAGCCAGGTGTCGCGCTGCTGGCCGCTACTAAAAGAACACCCGCCCAATTGGCCAGATTGCAGGACGCTCTATCAGCCATGAAAAAGGCTAAAACCATCGCTGAAGCCGTTGAAGCTGATGTTGAGTTTCACGAAGCCTTGATGGCTGCGGCCAACAATGAGTTGTTGCTCCCTTTCGGCATCATCATCGAAAAGGCCTTGGGCAATCTGTTTGATTTCACTACCAATTTGAACCCCCGCCCAAAGGCCGCTATAAAATTGCATGAGCGGGTTTTGACCGCAATCACTGTTGCCAATGGCGCGGCGGCAAGCAAGGCCATGCAACTATTGCTCAACGACACCGACGAACTGATTGCAAAACCCAGTCGCAAGAGCAGAGGGTGATTTATTTCTACACTAGGCGTTTAAATCGATTTTAAAGGCCGCCAGACAGGATTCCTAGGGTGGGGCGCTAAAGGGGTAGCTCTATGGGGCGAAATTTGCCACAGCGCCAAATTCACCCAGTAGAAATTGAAATCACGTTATAGGAGTGTTTTCTGAATGACTCAACCTAAGCGTTTGCGGCGACCCGTGCGCAATGATCATGCCCGCATCGATATGCACTACGTCTCCAGCAAGTCGGATAACTTCATTAATGGAATGGCTGATATAGATAATTGGAATCTTGGTTTGGTCTCGCAAAACTTCAATATACGGCAAAATCTCTAACTTCCGCGCCTCATCAAGCGATGCCATTGGCTCATCCATCAACAGCAAACTGGGGTTCGACATCAAGGCCCGCCCAATGGCAACGCGTTGCTTTTCACCACCTGAGAGATTGATTGGTTTGCGCTTGAGTAAACCCTCCAATCCCAGCAGCGAAATGATGTGAGATGTTTCGGTGGTCACTTTGTTAAACTTGCGGCCATAGTTCAAATTCTGCTCTACGGTGAAATGCGGAAACAGCAATCCATCTTGAAACACGTAACCAATGCGCCGCTGGTGCGTTGGAATGTTGACGCGCAATTCTGAATCAAACAGCACACGACCATCAACCACAATGCGGCCCTGCGCAGGCTTGATCAGCCCGGCAATCATATTGGTAACCGACGATTTGCCTGAACCGGATTTTCCAAACAGCGCAGTAAGTCCACTGCTCGTCTGAAAATCGACGTCAATCTTCGTTTCCCCAAGCTGATGTTTGACACGAACTTCAAGGCTCATGAAAAATCGATCCGGTGATCAATACGCTTAGCGAGATGTTCTGAAACCATCAATGCTGCCAGAGAAATGATAATCGAAATCACCGTCAATCGCGCAGCGCCCATATCGCCATTTGGCACCTGCAAAAAATTATGAATCAGCGAAGGCAGCGTTTGCGTTTCGCCGGGAATATTTGAAACGAACGTAATCGTCGCCCCAAATTCACCCATGGCCTTGGCGAAAGATAAAATCATGCCAGCTAATATTCCCGGCAGGGCCAGCGGCAATGTAATCGTCATCAAGACCCAAAACCGATTGGCACCCAAAGTGCTGGCCGCCGCTTCCAGCTTGCGGTCGACGGCATCAATGGAAAGCTTGATCGCGCGAACCATCAAAGGAAATCCCATCACACCGCAGGCCAGTGCAGCCCCCGTCCAACGGAAAGAAAATGTGAGGCCTAAATAGGTGTCGAGAAATTTGCCAATAACGCCTTGTTTTCCAAACGACAAAAGCAACAGATAACCCGTCACAACAGGGGGCATAACCAAAGGCAAATGCACAATGCCGTTGAGCAGAGATTTCCCCCAAAACCGCCCACGCGCCAGCACCAGCGCGGTCAAGATGCCAAGCGGCACACTGAACACCATCGCCCAAAATGCAACCTTCAAGGACAGCGCAACTGCCGTCCATTCTTCAGCGCTAAGTAAAAACCAGTTTACCAATATCTAATGCTTTAGAACGACGAAGCCTTGGGCCTCAAAAATCGCCTTGGCTTTTTCGGATTGCAGATACTTCAGAAATTCAGCGGCATCAGGGTTCTGTGACGCGGCCACAAGACCAGCGGGATAGATGATCGGAGGATGGCTATCAGATGGAAAAGTGCCCACCATTTTCACAGCTGCATCAGCCTTCGCGTCCGTCGCATACACAATGCCCAAAGACGCTTCACCCAATTCAACCAGCTTCAAAGCCGCGCGAACATTTTCAGTCTGCGCTACTTTACTTTCAACTGAAACCCAAACACCCAGATTTTCCAAAGCGGCTTTGCCATATTTACCAGCTGGAACTGAATCTACATTTGCCATTGCCAGTTTTCCATTTCCCACTGCATCAGCAAGTTTGAATCCGTTTTCGATCTTCAAATCGATTTTAGAATCTTTGGGCGCAACCAATACAATCTCGTTGCCCAGCAATTGAATATCGTTTCCTTTGGAAATCAGATTTTTATCGATCAGATATTTCATCCAAGTCAAATCCGCCGAAACAAAAACATCCGCAGGCGCACCAGCCTCAATCTGCTTGGCCAACGCATTGCTTGCAGCATACGATAAAACAGCGTCTTTGTTGGTGTCGATTTTCCAAGATGCACTCACGGCATCCAGCGCGTTTTTTAAACTTGCAGCTGCGAAGACGTTAATTTTTTCAGCGGCAAAGCTTGAAGTACTCATCAAAACGATGAGAACGGCGGCGACAACATAACGGCGAGAGATCACGTGCGAATTCCTTGGGTCAAACTATCGCTATATACGCACGAATATAGCGGATGATCAAGATCGCTAAATCCGCCCATTTATTGCCCTTCCCCCGTTGGGGGAAGGTCCCGAAGGGGGATGAGGCCCGCAGCGCAGCGAGGACGACACATGCTCAGAACTCAACCTGAATAATCTCAACTCGCGTTTCTGCGGCCAAGAGACCGCAGCCCTCTTCCGTCACTGCGTGACACCTTCCCCCGACGGGGGAAGGGTGGATTACATTGGGCTGAGAAACTCAAACAATCCCCGAACTCGAACCCGCAACAGCGGGCCGTTCCTTGGCTTTTTCCTTGCGGTAGCCACTGGCGCGGTAAGTGGCAAAGGGATGCAGTGATCCACCTTTGCGCAAACGCGCTTCACATAATATCGGCGTTACATCACAGTTGAATGCCTGCTTCACTAACCTATGCGCACCCATGACATCACTTTGATCTTGCATGCTGGCAAGTTCCAGCCGGTTGATCAGCGATGCTTTGATATAAGAGCGCTGAATTTCCATCGCTGATGAAATCAGGCTTTCAATCGGATCAGTCACATTATGCGATTGGTCAATCATATAAGCGGGGTTGAAGCCTTTGGCGTTGCTCAATTCCGCATCGACTAATTCATTGAACACAAGGAACAATCGGAACGGATCAACCGAACCCG
Organism: uncultured Aestuariivirga sp.; assembly: GCA_964244815.1. GTDB lineage: Bacteria > Pseudomonadota > Alphaproteobacteria > Rhizobiales > Aestuariivirgaceae > Aestuariivirga. Next base: position 16,369 of record CAXTKH010000023.1, on the reverse strand, counting down.
CATCCAGATCATCATCACCATATTTGGAATCGTTAAAATGAAACCCAGCAAGTTTCTGTGCGCGAATCAAACGCGAAACAATCTGTTCGATGTTGGTGTTCGGTGCATGATGCCCAAGATCGACAAGGCATTTCGCCTTATCACCAAGCTCCATCGCCGCCATCAAACTGGAGCCCCAATCAGCAATCACGGTTGAATAAAACGCAGGCTCATACATTTTGTGTTCCAGAAACACGCTCCAGTTTTTCGGTAGCTTGTCATAAATCGCCTGCAGTGATTGCATGTAATGATCAAACACTTTGCCCAAATTTGATTGCCCGGGAAAATTGCTGCCATCAGCAATCCAGACTGTGAGTGCATTTGAGCCAAGCTGCTGGCCAATTTCGATACACTCAATATTATGCTCAACCGCCTGCTGGCGCGTTGATTTATCAGCATGGGTGAGCGATCCAAACTTGTAAGATTTGGTCTGCCCAGTTTGATCCTGAAACGTATTGGAATTCACACAATCAAAACCCAACTCGTATGATGCGGCCTCTTGGCGAAGTGCGCGGTAATCCGAAACCTTGTCCCATGGGATATGCGGCGAAACTGTTGGCGTGGTACGAGCCAGTTGGTGGATTACACCACAATCTTCCAGTTTCTCGTGAATGCCACGCGGCTCGCCGGGGCCGGGAAAGCGGGCAAACCGTGTGCCGCCTGTGCCAACACCCCAAGTGGGAACCGCCACGCCATATGCCATGGCGCGAACTGTCATCGCTTCAATATCAATACCGCGCCGTTCAAGCTGGCGAGCCAAAGCCGCATAGTCTTCCAGATGCGCAGCCATGGTTTTTGCGTTTTGCGTGGCGATAAAATCAGCTGAGATTGCAAAGTTCATGATCTATCTCGTGAATGAAGCTAAGTGGCCAGCATCAACATTGATGATGTTACCAGTCGATTTGTTTGAGGCATCGGACGCAAACCAATAGACGGCCTCGGCAATATCTTCAGGATAAACACTGCGCTGCAAAAGCGAACGCTTGCGGTAATGATCTTCTAATTCCTCTGGCTTGATCCCTAAACTATTGGCGCGGCTGGCGCGGTATCCCTCTGACATAATTTTGGATCCACGCAAAACCGCATCGGGGTTCACAGTGTTCACGCGAATGCCAAACGGTGCACCTTCCGCCGCAAGCACGCGGGCCAGGTGAATTTCAGCAGCCTTCATCGCGCCATAAGCGGAAGTGCCGGGAGACGCCACCATGCCATTTTTCGATGCGATATAAATCATCGAGCCCGCACAATTCTGCCGTTTCAAAATCCTGAACCCCTCGCGGCCCACGAGGAAGTACCCCGTACCCAAAATTGCCATTTGCTTGTTCCAGGTTTCAAGCGACGTTTCATCAGCGGGCGAGGGGATGGCAATGCCGGCATTGTTCACCACAATATCAAGCCCGCCAAAACACGCCACAGTGTCGGTAAAACCTTTAATTACTGCCTCTTCTTTTGTCACATCCATATGAACGGAGGTCACATTATCCTTGCCGTATTTCTTGCCAAAATCCGCAACCACTTCGGCCATGCCATCACCGTTGATGTCGGCAATGGCAACGCAAGCACCTTGCTGCGCCAATTTTTCTGCAATCGCCAAACCAATGCCCGAAGCTCCACCTGTCACCAACGCAATGCGGCCTTGCAATGGTTTGGGCTTTGGCATGCGCGAAAGTTTGGCTTCCTCAAGCAACCAATATTCAATGTTGAAAGCCTCTTGTTCAGACAAGCCCACATAAGTCGAAACACCAGATGCGCCGCGCATGACATTAATTGCATTCACATAAAATTCAGATGCAATACGTGCCGTTGCTTTATCTTTCGCAAACGAAATCATGCCAACGCCGGGCACCAGATAGATCACCGCATTGGGATCGCGCATTGCTGGCGAGTTTGCATGCTTGCAACGATTATAGTATGCCGCATAATCATCCGCATACTGATCAATCAGCGCCTTCAACCCATCGCCCACTTCGCCATTCACAGGCAAAACCAAAGGACGAATTTTCGTGCGCAAGAAATGATCAGGGCAAGATGTGCCCAGTGGCGCTAAAGCATCAAGCGCGTAAGAATTCACGAACTCCACAACTTCAGGTACGTCCGTAAAATGCCCAGCTTTGCTTTCATGTGTGGAAATCAATCCGCGAATGGCAGGCATCAGTTTCTGCGCAACAGCCGCGCGAGCCGCAGCATCAAGCGATTTCACCTTTTCGCCACCAAACACAGGCGTCTTCACATTTTTGTCCAACCATTGAGCCGCATGATTGATAATGCGCAATGTGGTTTCATAGCAGCCCTTAGCTGTATCGCCCCACGTGAATAGTCCATGCGCACCGAGCACAACACCAACCAATTTGGGATTGTTCGCAGCCATCGCCCCAAGCTTCAAACCCAAATCAAACCCTGGACGCTGCCATGGCAAATATCCTATCTCGCCGCCGAAAACCTTTGCCGTAAGTTCCTCTGAATTTTTTGCCGCAGCAATTGCAATCACGGCATCAGCATGCACATGATCAACATGCGCATAAGGAACAAAACCATGCAAAGCCGTATCAATAGATGTGGCGCGTGGATTGAGATTGAACGTGCAATGGTTGAACATGCCCACCATTGCGTCTTCCTGCGAAATATCTTTGTAGATGTTTTTGAGGCTATTCAGCTTGTCCATATACATCGTGGAAAAACCATCGAGCTTCATCGAGCCAATATCACCGCCTGAACCTTTAACCCACAGCACGTCAACATCAGCGCCCGAAAGCGGATCCCTCATCTTCACTTTCGCTGATGTGTTGCCACCGCCAAAATTCGTGATGCGCAAATCGCTGCCCAATAAATTCGAGCGATAGAGCAGCAGGCCAGGCTCATCCATGCCCTTTGCCACCTCATCGCGCCACAAATTTGGGATCAAGCTTGCCATATTGGGAACTCCTATTTCGCAGGCAACTTAAAAACCAAAGCGATCAAGGTCAATCATATTCAAGCATATTGCATCGCAATAATTTGCTGCACTGCGAATTTTGAAACGTGGGAGTCATTTTTATTGACTCGTGTGATTGAACTTGATTAGTTTTGCGCGAATTGGAGGATGCAATGCACGAGCGCGAAAGGTGGCAAATAATACAAAATATGTTGCGCGCCAAAGGACTTGTGCAAGTGTCAGATATTGGCGCTGCCACGGGCGCATCCGCCGCATCAATCAGGCGCGACTTTGCAAAGCTCGCAGATTTAGGCTTGGCCCGGCGCGTTCATGGCGCATTGGAAAGTTTGGAAAATACGTCAAGCCAATCAGATACACCAAGCCTTGCCACCCGCTCATTCGACGTTTCACAAACGCTCAATGTTTCAAGCAAACGCGCCATCGCCAAAGCTGCTGTTGATCTTTGTGAAGATGGCGAAGCCATAATCATCAATGGCGGGACGACGACGTTTCAAATGGGCGAATTTCTGCGTGATCGCAAATTGAAAATCCTCACCAATTCATATCCGCTTGCTGAAACCTTGATTCACGACAGCAAATGCCGCGTGGCCTTGCCTGGTGGTGAAGTTTACCGCGAACAGAAATTGATCGTCTCGCCTTTTGATGATGACGCCATTCAACACTATTCCGCATCGCGCATGTTCATGAGCGCCATCTCGGTAGGGCCACTCGGTGTGGTTGAAGGTGATCCACTGATTGCCCGCGCCGAGGCCAAGCTTTTAAAGCGCGCTGAAAAATTATGCGTGCTGGTGGATGGATCAAAATTCGCCAATCGCGGCTCACTCGTTGTGTGCCCATTGTCGCGCATCGACACATTGATTACCGACGATACCGCACCCGAAACTTCACTTGACATGCTGCGCAGTGCGGGTGTGAATATTATGATCGTCAAAAAAGAATTCGTACAGGTCATCTCGGCCGCATAGTGCGGCCAGCCTGATAACGAGAAATGCTCGCAATCAAGCGGGCATATCTGGGAGGAAGTAATGAAACATATTTCACGTCGTTCCGTATTGACATTAATGGGCGCATCAGCAGCATCCATGACTGTTACAACACCCGTGTTCGCCGCCGATAAAGTGCGCATCGCGCTGGTTGTTAAAGCATTGGGTATCGGCTTTTTCGATGCCTGCAATGAAGGTGGCATGGAAGCCGCAAAAGAATTGGGCAACGTTGAATTGATTTATACCGGCCCAACCAAGACCACGGCTGAAGAGCAGATTGCTGTGATCGACTCATTGATCGCACAAAAAGTCGATGCCATTGCTATTTCGTCCAACGACCAAGATGCTTTGGTACCAGTGTGCAAAAAAGCCATGGAACGCGGTATCAAGGTTATCTCGTTTGACTCAGGTGTCGGCAAAGACGGCCGCATCATGCATTTGAACCCATCAAACAACGCTTTGATCGGTGCCAAGTGCGTACAGATGATGGCCAAGACTCTGAAGAACGAAGGGGAAGTCGCAATCCTTTCAGCCACAGCCCAGGCCACAAACCAGAACATCTGGATTGAGGAAATGAAGAAGGAATGGGCCAAGCCAGAATATGCCAAAATGAAATTGGTGGCCACGGTTTATGGCGATGACCAAGCCGATAAATCCTACCGCGAAACTCAAGGCTTGCTCAAAGCCAATCCAAACCTGAAGGGCATTATTGCGCCAACATCAGTGGGCATCGTAGCTGCGGCCAAGGCAGTGGTTGATGCTGGCTTGGTTGGCAAAGTGTTTGTAACAGGCCTCGGCCTTCCTTCAGAAATGAAGGGTGCTGTGCTCGCAGGTGCAAGCGACACATTCGCTATCTGGAACCCTATCGATCTGGGTTATTCAGCAGTGATGATTGCCGCCATGATCCAATCCGGCAAAGCAACCGGCGCTCCTGGCACATCAGTGATGGCTGGTCGCATGGGCGAAATCAAGATTGGTGATGATGGCCAAGCCGCCATGGCCGATCCGTTCACGTTTGATAAGTCGAACATCGAACAATTCTCTAAAATATTCTAAGAGAATTACGGCCCTCGTTTTCCTCCTGAAATGAGGGCCGTTTTTTATCATGGCAGAACAACCTCCCATTCTCGCTCTTTCCGGCGTATCGAAAAGCTTCCCAGGTGTGCGCGCTCTGCATGATGCAAACTTGACCTTGCACACAGGTGAAGTGACGGCACTGCTCGGTGAAAATGGTGCAGGCAAGTCCACACTCGTTAAAATTCTCACTGGCATTTATAAACCAGATGCAGGAGAAATTCTCGTTGATGGAAAGGCTGTGGCGTTTTCCAAGCCGACGGACTCATGGGCCGCTGGTATTGCCGCCATTCACCAGGAAACTGTGATGTTTGATGAGCTATCCGTGGCCGAAAACATTTTCATGGGGCACATGCCACGCAAAAAATCTGGGCTGGTCGATTGGCCTTTGATGCACATCAAAGCCCAAGAATTATTGAAGCGCATCGAAGCTGAATTTTCCAGCGACACAATTTTGAAAACTTTGGGTGTGGCGCAAAAACACATGGTGGAAATCGCGCGTGCGCTCAGCCACAATGCCCGCATCATCATTATGGATGAACCGACTGCCGCACTTTCAGGCCGCGAGATTGATGATTTATTTGACATCATCAATCAGTTGAAAGCCCAAGGCTGCGCGATTATTTTTATCTCTCATAAGTTCGATGAAATTTTCAAGATAGCGGATCGTTGGACGTGTTTGCGCGATGGCGAATATGTGAGCGAGGGTGCCATCAAAGATGTAACCCAGGCGCAGCTTGTGAAACTTATGGTGGGTCGCTCCATTGATCAGGTATTCCCTAAACGCAACTTGGCCATCGGCAAAACCATTCTCGAAGTTGATGATCTCTCCAACGCTACAGAATTTGACGGCGCGAGTTTTGATCTGCGCCAAGGCGAAATTTTGGGCTTTTATGGTTTGGTTGGAGCAGGGCGTTCAGAATTGATGCAAGCTCTGTTCGGCATCAGCCAAGCGACACGCGGCGCTGTAAAAGTCAACGGCAATGCAGTCAAAATCGAAAGCCCGTCAGATGCAATCGCGGCTGGCATCGCCTATGTTCCTGAAGACCGCCAGGTGCAAGGCACGTTTCAACCGTTTGGCATCCGCGAAAATATAACCCTGCCAAGCATTGGAAATCACGCAAAGCGCAGCATCATTTCATATGCTGATGAACTATCGACAACGCGCAAATTCGGCGCGCGGTTGTCGGTCAAAGCATCAAGTTGGGAACAGCGTCTTAACGAACTCTCTGGTGGCAATCAACAAAAAGTAGTGATCGCCAAGTGGCTGGCCACCAAACCAAAAATCCTAATTCTCGACGAGCCCACCAAGGGCATTGATATTGGCTCGAAAGCCGCAGTACATGAATTTATCGGCGAGCTTGCAGGTGAGGGTCTCGCGATTATTCTCGTATCAAGCGAGCTGCCAGAAGTGATCGGCATGTCGGATTCCATTCAAGTGATGCACGAAGGCAAATTCATCAAGCGTTTCTCGGGCTCCGAGATATCGCCTGAAGCAATAGTGAATGCGGCTTCTGGAGGTGCGCATTGAAAGCGCTCGCCACAAATCGCGAATTGGTTCTCGCACTTATAGTTGCAGCGATCGTAGTGGCCGTCGGCATTCGCGCACCGGTGTTTTTAACAGGCGAGAGCCTTGTGAATGTGATCACTGATACCTGCTTCTTGTTCATGCTCACATTGGCGCAAATGGCCATTATTTTGACACGCGGTATTGACCTTTCAGTTGCTGCAAATTTGGCTCTCACAGGAATGGCCGTTGCACTTGTTTCGCGTGCCATGCCGGAAATCCCGATTGGCTTGATCATTCTTTTAGCAATCGTGGTTGGCGCAGCACTCGGCAGTGTGAATGGTGCGTTGGTTGCGTTTGTCGGCATCCCGCCGATTGTTGTTACATTAGGCACGCTCGCAATCTTCCGTGGACTGATCTTTTTGCTCGCAGGCGGTGAATGGCTGACGTCGAAAGATATGAGTGAAGCTTTCCTGACATTCCCGCACGCAAACTTTCTCGGCATCCCAAGTTTGATCTGGATTGCAGGCTTGGTGATCATCGCCTTTTGGCTGCTCTACCGCCAAACGCAATTTGGTCGGGGCCTCTATGCCATTGGTGGAAACCCCGTTGCTGCACGCTATTGCGGCATCAACATTCCGCGCCAGCAATTTATTGTCTACACAATTGCAGGCGCAGTTTCAGGCCTCTGTGGTTATCTCTGGGTCGCAAGATTTGGCATTGCTTTTGTCGATAACGCGCAAGGCTATGAACTCACGATCATTGCAGCGTGCGTGATCGGCGGCGTTTCCATTGCGGGCGGCATCGGCACTGTTTCAGGCGCATTGCTCGGCGCATTGTTTTTGGGTGTCATCGTCAATGCATTGCCCGTGATCAATGTTTCGCCCTTTTGGCAAATGTTGATTTCAGGCTTCGTGATCTTGGCCGCCGTGATCGTGAATGCGCGGTCTGAACGTCCAATCGGAAAATTGATATTGGCCAGCGCCAGAAAACTGGAGCGGCTATCATGAGCGATACGCCGCGCTATCACGTTCTAGACCGCGCACCGTTTAACCTCGCTTCATATCTGCTACGCTGGGAAAGCATTTTGGTGATGTTGCTAGCAGCAGTGATCATCATCAACACCGCCATCTCGCCCTATTTTCTCGACCTCTATAATCTATCTGATGCCACGTTCAATTTCTCTGAAAAAGCCATCATTGCGTTATCAATGGCGCTGCTCATCATCACACGCGAGATTGACTTATCCGTCGCAGCAACAATAGCCGTGTGTTCATTGGTGATGGGGCTTCTGGCACAGATGGGATTTGGGACACCCATTTTGGTGATGGCAGGCCTCGCCGTTGGCGCGGTAGCAGGTGCTGTGAACGGCGCACTCGTTACGTGGTTCAGGCTTCCGTCAATTGTCGTGACCATCGGCACAATGTCTTTGTTTCGCGGCATCGCGCAAGTGGTGTTGGGCGATCAAGCGCTCACAAAATATCCAAGTGCGCTCACCTCATTTGGGCAAGGTTACATTTGGCCCGGCGTTCCAATTCCAAATTCATTCGCATTGTTTTTAATTTTAGCCTGCATCTTTGGCTTCGTTTTGCACCAAACAGTGATCGGCAGACAAGTATTTGCCATCGGTCACAATCCAACAGCTGCGCGTTTTTCAGGAATCAAAGTTGAAAAAATCCGCTTTTGGCTTTTTGTATTGACCGGAACCATGGCTGGCCTTGCGGCGGTTCTGCTGACTGGCCGGATTGGTTCCACCCGCCCAAATATTGCACTTGGTTGGGAGCTTGAAATTGTCACCATGGTCATTCTCGGTGGCATATCAATTGCAGGCGGAACCGGAACTATTTTGGGCCTCGTGTTGTCCGTCTTCATACTGGGCCTCACTATTTTCGGCCTTTCGCTCGTCAACATCCCTGGAATTGAAATCGCCATCCTCATCGGATTGCTGTTGATCATCTCGATTGCAATTCCTATCATGACTGCAAAATGGCGCGGACGAACTTGAAAAGATGAACACTGCGGTTCTCGATGTTGGCAAAACAAATTTGAAATTTGTGGTGTTTAATGATGCGGGCGCAATGTTGTTCGAACGCCAAATGCCCAATGCATCATTGCCAGGCCCGCCTTATCCGCATGTCGATGTGGAAATGATCTGGAATTTTCTGGGCGCATCGCTGCGCGAAGCAACGGGCAAATTCAAAATCGAAAAACTGATACCCACAACGCATGGCGCATCGGGTGCTGCCATGAACGAGCAGGGGCTCGCCTTGCCGATCATGGATTATGAATTTACCAACTGCGAAGATATCAATGATCGCTATGAACCACTGCGCGATCCATTCACCAGCACTTACTCACCACAAATGCCCGCGGGGTTGAATGTGGGTAGGCAACTTGCGTGGCAAAAATGGAACTTGCCGCAAGAATTTGCAAAGGTCACGAAAATTGTGGGCTATCCGCAATATTGGGTATGGCGGCTGACGGGCAAATTTGCTTACGATATTTGCTCGATGGGCGCACACACCGATTTATGGTTGCCCAGTGAAAACAAACCATCGAAATTGGCCGAAGCTATAAGCTTCGATAAAATGATTGCGCCCATGAATTCGCCATGGACTGAAATAGGAATGATGAGTGCGGAATCTGCGCACACTCTTGGCGTTGAATCAGATATCCAAATTCTGTGCGGCATTCATGACTCCAATGCCGCGTTGTTGCCCTATCTTGCATCGCGCAAACCACCATTCACCGTGTTGTCCACTGGCACGTGGGTGGTCGTGATGGCCGTGGGGCAAAGGCTCTCTTGCTTGAAACCCGATATGGATATGTTGGGCAACATCGACGCCGAGGGCAGACCCACCGCAACCGCAAAATTCATGGGTGGGCGCGAATTTGCGACGATTGCCGGTGACTGCAAAGTGCCTGAATCAAAAGCAGACGTTCAACATTTCGTCAACTCGCAAATTTTTGCATTGCCATCCTTCAGTCCCAATGGCGGACCCTATGCTGCGCGAAAAGGCAAAATCATAGGTGATCTAAAACCGGAGCAACGCACGAGTCTTGCAACACTGTATTCAGCACTCATGTGCACGCTTACATTAGATAATTTAGAAATCGAACATGGCGACTTGATAGTCGATGGCAGCTTTGCGCAGAACTATTTACTGTGTGAAATCATTGCAGCCCTGCGCCCCAAGCAAAATCTTTATGTTGCAAAAGATCAAGCAGGCACTGCGCGGGGGGCTGCCATGCTGGCAACCTGGCAGCAGGAACACGAAGCACCTGAAGCAAGTTTGGTGCAGCCTTCTTCCATAGTTGGCCTCAAAGCCTATTATGAAACTTGGAAAGCAATGATTGCGTGAGCATGTTGGAAACAGAAAAATGAAAATCAATTTGAATGCAGTTGAATTTAACCGCGCCGAAACAGTTTTGGCCGAACATGGCGGATTAAAAGTTTCTACTCTGCGATACGCCAGTGGTGTTGCTGCGCTACGCATCACCAACAAAGTGGGTGAGATCATTTTCTTGCCTTACCATGGCCAACAGATTTGGGATGCGAAATTTTATGGCCGCCGCTTAACCATGCGGTCGATGTTTGAGGATCCGACGAGCTCTACCGATTACTTAAGCAACTATGGTGCCTTTCTGCTCCACTGCGGCGCAACAGCCATGGGCAACCCCGGCACAGGCGACACGCATCCGCTGCACGGCGAATTACCCAACGCGATGTATCAGAGTGCGGAATTGATGTTCGGCGAAGATGGGGAGGTCGCTTTTGTGGAAGTTAGCGGTCACTATCGTCACACGATGGCTTTCACACATAATTACCAAGCAACCCCGCGCATTCGCATGAATGAAAACAATGGCCGCATCGCCATGCATCTCGAAGTGGAAAATCTCAAAGCCATGCCAATGGATGTGATGTATCTCGCCCACGTGAATTTCAGACCTGTCGATGGTTCGACATTGATCGACACCGCTTCTGATGACCCTTCAAAAGTAAACGTGCGCGACAAGTTCCCGGAATTTTTCAAACCAACGGCAGAGTATTTGACCTTCATCAAATCACTTCAGAAAAATCCTGAGCTGCACCGCGAAATGACCAAAGGCAAAACCTTCGATCCTGAATTGGTGATGGGGCTCACATTTACATCTGATGCAAAAGGCTGGGCGCATTCCATGCAAGCGCTGCCTGATGGCACAGCTGATTTCATCAGCCACCGCCCCAGCGAATTACCACGCGGTGTCCGTTGGATCACCCGCACCGCAAACCAGGATGCAATCGGAATTTATCTGCCTGCCACAGCGGAGGCTAATGGCTACACCGCAGAAAAAGCCAAAGGCAATGTGTTGAGCATTGATGCGGGAAAGAGTTTCACTTGTGCGCTGGAGTTTGGCGCGTTGGACGCGAAGGATGCAGAGAATATGAAGAGTATGATTGAGAAGGTTTGATACGTTTTTCATTCCTCCTCGGTAGTGGGCTATCGGATTCACACATCTTTTTGACAACTAAAAATGATTCCGTATCAACGACTTAGCGCACGCTGTGTGGTCAAATTGCAAAGGAAGAACACCTGCGAAAAGCGAGGTTTTTTGCGTGAAATCAATCAACTCGTTGAAATGACTCAAAAAGATGTGTGCACACGATAGCCCGGTAGTGGGGGAGGAATGATTGCAGCTATTTTAACCCGCCCAAAACCTTAATCGCCTCCGCCTTAACATCCCCAATTGTTGCAGCCAAAATCACATTCCGATCAAAGCTTTGCGGATTATCGTTCAAGTGTTTTCTAAGTGATTCGCCAAATGCCATGCGCAGCTCAGTGCCAATATTAAATTTCTTCACGCGTGTCTCACGCGCTAACGTCGCCCGAATATCGAGTGGAATGCCACTCCCGCCATGCAGCACCAAGGGCAGGCGCGTCACAGCTTCAATGGCTCGCAACGCTTCAAAATTTATACCCGATTTTTTCGTCGTATTGAGATGCACATTGCCAATCGAGATGGCCAAAGCATCAGCACCTGTTTCAAGATCAAAGCGCCGCGCCTCTTCAGGCGAAGTATGAGCAGACGGGGCACCGTTCACATAGCCGACAACTCCAACTTCACCTTCAACTGAAACACCAGCACGATGTGCCGCCTCAACCACGCGCGAAGTGAGTTCAATATTTTCAGAAATTGGCAAGGCCGACCCATCGATCATCACTGATGTGAAACCATTGTCGATGCCTAAAACACATTCTTCAATCGTCAGCGCATGATCAATGTGGCAAACCACTGGCACCTTCGCTTGCTCAGCCAAATGCCGAAACATCTTTCCCAAGATTGGAACAGGGGTGTGCTTACGGCAACCCGGGCCAGCTTGTAAAATAACAGCAACGCCTAATTCCTCTGCTGCTTCCACATAAGCCCGCGCGTCCTCCCAACCCAGCACGACCAAACCAGCAACAGCATATTTGCCAGCGATCGCGGGCTTAAAAACATCAACAAGATTGGCAACCGTCATTTGAATTTCGCAATCATGTCTTTAATGCCGGGAATGGTTTCCACCTGATAAGCATGCGCAGGTTGAAAAAATTGCACCAACGAGCGCTGGCTCAAGCCGCCAAGAATAGTAAAATAATACATCTCATATCCTGGCCCCACCACGCATGGGTGATATCCCTTATCGAGCACAATCGTCGAACCATCAATGATATGAAACGCATCGCCAACCTTGCCATCTTCGCGTTGCACCAGCTGCATTCCAAATCCATGGTTCGGGCGGAAGCGGAAATTATAAGTTTCATCGTGGCGGGTTTCGAGTGGCAGGCGGTCTGTATCATGCTTATGCGGCGGAAACCCCGACCATCCCCCTTGGCCAACGGTAAACAACTCCGAAACCAACAAGCGCCCCACGCGGTCTTTATATTTCGTGCCGAAAATATGTTTGATCTTGCGGTGCGTCTTGGTGTCATCACTGCCATATTGAATCTTGTCGATATCGCAAGCGCGCGCAGCAAAAGGTGTCAGCACGCCATCATACTTCGCACCTGCCACAAACACCTCTGCTGAATCCGACTTGCAAACCATACGCACTTTGGAAGCCGTTGGTGCATAAACCCCTTCAGGTTCGCCATCCCACACATCAACACCACGATTGCCGATGTTCTCGAAACTCTCGCCTTCCACCCAAACATCAAGCGTTCCCGTAGCTGGAACAATCGCAGTTTCATATCCCGGCACCTGATATTCAAAAACCTGTTCGCGCTTCAATTTTACAATATTAAAATAGTTGAGCGGCACCCGCCCATCATCGACATCGACGATGGCTTTGTTCTTGTTATCAAACGGGGGAATATGCATCAGCCATGATCTTTCATAAATTGATCGAGTTCTTTGGTGTTTGGCATAGCGGGTGCGCAGCCAACTTTGGTGACAACGATAGCCGCCGCTGCCGAACCGCGTTTCACGCATGTTTCAATATCAATACCTTCAGCATAACTGGTGATGAACGCGCCCATGAAGGCATCACCAGCCCCAGTGGGTTTGAGTGCTTTAACGGGATAGATTCCAGTTTCAAATTTTTCCGCGCCAGAAAAAGTGATGGAGCCTTTTTCGCCCATTTTATAAATTACGAGGTCGGTTGATTGCGCAAGCTTACCCGCCAGCGTCAAGCCTTCACCCATCACTCCAAATTCAACATCATTGCCTATGATAATATCGCACATCGCAGCTGCGCCCAAATAAACCTGCGAAGCCTCATCAGCACTGACCCAAGAATAAGGGCGATAGTCGATGTCGATAATAACAGGCAAGCCCACTTCACCCGCAAGCTTCATCGCAAGCAGTGTTGCACTGCGCGAAGGTTCAACCGCCAAGCTCGTTCCAGTCACAATCAGCGCACCATAGTCCGTGTACGGAATATGTTGGACATGCGCTTCGCTCAACTGAAAATCCGAAGCACCATTGCGGTAGATGACCGACTGGCAATTCTCAGCACGAGTTTCCACTACGGCCAAACTGCTCCGCGCCTCACCTGTAACGATATGCATATGATCACAGCTAACGCCATAAGCTTTGAGCTGATTTAAAATATATCGCCCCACGGCATCATCTGAAACACAACTGATCAGCGATGCTCGCCCACCCAATTTCGAAATCGCCACAGCAATATTTCCAGCCGATCCACCAAGCGCTGAAGAAAACGCCAGCGCCTCCTCAGTCCGCGAGCCAGGTGGGTCGGCATAAAGGTCGAGCCCTGCGCGGCCCAGAACCAGAAAATGATTGTTTTTGATATTTTTCACCTGGTCCCACAATTTCTAATGCGTCGTTCTTGACCACGCAGCTTAAATGCGGTGTGTGGTGTTTGCAATCAATTGCAAATCAAAGGTTCATCAATTGACTAAAATTGGCATAGGTATCATCGGCGGCGGCTACATGGGCAAGGCGCATTCTGTGGCGATGAATGCCGTGGGTGCTGTATTCAACACGAAGCTGCGTCCCAGCCTAGAGGTGATCTGCACCACTACGGAAAAAGGTGCTGCGGAAAAAGCCCGTCAATTTGGCTTTGCCAACTCCACTTCAGATTGGCGCAAAATGGTGGATGACTCAAAGGTCGAAGCCATCGTCATTGCCAGCACGCAAGACACCCACCGCGAAGTGGCCCTTGCCGCATTTCAAAAAGGCAAACATGTGCTCTGCGAAAAGCCATTGGGCTTGGGCCTTGAAGACAGCCGCATGATGGTGGAAGCTGCCGAAAAATCCGGCTGCATCAATATGACAGGCTTCAATTATAGCAGAACACCTGCAACCCAATTGGCACGCGAAATCATAGCATCAGGCGAAATTGGTGAAATGACATCTTTCCGTGGCGAACACACCGAAGATTTTTATGCCGATCCTTCACTGCCAGCAAACTGGCGCGCCAGCGGCAGATCAAACGGCAATATGGGTGATCTGTCTCCTCACATCATCAATGCTGCTTTCGCACTTGCGGGGCCTATTACATCGCTGATCGCCGATATTGAAACTGTGCATAAAATGCGGCCCTCGCCAGATGGCCCAAAACCGGTGACCAATGATGACCAAGCGCAAATCATGTGTCGCTTTGCGTCAGGCGCCATGGGATCTCTGTTCATCAGCCGCGTCGCCACAGGCCGCAAGATGGGTTACATCTATGAAATCTTCGGTACCAAAGGAGCGATCCGTTTTGATCAGGAAGATCAGAATGCAGTCTGGCTCTATAAGGGTGATGCAGCGCCAAACCGCCAAGGCTTTACAAAAATTCTAACAGGCCCCGCGCATAGAGATTATGAACCCTTCTGCTTGGGGCCAGGCCATGGCACAGGTTATCAAGATCAAATCATCATCGAAGCGAAAGATTTTCTCGAATCAATTGCCGAAGGTAAATCGCGCTGGCCCACATTCCGTGATGGCATGTTGGTAAACCAAGTGGTCGAAGCCGCCTGGGCCAGCCACGAATTGCGCCGCTGGGTTGACGTGAAAAGTTTTTAGAGGAAGCATAAATGAAAAAATTATCCTGGGGCATGATCGGTGGCGGCAGGGGAAGCCAGATTGGTCCAGCCCACCGCATCAGCGCTGCACTCGACGGCTTGTATGATTTCAAAGCAGGTGCACTTGATGCCAATGCCGAAAGCGGCCGCAGCTATGCGCAGGAATTAGGTATCCACGAAGACCGCTCCTATGGCAATTGGCGCGAGATGCTGGAAGGCGAAAGCAGCCGCTCAGACCAGGTCGATATGGTCACGGTGGCTACACCGAACTCCACGCATTATGAAATCACCAAGGCTTTCCTTGAAGCGGGCTTTAACGTGCTCTGCGAAAAGCCTATGACAATTACCGTTGAAGAAGCCGAAGACATTGTGGCCACCGCAAAGCGCACAGGCAGCGTCTGCGCCGTGAACTATGGCTATTCAGGCTATGCCCTCGTGCGCCACATGCGGGCCATGGTGGCGCGGGGTGATGTGGGCAAAGTGCGCTTGATCAAAGCCGAATTTGCACATGGCTTTCACGCGGATGCGGCAGATGCCGACAATCCACGCGTACGCTGGCGCTATGACCCAGCACTGGCTGGCATCTCAGCACAGTTCGCAGATTGCGGCATTCACGCGCTGCATATGGCTAGCTTTGTGTCCGGCCAGGAAGCCGAATCGCTTACAGCCGATTTCGCCTCCTGTCTTGATGTGCGGACATTGGAAGACGATGCAATGGTCAGCTTCAAAATGAGTGGCGGCGCACGGCTGCGCCTTTGGACCAGTTCAGTCGCTGTGGGCCGCATGCACGGGTTGAATATCCAGGTCTTTGGCGAAAAAGGCGGCTTGCGTTGGGCGCAGGAATGGCCAAACCAGCTCTATTGGACACCACTCAATGGCCGCACCACAGTGCTTGAGCGCGGCGGGCCAGACCTGTCGCCCGAAGCGGACCGGGCATCCAGAGTGACCATCGGCCACGCAGAAGGCATGCCACTCGCATTTGCCAACATCTATTCAGATCTAGCCGAAGTCATCAACGCCAAGAAAGAGGGCCGCAAACCAAATCCACTGGCCAGCCATTATCCAAGCGCCGTGGATGGTCTGCGTTCCATTGCTGCAATCAAGGCTGCGGTTGATTCTGCCGCTCAAGGCGGCAAGTGGCTCGACGCGCGGCCACCGAGTTTGAAATAATCAATTTTTTTCCCCAGAGACTAAATGACCCCTAGACTAAAACACAATTTTAGGGCGATGATGCATAAACGGCGAATAACATCAAAATAGCGCCGTTCGAAATTTAAGACATTTTCTGGGAGGATCCGAATGTCCGTTGTTAAATTGAAGCTGAATGGCAAGGCTGTGAGCG
>CAXTKH010000022.1:0-48288 GCA_964244815.1 uncultured Aestuariivirga sp. | reverse complement strand
GCTCTGATGAACATGAGCTGCTGCAACGTGGCCCGTGCAAAATTTCCATCAGTGTTTTGTTCTTGTGTCATTCAATTCTCGTGATTTTGGAATAAGGTTCAAACGTGAAGCAGCTAAACACGAATGTCAAATAGAAATATAAACATCATATAGTGATATATGGATTTGACTTTCGAAACCTGATGTGATTACTCAAACCCTATGGATATGAATGGCCGGATCATTATCACAGGCGCTGCCAGCGGCATCAGCCGCGCTTTGGCTGAGATGCTACTTGCGCGTCATCCTGCGGTAACCATTGGTGCGATTGATCTGTCCGCCCCCGCCCTCGCTGAGCTGGCCGACAAATTTCCCGAACGCGTCAGGATCGAAATTTGCGATGTGAGCAATCAAACTGCTGTGCATGAAGCGGTCACGCGCGTTGCCGGATCAGAGCCAATTATTGGGCTCGTCTGCGGTGCTGGCATTCTGCGCAATCGCGCCAGTATTGATATGACTGCGGATGAATGGCACACCATGTTGGGTGTTCATTTGGATGGCGCGTTCTTCGCCGCGCAAGCCGCAGCGCGGTTAATCATCTCGCAAGGTGGCAAAGCCAGCATCGTGTTCTTCGCCTCAGTCGCCATGGATTTTGGCTGGCCCGCGCGGCTGCCCTATGCGGTTTCAAAAGCCGGCATTGGTGCCATGACGCGGACGCTCGCCGTTGAATGGGCAGAGCATGGCATCCGTGTGAATGCGGTATCGCCGGGCTATGTGAACACGCCGATGGTGCGCGATGCAGTTGCCAATAAATTATTTGATGGCAATGCCAAGGCGGAACTTCACGCGCTCAAGCGTTTTGCCGAACCTGATGAAATTGCCGAAGTGTTTGAGTTCCTGCTGTCTGATCGCGCCTCCTTTATCACAGGAGAAGTGTTGCGTGCTGATGGCGGATTTTCAATCACGAAATGAGGAAATGATGCTGTATAATGTTCAAAACTTGGATGCGATGGTTGAAAAGGCTTTGTCTGCGTTAGCGGCGGGAGGCACGGAAGAATATCCATTGTTCGAAGGGCGCATCGTGGCGCTGTTTGCATCACCCAGTTCAAAGTCATCGGAAGACATGGCGCTTGGGATTAGCGCTTTGCCCGCAAATTATTCCGCCCCCATCCACAGCCACCGGGCCGAAGAATTTGCTCTGGTTCTTCGCGGCAAAGGCAGGATCACCATCAATGGTGATGAGATTATTGTGGGGCCGGGCTCACTCGTGGTCACGCCGCCTAACGCACCACATTTTACAACAGTCGATGCAGGCGAACCCATGGCCATATACTGGGTCTACGGCCCAGCAGGCAGCGAGCAACGTTGGCAAAAACCACAAGCGGAGAAACCCTCGTGATTAAAACCAGCGTTCCATCAAACCGCTTGTGGAGCAAAGCCGCCTATTCGCGCGCATTGCGCATTGATAACCGCATCGAAGTGTCAGGTACAACAGCGACAGATGGAACAGGCAAAGTTCTCCATGTGGGTGATATGTATGGGCAAGCAACTGAAGTTTTCACAATAATCAGAAAAGCCATCGAAGAGCTTGGCGGTTCGATGGATGGTGTGATCCGCACCCGCGTATTCACAACAGATATCAAACAATGGCAAGAAATTGGTCGCGCCCATCACGACGCCTTCGGCCACATGGAAATGCCGCCCGTCAGTGCGTTTTATGGTGTTAAAGAATTGTTGAACCCAGATATTTTAATTGAGATCGAAGCCTCGGCGATTGTCGATTTTAAATAAATTTTGTCTAAGAAAAACTACGGCGGAAAAAATGTTTGGCCGCTCATCTGCTCATCAAGTAATTGACATTAATGTCAATTACTTGATGTTCAAACTGTCATGAACAGCACTTTTTCTTGGTCAGGATTGCGCGACGGAAACTGTGGAAGGTCTAACATTATGCGATCAATATGACACATTTTGGAGTCGCTTTTCATGTGTTTGCACACATCGTCTCAGCTCTTTGATTACGTGAGCCGATTGGTTGATCCTCACTGCTCGACCCACTCTTTGCAGATGAAAGACAGAGGTAAAGTAGTTTATTTTTTCAATTTTTTTGAGTGTTGCAATCTAATCTACGGCTAATTCATCTCCGAATTTGCCTTTTTGAATCTTGGAATTTCTGCTAATTTCACTTTTAGAATCTGGATTTTTTTTGCCGCATTTTGCCTATTTCATCTTCGATGCGTTAGCGGCGCAATTTAGCCTAGGTCAAGGTTGAAATGTATTTCCGTTAATTCCTCAGTACGCGAAACATTGAGGAAGATGAAAGCAGGATTAAAGCACTGTTCACAAAGTGGTGCTAGAATTGCCGAAAGGCATTGTAGTGTAATGACTTAGGATGCCAGCGCTTTTTGAACGAGACTGCAAAATGTGGACAACATTGCTGTAAGCCGTTGAAACACTTGGTTTGAGCTGACACCATCTTGCAAGTTGGCCAATCATCCACATCTGACAATGCGGGACGCTCCAATTGGAGTATGATTGTCATGTCAAATGAGTTTGATTTCGAGCCGCGCGTCGGCAGGATGGGTCACAGGAAGTCAGCACGACCGAAGCCCTTTGTCAGGCAGGTGCTAGACGTTGCCTACAAGAGCGGGTTCAAGACAAGGCGTAAGTCATCCTTCACCGGACAACGCATTGGTCGTGGTGCAGCATGGGGGACATTGGCATCAGCGGGCTTCATGAACAAGGGAGGCCGCCGTGCAGTTGTGAAGGTGAGGATTGCAAAACTGAAAACCGGCAATCTCGCAGCACCCCGCGCGCACCTTCGCTACCTCCAACGCGATGGCGTTGATCGGTCAGGTGAACCGGGGAAACTCTATGGGCCGGAACTGAACGACGTTGATGGCGGCGCATTCACGGACAAATGCTATGGCGACCGACATCAGTTCCGCATCATCGTATCACCAGATGATGGCGACCGGCTTGCGGACCTCAGGCCTTTTGTCCGGGACTTGATGCAAGACATGGAGCGTGACCTTGAGACCAAGCTCGATTGGGTGGCTGTGGATCACTACAACACAGGGCATCCGCATTCCCATATTGTCATTCGTGGGAAAGCTGAAGACGGTAAAGACCTGATCATGGCCAAGGACTATATCACCCACGGCATCAGGGCCAGGGCAGGCGAATGGTTGACTTTGGAACTGGGGCCGGAGGATGAGTTTGAAAAATGTATCAAACTTGCCCGCGAAGTTCAAACAGAACGCTTCACCAGACTTGACAGATCAATCCTCAAACACGTGGACCAAGGCATACTGACAATCAGCGCCATGCCACCAGTAGAACAACACGTGCACACTTCGCACATGAGAAGACTCAAGCACCTCAGCAACCTTGGGCTTGCAAATGAATTGCAAACGGGTGTTTGGGAGATTGATCCAGACATCGAACGCAAGCTCAAAGGCTTGAGCAAGCGTAACGACATCATCGCCACCATGCACCGGGCTATGCGAGAAGCAAAGATAGACCGTCCGGCTGGCAGCTTCGCCATCTTTGACGGCGAAGCATCAACGAGGCCCGTCATTGGCCGTGTCGCAGCTGTGGGCCTCACAGATGAAATCAACGACAAGCACTTTGTTGTTGTCGATGGCATCGATGGCAAAGTTCACTATGCCGACATCGGGAGGGTCGGGCCAGAAGCGCTGCCGGGCAAAGGCATGATCGTTTTACTTGAAGCAGCAGAACAAGAAATGGGCAACCGCCAGCAGTCGCGATTGCGGATACTGTCATATCTCAACCTCGAAAAGCTGGTATCGACGGAAGGGACTACATGGCTTGATCGGGAACTTGCCAGCAAGTCCCCAATACATCTCAGTAACCAAGGTTTTGGCACAGACGTCAAATCCGCCCTTCGCAATCGTCTGCAATGGCTGACCGAGCGCGGCATGATAGAGCAAACACCAGATGGTGGTGTCCGCCCAGCTGCGGCAGCCATGAAAGCGTTGACCCGCAATGAGTTGAACCAAGTTATTGCCAAGCATTCTGCTACTTCTGGCTTGCAAGCAGCTCAGCTGCTAGAAGGCGAACGGTTCGAAGGCAGCTACAGCAGACCCATCTCACTCGCCTCAGGCAAATACGCATTCTTCGAAAACAGCAAAGAGTTTACGCTTGTTCCGTGGCGGCCAAGATTCGAAGATTTCCGAGGCAAAAACCTCACAGGCAAAGTCAGTGGTTCGACAATCGCTTGGGAACTGGCTGGGCGCAATCGCGGCTTGGGTATCTGAATGAAAACATTGTTATCATGAACTTCGCTCGAGAGGTGGGCGGTCGCTTCCTTCTAGGCCCGCTGCGGCAGGCCGCAACTGCGCGAGCAACCAAAGCCATCCATGAACTACATTGCCCACAGCAGCGCAGTCCTTCGCTTTGCTACGGCCTTCGGTGCGGCCCGCCTCATTCAGCGGGCCTATCCGTCGCTCCTGCCGCCCACCCCGCTCGCTGGGTACAGTTGCGAAAGAGGAAGCGGTGAAGTTCAAACGCAATAAAAGAGATGGAGTTTTCCAATGACACAATCGAAGCCAAACGCCTTCCCAGCTTTTCCCGCCTTTCCCAATTGGCGTTTTCACGCAAAGCATTCAAATTGCGGTTCAACCGATGCAGTTGCGTTTCCGAAGTTAGCTCCGATCATGGCACCGAAATCAGAACTCATTCATCAACGAAAAGTCACTCGTGTTGTCAAAGGTGCAATCGCAGGAGGCTTTAACATCTCAACGGTGAAGGTTGACAGGGACGGTTCAATTGTATTGTACTCAATCTCTAACGAACGCGAAGCACATGAAGCACCCCGTCTGTCAACCCAAGCCAATGAATGGGATGAGGTACTCAAAAAATGATCGCAAGAGCGTTACCAAAATACTGTTCATGGAACACTGACCGACACGGTCGAAAGCGCGTCCGTTTCCGCAAGGGTTTCTACTCAACGTATCTTACGGGCATTCCCTACGCGGAAGACTTCATGCAGCGCTATCATGCGGCACTGGACGGCAATGCGCGGCAACTGGAAGATTTTAAGGAAGAACATATCGAACACGGCACAATCGAAGCCGTGATTGTAAATTTCTATCGCTCAACAGACTTTCAGAAACTCAAACACACCACGCAGCGGGTGCGTAAGAACGTATTGGAAAAGTTTCGCGTGGCGCATGGCAAGAAGCGTGTGGCTTTGCTGACGGCGGCTCATCTAAAGGCCATCATCGGTGACATGGCGGATAGGCCTCAAGCTGCAAATAATTTGCTGAAAGTTTTGCGAGTGTTATTACGGCACGCGATTGATATGGGGTTGATCCACGACAACCCTTCACGCAACGTCAGAAAGTTTGCGGTTAATTCGGCTGGCTTTCACAGTTGGAGCGAAGTAGAAATTGCAGCGTATGAACAGAGGCATGAGCTTGGTTCAAAAGCACATCTCGCGTTGTCTCTGTTGCTCTATACTGGCCAGCGTCGAAGTGATGTTGTGCGTATGGGGTGGCAACATATAACGGGTGATTTTTTGAGCGTCGTACAAGACAAGACTGGCACGCATCTCAAAATTCCATTTCATCCAAAACTCGCTTCTGCCATCGAAACTATGCCGCGCAACAATCCGACGTTCCTTTTGACCGAAGCGGGAGCGCCCTTCTCTGCAGCAGGGTTCGGTAATTGGTTCCGTGATCGCTGTAATGAAGCAGGATTACCGCAATGTTCCGCTCATGGATTGCGCAAGGCCTGTGCCACGCGACTTGCCAATGCCGGATGTACAACTGAGCAGATCAAGTCTGTTACAGGACATGCTACGCTAAGCGAGATTGCCCGCTATACAAAAGCCGCAGACCAAGAACGAAATGCCAAGCAGGCACTCGCTAATCTCGTGAGGTCAGAAAGTGAACATCCCCGTCCAACCTTTAACCCGAGGTTGGACAAATTTTGAGAAAAGTGATTTTAAAACAATACTAAAATTGGAGGATGGCGTCCTGGAAGGGATTCGAACCCCTGACCCCCGGTTTAGGAAACCGGTGCTCTATCCTGCTGAGCTACCAAGACTTGCCAGCAGCAGAGATAGCATGGCACCCGCCCAAACTTCCACCCTAAACTGGCACTAGGCTGAATTCGCGGCGGCTCTATAAGAGGTTAAATTGCAATTCGGAGAACACGCCATGAAAATGACCACTGAAGAAGCATTTGTGAAAGTTTTACAAATGCACGGCATTGAACACGCCTTTGGCATTATCGGCTCGGCTTTTATGCCGATTTCAGACATTTTTCCAAAAGCCGGCATCACGTTTTGGGATTGCGCGCATGAAGGTTCAGGCGGCATGATGGCCGATGGTTTTACCCGCGCTTCAGGCAAAATGAGCATGATGATTGCGCAGAATGGTCCAGGGATCACCAATTTCGTGACGCCTGTCAAGACAGCATATTGGAACCACACGCCGCTTTTGCTGGTCACACCGCAAGCCGCCAACAAAACTATCGGTCAGGGCGGCTTCCAGGAAGTGGAGCAGATGGCGCTGTTTAAGGATATGGTTTGTTATCAGGAAGAAGTGCGTGATCCAACGCGTGTCGCCGAAGTTCTCAATCGTGTAATCATGAATGCAAAGCGCCATTCAGCGCCTGCGCAAATCAATTTCCCACGCGACTATTTTACCCAAGTGATCGATATCGATCTGCCAGCGATTGTGGACTTCGAGCGCCCTGTTGGTGGCGAAGATGCGATTGCTGCGGCAGCCAAGCTTTTGTCATCGGCAAAGTTCCCGGTAATTTTAAACGGTGCTGGTGTAGTTTTAGCTGGTGCAATTCCTGCGTCGCAAGCCTTGGCTGAACGTTTGAGTGCGCCAGTGTGCGTTGGCTATCAGCACAATGATGCATTTCCCGGTACACACCCGCTGTTTGCGGGGCCGCTTGGATATAACGGTTCGAAGGCTGCAATGGAACTCATTCAACAGGCTGATGTGGTATTGGCCTTAGGCACAAGGCTCAATCCGTTTTCTACACTGCCAGGTTATGGTCTCGACTATTGGCCTAAGTCTGCGCAGATTATTCAGGTTGATATTAACCCAGCGCGCATTGGCTTGACGAAGAAAGTGGCTGTGGGCATTGTTGGCGATGCCAAGAAGGTGGCCGCATCAATCTTGGCAAAGTTGTTGCCATCAGCAGGCGACCATGACCGTCAATCGCGCAGGGATTTGATTTCAACAACGAAGTCGCGCTGGGCACAGCAGCTGTCATCGATGGATCATGAGAATGATGATCCGGGCACCACATGGAATGAACGCGCCCGCGCCGCGAAACCAAAATGGATGAGCCCGCGCATGGCTTGGCGCGCAATTCAGCAGGCTTTGCCGCGCGAAGCAATTATTTCATCCGACATCGGCAACAACTGCGCCATTGGTAATGCATATCCAACATTTGATCAGGGGCGCAAATATCTGGCGCCCGGCTTGTTTGGACCTTGCGGTTACGGGCTACCCTCCATCGTTGGCGCAAAGATCGGTTGTCCTGATGTGCCGGTTGTTGGCTTTGCAGGTGATGGCGCATTCGGAATTGCCGTTACCGAGCTTACCGCCATCGGCCGCAAAGAATGGCCGGCGATTACGATGATCGTGTTCCGCAATTATCAATGGGGCGCCGAAAAGCGCAACTCTACACTTTGGTATGCCGATAATTTCGTGGGCACGGAGCTTGATGAACAAGTGTCCTATGCAGGCATTGCGCGCGCGTGCGGCTTAGAAGGCATCGTGGCGCGGACAATGGATGAATTGACAGCAGCGCTTCACAAAGCAATTGAAGATCAAATGAAGCATGGCAAGACAACGGTGATCGAAGCGATGCTGAACCAAGAACTAGGCGAGCCATTTAGACGCGACGCGATGAAGAAACCGGTTGAGGTGGCGGGGATCAGCAAGGCGGATATGCGGGTGCAGGCGGGGGGTTAATTCTTTCGTTTTGCCGTAATCGCATCAGTCTGATTTGGAAACTTTGTAATCAACCATTCCAAGGCTTGAAGTTGGACGTCGCCAGGAGCTCTTCTGATTTGCGCGGCCAACTTCATCCAATCAGGTCGTGGAAGTGTCAGATTTTTAGCACCTTCGTTGCAGACCGAACAAATCGCTCGCAAGTTGGAAGCGTCGTCTGTGCCACCCATAGACTTGTCAATGGCATGTCCAATGTGAAGACGTGTTTTGCGACCTGCTTGATCGTAAGGATGAGGTTCACCAGCTACTGCGCCGCACATTTGGCAAGTGAACCCATTGCGGTCTAGAACAAAGGCCCGTGTCTCTTTGGATATGCCGCGCGCGAAAGCTGGGCGTGGTTTAAGATCAAGCAATTTGTATTGACCGGGTTTGAGGCTACTATCATCATTATGGGTGATGATGTTGAGCCCCTCTTCATTGCGTAACTCTCGGATGCGTCTCGCCCATTCACTGCTGTCCGCCACAACTTGAAGCGTTTTAGAATCGAGAATCTTGCCAAGATTGGCCTGAAAGAAATCTCGCAACTTGCGTTTTGATCCCAATTTCTTAGTCATGCAGCAACAGCTTGTTCTTCTGAATTTATCTGTTTGACTTTCGCTCCTAGTGCGAGTGCAATTTGTTGCCCTACAGCTTTCGCAACTGGGGGTGGGAAGGCATTTCCGATTTGACGATAAACAGGTGTTTTTTTTCCTTCGAATTTCCAACTATCTGGGAAGCCTTGAATTCGCGCTGCCATGCGGGTTGTTAAACGAGGCATGCCTTCGAAATCTTGCTCAGGTGCAGAGTCAACAATTCCGATTCCATCAACGCCTAAAGCAGCCCATGCTTTACGCGCGCGTGTTGGGCCGAGATCAGGGCCACCATGTTTTTTAGAGCCACCGACCAGCGTTGGCGCTACCGCATTAGCCTTTGCTTTCCAATCTTGAGCCCCCTTCCAAGATTTTTCACTTACTAAATCAATTAGAAGTTCTCCAACTGTTTGGGGAATAATCAATCGTGGTTTAGGCCAGATGAAATTAGGTGCGGTGCGCTTTTCTATGGCAACCAGAATTACACGCGGACGCAACTGGGAAACTCCATAGTCTGAAGCCTGAAGCAAATTCCAAAAACAGACATATCCTAGTTTTTCAAGCTGCGCAGAAAGTTTTGAACGATAACTGTTAAATTGAGTATCAAGAAACCCTCTGACGTTTTCAAGCATAACTGCACGTGGCCGCGCTTCATCCACTAACCTTATCGCTTGCGGAAATAGGTCGCGCTCATCATCTGCACCTAATTGTTTTCCGGCTTTTGAAAATGGCGGACATGGAACACCGCCTGCCAAAAGATCAATGCCACGAAATCCTTGTGCACTAAAAACTGCTACATCACTTTGACGAACATCCCACTGCGGACGATTGAGTTGCAATGTTGCACAAGCTGCTTTATCGATTTCGACAAGCGCCTCATGCTCAAAGCCAGCCATCTCAAGGCCTAGCGCTTGCCCGCCGGCACCACTACAAATTTCGAGAGAAGAAAGATTCATTGAGTATCCAAAATGACTATGGTTGGAACGTATATCGAACACCGAGATTTGGCAATCCAATAATTCAGATATCAACGGGCGAGTTAACACCCACATTAATCAAGTTTCCACAACCTGAATCGGCTCTTCCTTAAAAATCTCTTAACGTTCTGTTTCAGTTTGGTCTGTTCAGGGTGTTCCTATGGTTCGATTTGTTGTGGCTTTTGGTTTGGTGACACTGCTTTCGGGGTCTGCTTGTGTTTCCACCATTGATGGCAGTTGGTGTGCGGCAACGGGTGATCAGCTTTCGATTAATGGCCCTTCGATCACATTGCCGTCAAGAGTTACACTCCAAGGCGAACATCATCTTCATGCGTTTTCCTATCGTCCGCTGGAGGCCGCGCCTGAGCCCGGAACAATGGTTTATATGACTCTGGTTGATGGTGGTGCGATGGAACTTTACCATGTCAATAAAGGCAATCCGGGTTCGGCTGAAACTTGGAAGCGTTGCGACGTCACCTCCTAATCGACATTACATCAGTGTTGGCGTAAGCTCTGCTCATCGTCCTCCGGGAGGAATTTGTGGTGTGGCGTTTTATTTTTGTTTTCCTGTTGTTCAGCTCCCCTGCATTGGCCGATGCCATTGACGGCGATTGGTGTTTGGCTGGAAAGCATCTGGCGATTGTCGGCTCAAAAATCACATTGCCTACGGGTGCCGTCACTCAGGGCGAGTATCGCCGCCACGAATTTTTGTATCAGGTTCCAACAGGTGATGCCGATGCTGGCTCTTTGATTTATATGCAGCTGCAAGGCGAAGACAATATGAGCCTTTATCATCTCAAAGATGGCAAGCCCGTCGATGGTCAGTCGTGGCTGAGGTGTTTGCCAAACACAACAAGTTGACAGTTTTTGCGAGATAATTTGCGCGGGGCGTGAAGTGCCTCGCTACTCCTGCTAGAGGCTTTGACAAATCAGGAGAGCAACATGCAATTTTCTTTGAACCATATGGTGGCACCGCGCCTTGGCTACAACGCGTTTTTTGATCTGGCTTTGTCGCTGGGTGTAAACGCGGTTGAAGTCCGCAATGATATTCCGACAGCTTTGATGGGCAACAAGAATGCCAAGCTGATTGGCAAGCTTGCCAAAGATAAAGGCATCACGATTATAAACGTGAATGCGTTGCAGCGTTGGAACCAGTGGAACAAAGCTAAGGCTGAAGAGGCCAAGAAGTTGGCTGAATACACTGCACTTACCGGTGCGAAAAATTTGATTTTGGTTCCCACCAATGACACGAAGTTCAAGCCCTCACATGAAGCACGCCTCGATGGAATTCGTGAGGCGCTTTCAGCGCTCAAAATCATTTTGACAGACTATGGTTTGATTGGCTGTGTGGAACCGCTGGGGTTTGTTGAATGCTCTTTGCGCCTGAAGGCCGAAGCTCTAGCGGCGATTGATGCTGTGGGCGGTGCCAAGCGCTTTAAAGTGACGCATGATACGTTCCATCATTTTGTGGGTGGCGAGAAAGAATATTTTGGCGCACGCACTGGATTGATCCATGTATCGGGTGTGACTGATAAGAAACATAACATGGCAACCATGCGCGACGCGCAGCGTGAATTGGTTGATGCGCAAGATATGATTGATAATCGCGGGCAGATCAAGAAGCTGATGGATAGCGGTTATAAAGGCTACGTCAGTTTCGAGCCGTTTGCGCCTTCCGTGCATAAAAGCAAAATGATTGCCCGTGAACTTGCGCGCAGCATGGACTATCTGGAAAGCTAATCTCTTAGTCCTTTAATTTCCACAATTCATGCACCTCATCCCAATGGGGTGCTACTTCGGCTGTCGCCCGAAGCGGATTTTGCATGAACAATTGAACGTATGGCGTGGCACCAGAATCGCGGCGCATCATTGAACTGTACAAGTAGAAGGTAGTTTTTGACTTCTACGCCATCTACAACACATCACGGTCGTCCAGGTTGATTGGACCACCGTGACATGAAGTCGTCTACTGTAACGTATTATACTCAGATCAATAGAAAATTATCATGTGAGATAATCCCAAGATCGATTGCTGAATTTAGATTTGCGCCATAGACGTTGAGCCGATCATGTTCGCCCGTAAAGACGATTTGCAATCCGCCTTTTATTGTGTTGATGCCCTGAATTGAAGCAGCGCCGATGTCAAATACAACATGGTCAATTCCGACCTGGAAGTCAGTAATGGTATCGGTTTCGCGTATGCCGTTGTGTGTTTCAGCACCATAAATAAACGCATCACCGCCAGCACCGCCGGTATAGGTATCGTTGCCAGCTTTGCCGTTGATCTCATCAATCCCTGCTGTGCCTACAAGTTTGTCGGCTCGCGCAGTGCCATTGATAATGTTATGGGGTGCAGCAGGTGCTGGATCTGGTGTCAATGGTCCAGCGCTGCCAATCGCTGTCAGATTGAAACCCAAGCCTTCCCAGTTCAGCGCGTGGTCTGTTGTTGTTACGCTAACCACATGATCAATCGTGCTAAGAGTTTGATGAGCTGCGGCGAGGGCGTTGCTGTCGAAGATAAATGAATCTGATTCGTAATAAGCGCCAGACTCTATGCTCTCTATGCCTTTCACATCAGTGAGCGTCGTTCCATCCTTGAATAGGATAGTAGCCAGGATTTCAACGCCGTGCGTGATGCCATTTTGCCTAATTGTTCCATCAGGTGATACTCCAATATTGGCTACAGCAGTTTCTTCGCCTTGACTGTCAGCATTGCCACGGATGTGATCCTGATCATAGATATTGAAACTGCCAATGCTTGATCCATTAAGCTGACCGAAAGAACGGTCTTCCATATATATATTGCCTGTGAAAGTATTGGCATGTTCGGGGTTCAACCCAAAATCGGCAGGGGCGATGGAGGTTATCGCTTGACTGCCCAAAGTTGAGATAGCTGTAGTATGTGTAATTGAACCCACATTCACATTGGCTTGGGGCAGCAGATAAGTATCATTACCCACTGTAAATACCAATGCTCTGAAACTTCCAGCATCTGTGTTGATGATCGTGAAAAAGAAATTTGGCACGCTCGACAGGACTTGGGTTCCATTGATGCGAAATGATGCCAGTTCGCCAAAATTTAGATAGCTGCCATCTATCCCATTTGCGGGACCTACCACTTCGTCGATCGTCGTAAGAGTTACGGCCTGAAGCGTTGTGTTAGCTGCAACAGTGCTTCCGGGTTTATAACTTGTTCCTGAAATTTTAAGAATTTGACGTTCGAGTGTCGTGAAAGCCATAGCGTGATCCTCCTAGTTTGACGCTCATGTTGGAGTTTCTGAGCACATTCATCGTAGGAATTTTGGGTTCACTGGCAAATGAAGTAAGAGTGATGTTCGAGTGTTGGCGATTAAAATCACTTTACTGTTATCGCATTACGAAACATATTTCGCATACAGTCAACTTTTTTACAAAAAAATGGCGGCCATAAAGACAGCCGCCATTTTAAATTCGCAATTATTTTATGCAGCTTCTTCGGCTGAATCGTCTTCAACTTTTTCGCCAGCTGCTGCGCCGCGCTTGGCGTTGCGAGCCAGGAACTCTCCGAGTTCGCGGATACATTGATCTTCATCCACCTTGCGCACGGCTGCCAATTCACGGGCAAAGCGGGCGAGGGCCTGTTCAAACAGTTGACGTTCAGAGTAGGACTGTTCTGGTTGGCGGTCTGAACGATACAAATCGCGGATCACTTCAGAAACGGCAATCACGTCTCCAGAGTTGATTTTTGCATCATATTCTTGTGCACGGCGTGACCACATGGTGCGCTTAATACGGGCGCGGCCGCGGATCACTTTCATGGCTTGCTCAATCAACGTGCGGTCAGCCAAATGGCGCATGCCTTTTTGCTCAGCACGGTTGGTTGGCACTTTCAAACGCAGTTTTTCTTTTTCGAAATCAACGATGTAAAGCTCTAGTTTCACGCCAGCGATTTCCTGCTCTTCAATGTTGGATATTTTGCCAACACCATGGGCTGGATAAACCACGAGTTCACCCACTTTGAACACCTTCTTTGCAGCAGCTGGCATTGCCGGAGCTGCAGGCTTTGCTGCTACAACAGGTGCAACAGGAGCAGGCGCTCCTGCTGGAGCCGCAGCAGCAGCCGCAGCAGCCTTGGTTTTAGCCATGTGGTGGGCATGCAACGCCTTGTGAATCGCAGGCTTGGCGGCTGGCTTTGCTGCTACAGCTGGCTTGGTCGCAGCTTTTGGAGCTGGCTTTGCAGCCGCTTTCGGCGCAGGCTTAGCGGCAGCTTTCGGAGCTGGCTTTTTGGCAGCTTTAACAACTGGCTTTGTCTTTAGCTTCAATTTTGGAGTGGAAGCGGCCTTGGCCTTTTTAGCCGGCGCTTTTTTTGCTTTTGAATTTGGCATAGGTTGGTTTCGCCTTTTCTTGTCTGGGCGAGAATTTCTGCGAATTTCCCTTTTCAATTCAGGGCGTTAAAAAATCCGAGCGTGAAGGCCCGGATTGATCAAAGATTTCGCGTTTCTCGGCTACATGAAAAGACCATATCATGTTTTTAAGGAAATTTAAAGGCGAGACCGTCCGTGTACGGTCGAATTTCGACTCAAATTGTTAGTTTTCCACGGGTTATGGTTAACAGGCGTTAACCTTGCGCTGTTTTCGAGGCGATTTGACTTTTTCGTAATAAGCCAAAAAGCCTCAGTCGCCTTCGCCGGGATTTGGTGAAAAATGTTCCTCAAATTTGCCTTCAACGCCATCAAAGCTTTTGGCATCTTCGGGGGCTTCACGTTTAATTGTGATGTTCGGCCATTTGGGGGCGTATTCAGTGTTGATCTTAAGCCATTTGTCGAGGCCAGGCTCCGTGTCTGGTTTTATGGCGTCAGCTGGGCATTCAGGCTCGCAAACGCCACAATCAATGCATTCATCTGGATGGATAACCAGCATGTTTTCGCCTTCGTAGAAGCAATCCACAGGGCAAACTTCGACGCAATCCATATATTTGCATTTGATGCAGTTTTCAGTGACGATGTAAGTCATGATTATCCATAAATTGTAAGTGCGACGGGTTGATAGCAGTGGATTTGGTTTTATGCACCCAAATTTTGCATTGGCGCTCCACTTTTGATTTCTTCGTAGAGCTGCCTTGCTTCTGGCGCAGGCCCGCGCCGTTCAGCTTCGGCCAAAACCCGGATCACCCGAACATCGTCATGCATTGCAATTGTAAGGACGTCAGAGGGTTTAATCAGATGACTAGGCTTTAGAATTTTTGCCCGATTAATTCGAATGTGGCCCGCTTCGATCAATTCAGACGCAGTAGAGCGGTGCTTCACAAAGCGCGCATAACACAGCCATTTATCGATGCGTTGGGCCAGGGTTACCTCTGTTTCATCTGCTCTTTGAGAGCGAGCAAAGCGGCAAACGGCGAATTTGGATCCATTGGCTTTTCTGGACGAGGCGGGCGCGGAGCTTGACGCTCTGGTTGCTCGACGCGATCCTTACGGTCAAACTTTTGCTTGCCGCGTGGTGGGCGGTCAGGACGTGAGAATTTCGGTTTTGCTTCGCCTTCGACAGCTGGCATGAATTCGCGCTTTTTAAACTGTGGGCGCTCTTTGCGCTCAGGTTGCTTGCGGAAGGGTCCAGTGTCCCTTGGCCACCAGACATTAACCTCAATCATTTCCGGAGCAGCGGTTGGTTCAGCTGCAACATCAGCGCTGAGTTCAGCGTCAATTTCAGTTTTGTTTTCAGAAGGTGTCTCAAGCGCAGTTTCTGGCGTAGCCTCAATAACTGCTTCTATTGGTTGATCTGTCGAAGTTTCGACAATAACAGGTTCAGCAGCGCGTACCACAGGAGCGGCAACAAACGGCGCTGACTTCGGCATTTGGCGTTTTTGATCGCGGAAGCCGAGGCTGCGTAGAATTTCTTCAAATTCTTCGCCAGAGCAACCAACAAGAGACATCATGTCAGACACAACGGTAAAGCCACCGCCTTCGACTGATCCCGCAGGGCGTTGCTCAGTATCGATGCGTGGTTTCCAAAACACCCGGTCTCGGATTAAATCGGACAAGCGCTCAAGCATATCAACACGCACGGCACGCTTGCCACATACGCGGTATCCACAGATTCCGTAAAAGCCTTCAGGTTTCTCCATATCTGCGTGAGTAGACGTCAAACCATTTGCGGGTGGCGAAGGCACATGCCCTCCAGCGCCGGTGGATTTTTGTTTTTGCAGCCACCACAATAGTAATCGTAAGTCGGTTGCTGCTGGCTTCAGTAGTGCGGGCAAGAAAACATGGAACGCGCCAAATCTTGCACCAAGCCCACGCAGCTTTGCACGATCTTCCTGGCTCAAGGATTTTACTTCTTCTAAAACCAACTCACGCGGCAAAACGCCAAAATGCTCAACAATGCGGAATGCAATTCCTCGTGCCTGGGGTTCAAAGCTTTCTGCTTCTTCAAGTTTGATCAAGGGTTCAAGCAGAGACGTGATGTGGCGGTTCACAAATTTTTGCAAACGCTCGCGCACGTCATCGCGCATTGAACCTTGCAAAACATCATCTCCATAAACTTCAGCGCGGGGCCGCAAGGCATGATCGCCAGCCAGTACATGGCCAACAATCGCACCCATCCACCAGATCTCGCCATCACGATTTAGTTTCAGCTCGGGATCAGCCGTCATGGTCAAATTTCTTGCGCGGTGGCCGATCTCGATTGTGATCGCACCAAGGCTTGCGGTTTTCAGCGCTTGGGCATCACCACCAACAGCACTTGCGTCGGGTGTAAATTGAAGACCTGTAATGCGGCCCACAAATTGGCCCTCCACATGAACTTCGCCACCCGCATCAATATTCGTCATCAAGCCTTCCTTCTTCGCCAAGCGCTGCATTAATACACTGGTTCTGCGATCAATGAAACGCTGCGTTAGGCGCTCATGCAACACATCTGATAGCCTGTCGTCAATTTGTTTTGCGCGGGCCTGCCAATAAAAAGGCGCTTCCAGCCAATCTGAACGATTGGCAATGAAAGTCCAGGTGCGGACATGGGAAATTCGTGTTGATAAAGCATCAATGCCGCCTTCAACACTTTCGGACAAGGAAAGTTGCTTGGCAAACCAATCCTCAGAAATAAAACCTTTGCCCGAGAACAGAAACTGGATGATACGCGAAACAATATGGGCGTGTTCGGCTGGTGAAATATTGCGGTAATCTGGCAGCTGGCACACTTCCCAGGCGCGCAGAACATCTTGGGGAGTTTTGATAAGGCCCACGATATTGCTGTCACGGCAGATTGCTTCAAGTGCTGTAACGTCCGCTGCATTCTGAGCGCGGGTCAGGCCTTCTATTTTAGGGAGATAGCCCAAGCTTTTCCGCAAGCCATCCAGTGACCGAAAATCCAGATCACGGTTGCGCCATTGTAATGTGCGAACAGAATCGAAGTTGTGGTTTTCGAGACGGTCGATCATTTCTTGTTCAAATGGTTCGGCCTCCACACTCACACCAAATGTACCGTCCTTCATAAACCGACCCGCACGGCCTGCAATCTGGCCAAGTTCACCCGGGTTCAAGTTGCGAAATTGAAAGCCATCAAATTTGCGCGTGGCCGCAAAGGCCACATGATCGACATCCATGTTCAGGCCCATGCCAATGGCGTCGGTGGCCACCAGATAATCAACATCGCCCGATTGATAGAGGGCCACTTGAGCATTGCGGGTGCGGGGGCTCAGCGCTCCCATAACCACAGCCGCTCCACCGCGCTGCGTGCGAATATGTTCAGCCACCGCATAAACCATTTCAGCGGTAAAGCAGACAATTGCCGAGCGACGGGGCAGGCGTGAAAGTTTTTTCTGACCTGCATATGAGAGTTTTGACATGCGGGGGCGTGTGACGAAAGTTGTTTGAGGAAGAAGTTTTTCGAGAATGGGCCGCATCGTGCCTGCGCCCAGCAACATGGTTTCCTCAAGGCCGCGCCTGTGCATCACGCGGTCTGTAAATATATGTCCGCGTTCAAAATCAGCGCAAAGCTGCACTTCGTCTATCGCCAAAAATGGCACCTCAATGTTCGGCGGCATGGCTTCAACAGTGCAAACCCAATAACGTGGATCAACCGGCACGATTTTTTCCTCGCCAGTGATCAATGCTACCTGATGGTCGCCTACCTTCGCCCGAACCTTGTCGTAAATTTCGCGTGCCAGCAGCCGCAGCGGCAGGCCAATCATGCCTTTGCCATGGGCCAGCATACGCTCGACGGCGAGGTGGGTTTTACCGGTGTTGGTGGGCCCCAATACGGCAGTGACAGGGCGGTGGGCTGGCATGCTTCTTAATCTAGTGGATGAATTTAAAAGCTCAATGGAAGCTTTAAGATTTCCCAAATTATCCAATGATTGTATCAATTTGACACAAGGTGTTTTTGTTTGGATTCAAACGTGAACGAACCACGCCCGAATCGCTGATAGGATCAGATTCAGGATTTGTTCTTGTCGGGTGATTTCGGCATTTTGTTCAATTGCCCTCTCTAACCGTCATTCCCGCGCAGGCGGGAACCAAACTTCAATTTAAGTTCGCTCCCAAAAGTTGGTTTCCCGCCTGCGCGGGAATGACGATCAAGGAAGATATTAACCATGAAGCGGTGAAGGTTAATTGAATGCTGAGCTGCCTAGGGTACACCTCGCCCAAAAATTAACGAAGCGTTCTATTTACAGAACATACACTGTCCGAATCGCGGTTTGGATAATTTTCTGGTTTTGTTCACGCTATAAGTAGTAGGCTTGTGGATAAGTATCGCAAGTCCGTTCCGATATTCATAGATTCCACATTCTTTATCTACTGTTGGCGTTAACCATTTGTGCCAGAGTTGGAATCGCATGAATCTTTCAATCCGAGCTCAGAGTCGCAACGCCTCGCTTGACCTTGCGAAATTCGCACCCTATAGGAGCCGCAACAGGAGCTGGAACCACTTTCCGGCTCGTTCTTTTGTATGGAGATTATCATGGCGCGTCGTTGCGAACTCACTGGCAAAGGCTGGCAATCAGGCCACCAGGTCAGCCACGCCAATAACAAGACCAAGACCCGTTTCTTGCCTAACCTGTGTCAGGTTAGCTTGATGAGCGAAGCCATGGGCTTATCTTATAACTTGCGCATTTCAGCTCATGCTTTGAAGTCAGTTGAACATCGCGGTGGTTTGGACGGCTTCTTGTTGAAGGCGAAATCTGATGAGCTTTCTGCCAAGTGCAAGAAGCTGAAGGTTTCGATCACCAAGAAAGTTGAAGCTTTAGCTGCCAAGGCTGCTTAAGTTTAAAACTCGAAATTTTTAAAAGCCGCTCTGATTCAGGGCGGCTTTTTGTTATGGTGCCATCATGATTGAAAAACAGAAACGCCATGACATCAACGCCCCGCGCGACGGAACACCGCGCGTTCATTCATCCACCATTTTGCGCGAATGTGTTTTGGGGCAATTCACCGATGTAGCTGAACGCTGTTTACTGGCGGAAACCACACTCGGCGATTACTCATATATTGAGCGCCACGTTGAGGCGATTTACACAGACATCGGCAAGTTTTGTGCGATTGCAGCTGATGTGCGGATCAATGCATTGAACCATCCGCTGGACCGCATCTCACAACACAAAATCACGTATCGCCCGAACGAGTATTTTTTATACGCCAAGGTCGACAAGGATTTTCGTGACGCTCGCAAAAAAGCGCGAGTCACGATTGGTCATGATGTGTGGATCGGGCATGGGGCGATTGTTATGCCGGGTTTATTTATTGGCCATGGTGCCGTGGTTGCGGCAGGTGCCGTCGTTACCAAAGATATTGAACCCTACGCAATTGTTGCAGGCGTTCCGGCAAAGCGCATTAAGTGGCGCTTCAAAAAATCCATCCGTACACGGATTATAAACTTGGCGTGGTGGGATTGGCCACATGACGGTCTAGCTGAAGCCGTCGATGATATGCGTGCCATGGATGTTGAAACATTTTTAGCGAAATATGAGGCTTAAGGCCTGACGCGATGAAACAACAAGGTCGGCTCGCCATGATAGGTAGTCTGCGCGACTTGTTTGAAACCCAATTTCTGCGCAACGCGGTTTGAAGCCATGTTTTCTGGGGCTGTGATGCAAGCAGTTATAGTCTGGGTTAGATTTTGATCACCCCATGCAGCAATCATTTGCATAGCTTCCGTCGCAAATCCCTTACCGTGACGGGCCGTTAACAAAGCCCAACCCATTTCTGGTGTCTCATCCATCGATGGCTTGATGCTGCGCTTACAGTCAAGAAAACCTGCTTCGCCAATAATCGCGCCGGATGATTTTTCTTCGAGCACCCAGAACCCATAGCCAACCATCTGCCACTGCCCAACGTGGCGCAAAATGCTGCGCCAGCACTCCTCTACGGTTGTTGGTTTGCCTGCTATGAATTCGTAGACTTTCGGCTCACACCACATCAAAAACAGCGGATCGAGGTCGCTGCTTTTATGCCCACGTAAAATCAGCCGTTCGGTCTCAAGCGTTGGCGCGGCGTTTAGGGGCACGGGACACCTTTTTGATTTCGGCGTTTTCCTCAAACAGTTCCGCCAGCTTCTCCGTCATCGCGCCGCCCAATTCCTCAGCATCAATAATGGTCACTGCGCGTTTGTAATAGCGGGTCACGTCATGGCCGATGCCTACAGCGATCAGTTCTACTGGAGAACGTCCTTCGATATCAGCAATCACCTGGCGCAGATGGCGTTCGAGATAGTTACCGGAATTAACTGAGAGCGTTGAGTCATCAACTGGCGCACCATCTGAAATAACCATCAAAATGCGGCGCTGTTCTTGCCTACCCAGCAAACGATTATGCGCCCAGATCAGCGCTTCGCCGTCGATGTTCTCTTTCAGCAGACCCTCGCGCATCATTAATCCGAGATTTTTCCTTGCACGTCTCCAAGGCTCATCAGCTGATTTATAGATGATGTGGCGCAGATCATTGAGGCGACCTGGGTTAGCCGTTTTGCCACCCGCTAACCACTTTTCGCGCGCCTGGCCACCTTTCCAAGCCCGCGTGGTGAAGCCCAGAATTTCAACTTTCACACCGCAGCGCTCAAGCGTGCGAGCCAGAATATCAGCACAAGTGGCTGCAACCGTAATCGGCCGCCCTCGCATTGATCCAGAATTATCAAGCAACAACGTTACGACTGTGTCGCGGAATTTTGTGTCTTGTTCGACCTTGAATGAAAGTGCGTGCAGTGGATCAGTGATCACGCGTGTTAACCGCGCCGCATCGAGCACACCTTCTTCCAAATCAAAATCCCAAGAGCGATTTTGTTGCGCCATCAAGCGGCGCTGCAACCTGTTGGCTAACCTTGCTACGACACCTTGCAGATTTGAAAGCTGCTTATCAAGGTAAGCGCGAAGCCTGGTAAGCTCCTCACCATCACATAAATCTTCCGCACTGATTTCTTCATCAAATTGATTTGAGAAAACCTTGTAGAAATTATCATTCGCCAGAGATGAAAATGGTAGCTGTGGTCGCCATGGTTCTTCACCATCGGGCATTTCTTCGCCTTCGGCATCATCAGGCGTTTCGTCTGAGTCAATCTGCTGGGCTTCCATTTCGGCAGCTTCAGATTCGCCCTCAGAACTTTCCATTTCTTCAGAAGCGGATTGTTCAGACTGTTCTTCTTCGCCTTGTGGTGTTTCCGAGCGTTCGCCGGGATCATCCTCGGCCTCTTGCTCTTCATTATCCTCAGAACTGTCTGGGTCTTCACCCAGCTCATCAGCCATATCAAGAGCGGCAATCAAATCGCGAGACAGGCGCGCAAAGGACTGCTGATCGTGCAATGCATCTTCAAGCCCCGTAATCTTTGGACCAGCTTTTTTATCAACCCAATCACGCCACAGGTCGACGAAAGGCGCAATTGATGGCGGTGGTTTCAGGCCTGTCAATCGCTCACGCACAATTAAGCCAACAGCTTCTTCAAGTGGCGTGTCCTTCCGGTTGCCGGAACGGTTCACAACTGTCTTGCTATACTTGTCATCCAGCATGGCGGTGAGATTATCAGCAACACCGGTCATGGCACGAGAGCCGATCGCTTCAATGCGCGCTTGTTCGACGGATTCAAATACAGCGCGTGCGTTTTTTCCTTCAGGGATGTACTTGCCGTGGACTGACTCAGAATGGTTGGCGATCTTCAATGTGAAGCTATCCGCAAGACCACGGGTAATGGCAATTTCCTTGGCTGATGCAGCGCCTGAAACTTGCGGCAGTTTTATTTTATGGCCCACCAGCTGTGCTTGATCATTGCCGAAACTCACAGTGAGTTCCGGATCAAGCGCCATGGATTTCATGGCGGTGCCCAACACTTCCTTGAAGCGTTCGGCTCTATCGTCTTTTGCTGCGGCCATGGTCTTGCCGCCTCAATTAACCGATTGCGATGCGTGAGGCGGATTCAGGCAAGTCCTCGCCAAAGCAACGCTGATAGAATTCGGCCACAATAGCGCGTTCCAATTCGTCGCATTTGTTCAGAAATGTGAGGCGGAAAGCAAAGCCAACATCAGCAAATATGTCAGCATTTTGCGCCCAGGTAATGACTGTGCGAGGAGACATGACAGTTGAAAGATCGCCTTGCATAAAGGCGTTGCGTGTTAGGTCCGCAACACGCACCATGTTGCCAATGATTTTCTTGCCTTTGTCATTGCTGTAGGATTTGTTCTTTGACAAAACCACGCCAACTTCTTGCGCATGTGGCAAATAATTCAATGCAGAAACAATCGACCACCGATCCATCTGCGCCTGGTTGATTTGCTGTGTGCCATGATAAAGACCTGTCGTATCGCCAAGACCCACAGTGTTGGCCGTTGCAAATAAACGGAATGCTGCATGCGGGCGGATGACGCGTGATTGATCGAGCAGTGTGAGCTTGCCAGACGATTCCAGAATGCGCTGGATAACGAACATCACGTCTGGACGGCCTGCATCATATTCGTCGAAAACGAGTGCTACGTTATGTTGATAAGACCAAGGCAAAATACCTTCCTTGAATTCTGTAATCTGTTTCCCATCTTTTAAAACAATCGCATCTTTGCCGATCAGATCGATACGGCTGATGTGACTGTCAAGGTTTATGCGGATGCAGGGCCAGTTGAGGCGCGCAGCCACTTGTTCAATATGTGTCGATTTACCGGTGCCATGATAGCCTGTGATCATTACGCGGCGATTGTGGGTGAAGCCGGCCAAGATCGCTAATGTGGTTTCCTTGTTAAAGAGATAATCTTCATCCAGCTCGGGCACATGTTCGCTGCGCTCTGCAAAGCCCATAACTTGCATATTAGATTCAAAGCCAAACAGCTGGCTCACAGACATTTTCTGATCGGGCAGAGTGGTCAAAGCGGCAGTCGTCGTCATTTTTCAGAAACTCACATAAGCTGGAAAAATCGTAATAGTGGATTGAATTCGAAGGAGCAAGCTTAGCAAAAACCAGTTGCTCGCAAAACATCATAGGCTTTGATCACCGCATTCAAAGTGTCTTCATTGGCGCGGCTGCCGTTGTTTGAATCGGGGTGAAGGCGCTTGACCAAAATTTTATACTTGGATTTCACTTCGGCTGGTGTTGCATCCTCTGGCAATCCCAAAGCTCCTAAGGATTCAATTTCA
Source organism: uncultured Aestuariivirga sp. (assembly GCA_964244815.1). Taxonomy (GTDB): domain Bacteria; phylum Pseudomonadota; class Alphaproteobacteria; order Rhizobiales; family Aestuariivirgaceae; genus Aestuariivirga. The sequence continues at coordinate 25,180 of CAXTKH010000022.1, read as the reverse complement.
TTGCGGCGCAAATTGCGGCCGTGTTTGGCTTTGGAGGTAATTTTTTCTTTGAGCAACATGTGCAACGGATCATCAATGTGTTTGGCTGAGCGCCGTGAAGCGCCAACATGAACATTGCCATTTTCGCCAAGCTTCCACGTTGGCCGATGCCCCATCTGCGCATCTTTGCGAAAGGCTGCTTGTTCGTCGTCCTTCATGCCGTCAAAATAGTTATAGGTTTTGTTGTATTGCTGCACATGAGCAGTGCAATAATTCCAAAATTGACCCTCAAAGCCACGGCCCTTCGGTGCCTTGTGTTTTGCTGGCAAATCACAGCCTGCCCATTGGCATGGCGGCACCATTGCCTCCTCAGCCTGCTTCTTTGCGGCAGCCGGAGATTTAATGCGGATTTTATCAAATATTTTTGAATCGAGTTTCATTATACTTATTCATGTTTGAAGGGTTATTGATTATGCTAGCAAGTACCAAAAACCGCAACTGGGATGTTGAAGAATATGGAAAAAGATTTAGGACCAGTTGGCCAAATTATGAAGGCAAAACTGGTTGCGGCATTTTCGCCGCCGTATTTTGAACTTATTGATGAATCTAACCAACATCACGGGCATATTGGCGCGCACCCCAGCGGTGAGAGCCATTTCAGAGTTAAGATCGCAAGCGATGTATTTCAAGGCAAAAGCCGCGTGCAGCAGCACAGGCTGATCAATGAAGTTCTAGCTACCGAGTTGAAAGCCCGCGTCCACGCTTTGGCGATTGAAATAATTTAACCTGTTTCAATCTCTTCTTTAACAGGCTCAAGTTTGGTAATATTTATCAAAGACAATTGTTGCTTGCGCTTTTTCAACACTTCAAAGCGGAAGCCATGAAAGGTAAAAACCTGTCCGGCTTCTGGGATCATGCGCGCCTCATGAATAACCAATCCTGCGACAGTGGTTACTTCCTCGTCAGGCAAGTTCCAGTCGAATGAGCGGTTGAGATCGCGAATCGGCACGGTACCCTCAATATTGTATGAGCCGTCCTGCTGCTTGCGTACGCCTGTTGTTACTGCGTCGAACTCATCTTTAATGTCGCCAACAATTTCTTCAATAATATCTTCAAGGGTAATCAACCCCTGAACCTCGCCATATTCATCGACCACAATGGCAAAGTGAGTTTTGCGGCGAAGAAAGGCGTTGAGTTGATCGGTCAAGGGGCGGGTGTCTGGCACAAACCAGGGTGGGCTTAAAATATCATCAAGCTTGACCTTTGTTGAATCTCCATCGTTTTCCTGAATTGCAGCAAAAAGATTCTTCGCGTGAAGAATGCCAATAATGTTATCGGGGTTATCGAGCCAAACGGGTAATCTTGTGTTGCCACTTTTGAAAACCTGCTGAATGATCGATGTAATCGGTTCGGAGCCGTCAATGGTTTTCATCTTTGTGCGATGAACCATGATATCGACCACTTCCAGGTCTTTCAGATCAAGAATGCCGCCCAGCATATCGCGGTCTTTTTTGATGAATGTACCTTCTTTATGGTGCAGATCAATGGCACCGCGCAGCTCATCATGTGCAGAAAGAATGCTCTCAACATTGCTGGTGTCGACGCCAAACAACATCAGCGTTTTCTTCACAATGTATTCAACTGTCATGACAATCGGGCCAAGCACTGCCACGATTACGCGCATGATGGGTGCCACAGCCGTTGCAACGCGGTCAGGATAGGCAATGGCATAAGTTTTTGGCATCACTTCGGCAAATATCAAAATCAACACTGTCATAACCACTGAAGCAATCACTGCACCGGCCTCGGTGAACACCTTCACCAAAGCGGCAGTGGCCACAGCTGAAGCCGTTATGTTTGCTAAGCTGTTTCCCAACAGCAATGCACCGATCAATCGTTCGGGCATGGAGGTCAATTTTAAAACCATCGCAGCGCGTTTGCTGCCGCGCTTTTCCATTTCATTCAGGCGCGCGCGCGATGCTGTGGTCAGACCCGTTTCTGATCCTGAGAAAAACGCTGATATAATAATCAGTGCGACAATTGATGCGACTGCCCATACGACATCATAGTTCATGGTTGGTTCAAGTCCTTTTCAAGGAAGGTCAACACGTCAGATTCGGCTATACCCTTGGCAATGAAAGTTTCACCAATTGACTTTGCTAAAATGAAAGTCAGCTTCCCACCCACGGCTTTTTTATCTTGGCGCATGAGATCGACAAGTTTTGATGTTGGTGGAAGTTCCCCTGGAATTTCTGACGCGTGGGTTGGAAGTCCAGCGCGTTTTAGATGCTTAACAACACGCTCATTCGTCCCGTTGGCACAGTGGCCTAGTTGCTCTGAAAATTTGAATGCCTGCACCATTCCAATTGCTACGGCTTCACCATGCAATAAACGTTCTGAATATCCTGTTGCTGCTTCAAGCGCATGACCAAATGTGTGGCCCAGATTGAGCAAAGCTCGTACGCCAGTTTCAGTTTCATCTTCCGCCACGATGCGTGCCTTCATTGCGCAACAAGTTTGCACCGCATGCGCCATGGCTGAAACATCGTTACCTCCATTGATGATGGTATCTATGTTTTCTTCAAGCCAGCCAAAAAATTTTGCATCACCAAGAAGTCCGTATTTTGCAACCTCAGCATAGCCTGCTGCGCGTTGGCGCTTTGGCAAAGTGTTCAGTACATCGAGATCAGCCAGCACGGCGATCGGTTGATGGAATGCACCAATCAAATTTTTGCCAAGTGGCGAATTTATGCCTGTCTTGCCGCCAACCGAGCTATCAACTTGGGCCAGAAGCGATGTCGGGATTTGAATGAAGTTCACACCGCGGCGTAATATGCTTGCGGCAAAGCCAGTCAGATCGCCAATAACACCACCGCCCAAAGCGATCACAATATCGCGGCGTTCGACGCCAGCTACAAGCAATCCATCGCAAAGCTCAGCCAAATATTTATAGCTTTTAGTAGTTTCACCTGCTGGCAAAATAATAGATTTTGTTTCGATGCCGCTGGCGGCCAAGGCTTGTTCCAAATTCTTGAGATGTGCCTTCGCTACATTTTCATCGGTTACAACAACGGCAAATGGCCGCTTTAAAAATGGAGCAATGGATTTGCCCGCGCCTGCGATCAGATTTTGCCCGATTGCAATATTGTAGGATCGATCTCCTAAACTGACTGGCACATTGTGGAGAACGCTGGCGCTATTCATTATCTTCAACTTCCAAACTTCCAAAGTCAGCCACAGCCTTTATCACATCATTGACCATCTGGCCGTGCTGCACATCACGGCTCTCCACGGTAATGTCTGCCTCTGCATAAATTGGATAGCGCTGGTCAATCAAACGTTTCATTACGATGGTCGGGTCTTCTTTCAGCAACAGCGGTCTGTCATTCCTCTTGGCCACACGCTTTAACAGCAAGTCGAGATCAGCCTTCAACCAAAGCGATAGGCCGTGACCTTTGATTTTTTCGCGGGTTTCAGAATTCATAAATGCACCGCCGCCTGTGGCTAGAACCTGTTTGCCATTTTCCAGCAGCCGCGTAATCACCCGGCGCTCACCTTCACGGAAATATTCTTCGCCATGGTCGTTGAAAATTTCGGGAATGGTTTTGCCCGCCGCCAATTCAATTTCATGGTCGGCATCAACAAACGGGATTTCCAGCTTCTCTGCCAATCTCCGTCCCACGCTGGTTTTGCCAGCACCCATCAATCCCACCAAAACAAGGGCGCGGTTTCCCAGCTTTTGGTGAGCAATTTCAGTATCTTTAGCGATTGATCGTCTGGCCATGGTGTTCGGGTTGGGCTTTTAGAGCAAGCCGCACCAATTCGCAAAGTGAGCTTGACATGCCATACTTTGTCCATACAGTACGTATATGAAGAGAATTGTATGGAATGAAGATAAAGATTTGTTGCTTCCAAGCAATGTTTTGAGAGGAAATGTTGGTTTTGAAGAATGTGCCCAAGCTATTGAAAGCGGAAAAGTATTAGATGTTTTACCAAATCCAAGTTCCAAACACACCAGCTAAAAGATGAATGTGCTGGAAATTAATAGCTATGCGTACTGCGTTCCCTTTGTTGAAACCGACGACCATATCTTTCTGAAAACAGTTTTTCCAAATCGAAAACAGACAGCATGTTTTTTAAAGGATTTTAAGAATGAATAGAGCCCCTATAGTTGGCCCGTATCTTGATGACGAAGAAAAGGCGATTGTTGAAGCTATGGAGCGTGATGACTATAATCCAGTGAGTTTGCTAACACCAGAACTCCTGCAGGAACATCAAGCTGCTGCCCGTGCCACACTCAACGAAGAGCGCACTAAAATCTCTCTGCGTCTGCGGAGTTCCGATTTACGGCGATTGAAAGAACGTGCGTCGAAAGAGGGAATGCCCTATCAGACATTGATCGGCTCTATTTTGCATAAAGCTGTGAGCTGAGGACATAAGCACGTGCCAGATACTGTAAAGTTTGTCTTTGTCGTTGGGCTTATCGCCGGTGCGGTATATGGCACGGCTTTGGCATTGGCTAGTTTTCCACCAGAGCAATCTGAAATTACAAAAACATTGTCTTATGAAAAGCTCCGCCAAAAGTAGTGCGGGCGATCAGCGCTTGGTTGACCGCTTTCTCGAAATGATGAGTGCGGAGCGTGGTGCGGCGGCAAATTCATTGGCGGCTTACGGCAGAGATTTGCAAAGTTACAGCGAATTTCTGAATGCCCACGGGTCCTCGGCATTGGCCGCTGATACACATCTCGTCAAAGGTTTTCTGAGCGAAGCTGATATTCTCGGTCTGGCGCGAAGCACAGCAGCAAGGCGGCTTTCGGCGGTCAAACAGTTTCATGGATTCTTGCACGGTGAGGGGTTGGCCAAGGAGAATCCTGCGGTTATTGTCGAAGGCCCGCGCGCTGCAAAGCCACTTCCTAAAATTTTGAGCGAAGCGGAAATGCTGGCACTATTGAACGCAGCATCAGAAAAAGTGCAAATGTCAGAAGGTCTGCCGCGTTTTAAAGCGATGCGCATGCAGTGTTTGCTGGAACTCCTTGCAGCAACAGGGCTACGCGTTTCTGAACTTGTCGGGTTGTCTTATCGTACCGCACTGGCCGGAGATGGCTTTTTGACTATCAAGGGCAAAGGTGGGCGCGAGCGCATGGTGCCGATGTCTGACAGGGCGCGGGGTTTTCTCGTAAATTACGTTAAAGCTTTAAAACTGAATAACGAGCAAGAACCCAAGCATCTGTTTCCTTCGCATGGTGCTAAAGGCCAGCTTACACGCCAGCATTTCGCCTTGGAGTTGAAATCTTTGGCGCGGGCGGCAGGGCTTGATGCCGAGAAGGTTAGTCCTCATGTGCTCAGGCATGTCTTCGCCAGTGATCTTTTGGCCCATGGGGCGGATTTGCGCGCCGTTCAACAAATGCTTGGCCATGCCGATATTTCAACCACACAGATATATACCCATGTCCAAACCAGCCGCCTTAAAGAAGCCGTGGAAAACTTCCATCCGCTGTCCAAACCAGATCAAAACAAGAAAAGTTGACTTTACCAGCCCATATCGCCAGTAACGTCACCACATCGAATTGTCCTTGAGGGATTATGTTAGAATTTTTAGATTTTGAGGCTCCGGTCGCTGAACTCGAAGGCAAAATTGCCGAACTCCGCGCCATGGCGCAAGCCGATGCCAAGGTTAACATTGCTGACGAAGTCAAATCTCTCGAGAAAAAGGCCAACAAAATTTTGGCTGATCTCTATCTGGCTTTAACACCGTGGCAAAAAGGCCAAGTGGCCAGGCATCGTCAGCGCCCTCATGCATTGCAATATATTGAAACTCTGATCACGGATTTCGTGCCATTGGCAGGTGACCGTAAATTTGCGGAAGACGAAGCTGTCGTTGGTGGTCTTGGCCGTTTTGAAGGTCAGCCGGTTGTCGTTATTGGCCAGGAAAAAGGTTCAGACACCGCAAGCCGTCTCAAGCATAATTTTGGCATGGCCAAGCCTGAAGGCTACCGCAAAGCTGTGCGCCTTATGGAAATGGCCAATCGGTTTGGCCTTCCGGTTATTACCTTTGTTGACACGTCAGGTGCTTATCCAGGTGTAGATGCCGAAGAGCGTGGCCAAGCTGAAGCAATTGCGCGTTCCACTGATTGTTGCTTGTCACTCGGCGTGCCAATGATTTCTGTGATCATCGGTGAAGGCGGCTCCGGCGGTGCAATTGCGATCGCCACAGCCAATACTGTGTTGATGTTAGAACATTCGATTTACAGTGTGATCTCGCCAGAAGGTGCAGCATCAATTTTGTGGCGTGATCCCGCCCGCGCCAAGGATGCAGCAACGGCCCTTAAAATTACTGCACAAGATCTAAAGAAATTTGGCGTGATCGATGAGATCATTCCTGAACCATTGGGTGGCGCTCAGCGTAAACCTGAACAAGCCATGCAATCTACCGCAGAAGCGATTGCGAGAACATTGCGTGCCTATTCGAATTTATCGCCAGACTTATTGCGAACACAACGCCGTGAGAAATTTTTAAACATCGGCCGGGGGCTATAGCCGCTCTGCCTTCATCGGAGTGGATTTATGAAATTATCGCGCCGGAGCATAATAGGCGGTTTTGCAGCAGCTCCCTTCGTTGGTTTGGCCCGCGCACAATCTGCACCTGATGTCCGTATTGTATCGCGCGTTCTTGATGTCAAAGGCAAGGCTGCAAAAGTTTACGGTATTGTTGGCCCCAACGGCAAAGCCGGATTGGAAATGGTTCTGGGCCAACCGTTTCGCTTTAATTTGAAAAATGAAATTGACGATAGAACCCTCATCCATTGGCATGGGCTCACGCCACCCACGGCCCAAGATGGCGTGCCACATCTCTCTTCGCCACTTATTAACATTGGCGAATCGCGGCTTTATGATTTTGAAAACACCAAGCCCGGCACACATTGGATGCATTCGCATTTGGGTTTTCAGGAGCAGAGTATGCTGGCCGCACCACTCATCGTGCACGAACTCAAGAAACAATTATTCGATGAGCAAGAACATGTGGTGATGCTCCATGATTTCACTTTCCGCGATCCACAGGAAATCATGGCCGAGTTGCGCAGTGCTGGCGGTGAACATGCCAAGCATAATATGAAAGGCATGGATCATTCTCAAATGAATATGACTGCTGATGTTGCTTTTGATGCGATGCTTGCCAATGACCGCACGCTGGATGATCCTGAAATTTTGCACAGTGAAATTGGTGGACATATTCGTCTGCGCATCATCAATGCATCTGCTTCAACCAATATGTGGATTGATTTGGGCGAACTTGATGGTGCTTTGATTGCCGTCGACGGCAACACAGTGTTTCCAGTCAATGGCAAGCGCTTCCCACTCGCCATTGCCCAACGCGCCGATATTCGCCTTGCTTTGCCGAACAGCCCAGGCGTATGGCCGATTTTGTTTCAATCGGAAGGAGCGCTATTGCGGAGTGGCATTATTGTGCAAGCCGGAAAAGCTGAGATCGTTAAGGTCTCCGACCAAGGCGAAGCTGGCGCGCCTTTGGATTATTCACTTGAAGCGCAATTGCATTCCGCTGCACAAGTTTTGAAAGAACCTGTCAATAATTCACAATTTGTTGCGCTCACAGGCGGTGATAAAGATTATGTTTGGGGCTTCAACGGCAAGGCCATGATGCATGATACGCTCTTCAGCGTTCGCGAAGGCGAGCGTGTGGAAGTGACAATGCAAAACCAAACCAATATGGCCCACCCCATGCATCTCCATGGGCATTATTTCAAAGTTGTGGGCTTAAGCGGCAAACCCATCGACGGAGCCGTGCGCGACACCGTGCTGGTTCCCGCCGGAGAAAACGTCACCATTCAGTTTGATGCCAATAACCCCGGAACCTGGGCTTTCCATTGTCACCATCTCTATCACATGAACAGCGGCATGATGGCAGCGATTGGTTACGCTGGGGCGGCTTGAGAGACAAATATCACATTGACTCTTTAACTATTGTTCTATATTTGTTCCGATTATAAAAGCGTTGAGAACATTACTGTACGCTGGCTAATGCTCTTGGTGCCATCTAAGAAATACAGCGGAGTTTAATTTGATGGATGGGGCTTTAAAGTTGGCAAGTGTTAGGGCGCGAAAAGAAGAGTCATCTTTCAACCAGCTTGAATTGCCCGATGCTAAAAAAGATATTTTTCGACATCGTAATGAAATTGTTTTGGGCGATACTGTGGAAGTGCTTCGAACACTTCCTAAAAACTCGATTGATTTGGTTGTGACCTCTCCGCCTTATAATTTGAAGAATTCAACTGGCAACGGCATGAAAGACGGTCGTGGCGGTAAGTGGAAAAATGCACGATTGGTTCATGGTTACTCCGACCATGATGATTGCATGCCGCATAACGAATATGTTGCTTGGCAACGGAATTGTCTTTGGGAAATGATGCGCGTGGTAAAAGATGACGGTGCCATTTTTTACAATCACAAGTGGCGCGTTCAAGGAGGACTTCTGCAAGATAGGCATGACATTGTTTCTGATTTTCCTGTCCGGCAAATTATTATTTGGTGTCGAAAGGGTGGAATCAATTTCAATGCAGGATATTTTCTTCCTACATATGAAGTCATTTATTTGATAGCCAAACCAAAATTTAAATTAGCTCCAAAAGCAAATGCTCTTGGTGATGTTTGGGAGTTCACTCAGGATATGAACAATCCCCATCCCGCGCCATTTCCGCTCGAACTCGTTGAAAGAATTGTGTCGAGCACAACAGCGCAAATTGTTCTTGATCCATTCATGGGAAGCGGAACAACTGCTGTTGCTGCAAAAAAACTGGGACGAGACTTTATGGGTATAGAAATTTCTTCCGAGTATCGGGAGATGGCACTTAAACGACTGCGCGGCGGAAAATGGCAAAGCCTGTAATCTATGAATCTGAAGGATTACTGGTGAGCGCGGTCGAGGACCCAATTCAAAATGCGGTCTTCAAGAATCCGTGGCGGAATGTTTATTGGTTTGCACGGATGTTGATCAATGGTGATAAGTACGGAGCCGTTGGCAAAGAGAGTGAATTTTTGGTGCAACTTGCATCTAGTTTGCGTGGCGTATTGGCTGACCCGTCTCATTCCAGTGAATTTAAGATTGAGCTTTCAAAAGGGATTTTTAAGCGTCTTGTTGAAAAGAGATTTTCGAAAGCGACCGCAAAATCGGCGCGAGTTAAATTATTTTTTGAAGATCTGACTAATAAGCTTCTTACCGTTGATGATATTGGCGTTTTTGTTTGCGCCACCGAGTCAGTACTCGTTCCTATCAACATTGCTCTGACAACTATACCAAGCAATGATCGTGCGTTTACGGAGGCCATTGCAAAAACCTATTTAGATAAGTTGGGTGACTCTGGATTGGCGACGGTGGTGGGTTTTTGGGATGACGCTGGTGTCGAAGGATGTCTAAACGCGGAGAGAGTTGCCGTTCTTCGCAGTTTTACGCATTTGCGTCGCGACCTTGCACATATGCCCGAACTTGAGCTCAATCTTGTTCTTACAGCGTTCATGCAAGAATTTGAGCGCCGTTTGGGACAAAAGAGAAAAGGTCGAGCTGGCGGCAGCTTAGAGGATGTCGCTAGTTTTCTGTTTGATTATTATGGCGTGAAGGCAGACGATAAACCCGATCACTTTCAGGCAGATATTGAAGTTGATAAATGGGTGAGATGCAGGGACAAATGGTTGATCGCAATCTCTTGCAAGCGCACTCTTCGTGAAAGATGGAAGCAGGTTTCTGCTGCGTCTTCTGAAGTTTTAAGCAAATATAAGATTAAGCAAATCTGGCATTTGGTGACTTATGACGAAGACCTTTCTGACGACAAGCTTGCTTTGCTGGGTAGTCAGCGACATATTTTCTATTTGCGTGATGAAAGTCGAAAACTTTCTGAATTTTCCAGTCATATTGGTTTGAAATCATATGTTCGACCAATGTCATCTTTTATTATTGATCTCAAAAAAGAAATCGGCTGAATTTATAACAACTCCACCAGATGCGGAATGAGCGGCAGATCCGCTGGTGGCATGGGATAGTTTTTCAAGTCTTTGGCGAACACCCATTTTAACTCTTGCCCCTCCATAGATTGCACCATGCCTTTCCAACGGCGGCAAACATAAAGCGGCATCAGTAAATGGAAATCTTCGTAGGCGTGGCTGGCGAAGGTGAGGGGCGCGAGGCAAGATTGCTCAACATCAATGCCCAGTTCTTCTTTCAATTCGCGGATCAGGGCTTGCTCAGGGCGCTCGCCCGTTTCAACTTTGCCCCCGGGAAATTCCCACAGGCCTGCGAGTGATTTTCCTTCGGGGCGCTTGGCCAACAGAATGCGACCATCAGCATCAATAAGGGCAACAGCTGCCACAAGCACCAGCTTCATCAGCTGCGATAAGAACCATTAATGTCGATGTAGCGATGCGTCAGATCACACGTCCAAACCGTGGCCGTACCTCGCCCCACGCCAATATCGGCCTCTATTTTGATGTCGCGGCCTTTCATGTGGGGCATGATATCGGCTTCTTTATAGTTGGCATCTTTCATACCTTTGGCCGCCACCAATAAGCCGCCAATTTTAATTCGCAATTTATCGCGCAATGCCTTCTCACCAGATTTACCGATGGCCATCACAATGCGGCCCCAGTTTGCATCTTCGCCCGCAATGGCGGTTTTCACCAATGGCGAATTAGCGATGCTCATGCCGATTTTCTTGGCTGCACCATCAGACTCGGCACCGGTGATTTTAATTTCAATTAATTTCTCGGCACCCTCGCCATCCTTTACCACTTGCATTGCAAGATCAAGACACAAAGCATCCAGCGCTTTGGCAAATGGCTTCAGGCGCACATCGGCAGCAGACTTCAAATCCTTCACAGAACCCGCAGCGCCCGTTGCAAACATCAACACAGTGTCAGACGTCGAGGTATCGCTATCAACCGTGATGTTGTTAAAGCTCTTCGACACTGCAGGTGATAAAAGTTTTTGTAAAACTTTGGCCGGAATTGCGGCATCCGTAAAAATGAATACCAACATGGTCGCCATATCCGGTGCCACCATGCCGGAGCCTTTGGCAATGCCATTGATGGTCACGGTCTTGCCACCCAGCTTCACTTGCGCAGTGGCCACTTTTTGAAACGTGTCCGTCGTCATAATCGAGCGCGCGGCCATATCCCAGGCATCGCCCGAAGCGGCGCTTCCCAGTTCAGGCAAAGCATTGACAATGGGGGCAGGGTTCAGCGGTTCGCCGATCACGCCAGTTGAAGCTTGAAACACCTCGCCCATTTTGCATTTGAATTGTTTTGCTGCCGCAGAAGCCACGGCCTTCACTGTGGCTACACCAGCTTTGCCCGTAAACGCATTGGCATTGCCAGCGTTGCACACCAAAATTCGGCCCTTGCCAGATTTCAAATTATCGGCGCACCAATCAACCGGAGCCGAGCGAGATTTTGACAGAGTCAAACAACCGGCAACCGTTGTGCCTTCGTCCATCACGGCCAGCAAAACATCGGGGCGATTTTTGTAACGGATGCCAGTGGCGGCCGCTGCCAAGCGCACGCCTTTGATTTCGGGCAAATGTGGAAAGCTGGCAGGTGCCAGAGGGGAAATTGTTAAAGCCATCTGTCGCCTACCTCGTATTTGGGTTAGATTATTATTGTTGTGGAGCTTCGGGTAGACCCAAATCGCCTTTGCCAGTTGTATCGGGTGTGCCAGCACCTGCGTCAGTGCCAACAGTCGGAGCAACTTGCCCAGCTTTAAGTTTCTGTTGCGCTTGCGCTTCGGCCTGGGCTTTTTTCAAATCTGGATCGATAATCTCAACTTTGGCCGTGCCCTGAAGGCCCGCCAATTTTTCTTGAATTTTGTTGCGCACCAAAACATTGCGGATGGCGCCCTTAACTTGATCAAAAGGCTGGGCAGCGCCCATCTTGCGATCATCGAGGCGAATAATGTGCCAACCAAATTCAGTTTTGACAGGTTTTGAAACCTCGTTCTGCTTTAAAGCAAATGCAGCCTTGGAAAACTCGGCCACCATTTCAGGTGCTGTAAAATAACCTAAATCCCCACCGTAATCCTTTGAGCCATCCAAGCTATATTGCTTCGCCAAATCTTCAAACTTTCCGCCGGCTTGCAGTTTGGCTTCAATGTCGTTGGCTTCTTTTTCAGTGGCCACAAGAATATGCCGCGCGCGCACGCGTTCGGTTTGCGTTACCTTGGCGGTTTCAGCATCGTAAGCCGTTTTAATTTCGGCATCCGTAACTGAAGGTGCGATTTTTTGTGCCAGATACGAATCACGCAGCGCCTTGGCCTGGTAGGCTGCCAGACGACGCTTATAATCTTCAGAGTCAGCAGTGCCTTCCTGGGCTGCCACTTGCGCGATCAAATGCCGTTCGATCAAAATTTCCACAACAAAAGGAAAACGCTGCTTTGTTGGCAGGTTTGGCAATTGGCCAATCACATCGTCAAATGCCATCCGAACTTCAGATGTCTTGATCTCATAGCCGTTCACAATAGCCACTGTGGAATCTTGGCCCGTCAAAGGCGCAGCGGCACTGTCTTGTGCTGCAACAATTCCTGAAAAGCCGAGTGCGAACACTCCAGCAAGCAATGATGTCTTCAATAAAATGTGAATACGTGGCATGTGATCCATCGGCTAAGTTGCGCCCCTAAAAACTTCGTATATGCAGCCAATGGGTTTGAAACAAGGCAATAATAAGCCTTTTGCTCTCGTGTTGCTGCTATGCAACAGGTTGAAATTAGATGGTTAGAACCTTATTTGGATGCAACACCCCGGACCTGGCGCAAAAATTACGCATTTGATTGTTTCCTAAGAACCAAACTCTGCGCTATTAGACCGCCAAAGATCAAGGCCTTAGGGCCCAATAAGGAACGAATCAGATGCTCGGAATTCTGCGGAACGCTGCCGCGAAGGTTTTTGGAACAACAAACGACCGCAAATTGGTAAGTTTTCAAAAGCGCGTCCCCCAAATCAATGCATTGGAAGACCACTATGCAGCGATGAGTGATTCTCAGCTGAAGGATGTTACGCCAAGCCTTCGCGCCGAATTAGCAGCAGGCAAAACTGTTGATGAAATCCTGCCCGCCGCATTTGCAGCAGTTCGTGAAGCTGCCAAGCGTTCCTTGGGCCTCAGGCATTTTGATGTGCAAATGGTCGGCGGCATGGTTTTGCATGCAGGCATGATTTCAGAAATGAAAACTGGTGAAGGTAAAACTCTCGTTGCAACTTTGCCGGTTTATCTGAACGCGCTGGAAGGCAAGGGCGTTCACGTGGTCACGGTGAACGACTATCTGGCAAAACGCGACTCGGCTTGGATGGCTAAGGTTTATAGCACGCTGGGCCTTACTACAGGCGTGATCGTTCATGGCCTTGATGATAATGAACGCCGCGCTGCTTATGCCTGCGATGTAACATACGGCACAAACAACGAGCTGGGCTTTGATTATCTGCGCGATAATATGAAGTATCATCTCGAGGAAATGGTTCAGCGCGGGCATAATTACGCCATCGTCGACGAAGTTGACTCTATTCTGGTAGACGAAGCGCGCACACCACTCATCATTTCAGGCCCGGTTGATGATCAATCCGATCTCTACAACACCTTGGACGGCTTCATTCCACAACTTGTTGCGGCTGATTATGATCTCGATGAAAAGCAGCGTTCAGTTTCTTTGACTGAAGCTGGCAATGAACATTTAGAGCAATTGCTCGTTGCTGCTGGTGCCATGAAGGGCACGCTTTATGATGCCGCCAACGTAACTATAATCCATCACATCACCCAAGCCTTGCGCGCTCATACATTATTCCAGCGCGATAAGGACTACATTGTAAAAGACGATCAAGTGATCATCATCGATGAATTCACGGGCCGCATGATGGAAGGGCGTCGTTACTCTGAAGGTTTGCACCAAGCCATTGAAGCCAAGGAACATGTAACGGTTCAGCCTGAAAACGTAACTCTGTCATCAGTCACGTTCCAAAATTATTTCCGCATGTACAAAAAGCTTGCAGGCATGACCGGCACGGCCTTGACTGAAGCCGATGAATTCCAAGACATTTACAATCTCGAAGTCATTGAAATTCCGACCAACGTTCCTGTCTCACGCAAAGATGAAGACGATCAGGTTTTCCGTACTGCGAAAGAAAAATATGCAGCAATCACCGAAACATTGCGTGATGCAGTTGCCCGTGGCCAACCGGTTCTGGTGGGCACAACATCAATTGAAAAATCTGAAGAACTCTCGGCACTTCTGCAATCTGCGCAAATCAAGCACAGCGTTTTGAACGCGCGGTATCACGAGCAAGAAGCTTTGATTATTGCGCAAGCAGGTGCGCCTGGCGCTGTTACCATCGCCACCAACATGGCGGGTCGTGGAACGGATATTAAGCTCGGCGGCAATCTTGATATGCGCGTTGCCAATGAACTGGCTGACATGCCCGAAGGTGCTGAACGCGAACGTGCGATCAACAAGATTAAAGATGATATTGAAAGCAAGAAGCGCGTGGTTCTGGATGCTGGCGGCTTGTTCGTCATCGGTACAGAGCGCCATGAAAGCCGCCGCATTGATAATCAGTTGCGCGGTCGTTCAGGCCGTCAGGGCGATCCTGGTCTTTCACGTTTTTATCTCTCGCTGCAAGATGATTTGATGCGCATTTTCGGTTCAGATCGTCTCGACGGTATGTTGCAAAAGTTGGGGCTTAAAGATGGTGAAGCCATTATCCATCCTTGGATCAATAAAGCTCTCGAAAAAGCCCAACAAAAAGTTGAAGCGCGTAACTTTGATATTCGCAAGAACTTGCTCAAATTCGACAACGTGATGAACGATCAACGTAAAGTTATCTTTGATCAGCGTATTGGCATCATGAAGGGCGAAGAAATCTCTGAGACCGTTGATGATTTGCGTCACGACATTATCGGCGAATTGATTTCCAAACACATTCCAGAAAATGCCTACGCTGAACAGTGGGATGCTGTTGGCCTTCGTGAGCGTTTGCGCGATGTTGTGGCGGTTGATTTTCCAATGGAAGATTGGGCCAAGGAAGAAGGCATTGCGGATGAAGAAATTCGCGAGCGCGTGCTCAAAACCACGGATGATTTCTATCATTCAAAGCGCGAGAAATATTCCGCCGATATCATGCAGCAAGTTGAAAAATCCGTGTTGTTGCAAACCATGGACAGGTTGTGGCGTGAGCATATCGTTGCGGTGGAATATCTGCGCCAGGTGATTGGTCTTCGTTCCTACGGTCAGCGTGATCCATTGAACGAATACAAGACCGAAGGCTTCACGTTGTTCTCAGACATGGTCACGCATATGAAAGAGGCTGTCACCAGCCAATTGATGCGCGTGGAAATTCGCATGCAAGGCAATGAAGGTGATTTGCCGGATGAAAGCGAATTGCCGCCAATGCAAGCGCATCACATTGATGCAACAACTGGCCTTGATGATGTGGCTGAAGGCATGCCAAACTTTGGTTCATTTGCAAGCGCCGCAACAATTGGTGCAGCTTTATCAGTCGATCCAAAAAATCCAGAAACATGGGGCAGAGTAGGCCGCAATGATGATTGCCCCTGTGGTTCAGGCAAGAAGTACAAGCATTGCCATGGGGCTTATGCTTGATGGGGCGGGATAATCGCATATTGAATTAGTCTTAACCCTTCCCCCGTCGGGGGAAGGTGCACGAAGGGCGGATGAGGGCTGCGGCCTCTTGGTCGCAGCTATCCAAGCTTTGGCTTTTCAGGTTAAATTCTGAACGCTGGTCGTCCTCGCTACGCTGCGGCCCGCATCTGGCGCAAGTGCGCCACCTTCTCCCGACGGGAGAAGGGTGAATATTAGCAATGTGCGATTTCTATGCCGTAGCAGGGAAGGAATGATTACAAATGATCATCCACCCAACCTCAACTCTCCCTCGCCTTCAAAGCCTCGGCTAAACTGTGGCTCGCACTCCCGGGCTTTAACGGCTTCTGCTGGCTTTCATGGGGTTTCCACGCCATGGCCCAGGCGATCTCTAATGTTGCACGAACACGGCCATCTTCATCGGCAAAATTCTTATGATAATGTTCAGCAACTTTGCTGATGAAACGTTTTGAAACCAGTTTCGAACTGCGCCCCAGTAGCGGATTTGAATAGCCGAAATTTTTGATCTCACCCATCAAAGCAAAAGCATCAGAATAACGCACAATCGTCCGGTCAATGTCGGCTACTGGCAATGCCAAACCAGCCCGTTGCATCAGACCGCCTAATTCACGCACCCCGATCATTGGCGCAACACGGGGAGAAACTCCGCCTGTTATTTCAATCTCGGACTGCAACCAGGCTTCGCGCAATTCAAACAATGTATCTCCAGCAAAGAAGGCCACCAACAAAAGCCCGTCCTGCTTTAGTCCACGCGCCAATTGCGCCAGATGCCCTGGAACATCATTCACACAGTGCAAATCCAGCAGACTGAAAATTGCATCATAATCAGAATCCGGCAACTCAACCCTATTGCCGATTGGTGGGGCCAGCAGATCGAGCTTCTCCGCGCCCCCAACCAGCTTCAAAGTTTCCGCCGCTACTTGCGGATTTTGGGCAATCACCAGGGCTTTTGGAAACTGCTTCAATATTATCGAAATCCTGTCACCCAGTTCCGCTGCCACCATATTTTGCAAGTCATGGGTTGCTTTCGCCTTGGATTGGCGTGCAAGGTAAAGTTCGCGGTCAAAAATCTGGGGGCTTGGTTCAGTCATGGATGATGAGGTAGCCGAAGCTGGCTCAAAATTCCAGTTTGCAAATTTGACGCAGTTTGTAAAAACCTGTGGCCGCGCGCTGATTGACATCATTGTTCCTCCAAAGTGCCTCTCGTGCCGCATGGCCGTTACCCAGGGTTCCAGTCTGTGCATTTCATGCTGGCAGAATTTGCAGTTTCTGGAATCGCCCGTCTGCGATGTGATGGGCACGCCCTTTGCCTATGATCAGGGCGATGGAGCATTAAGTGCTGTCGCACTCGCCGATCCTCCGCCATGGGACAAGGCGCGGGCCGCCATTGTGTTTGATCAGAATTCCAAAAATCTGGTTCATGCGCTTAAATATAAAGATCACCACGAAGTCGCACTCATGATGGTGCGCATGATGGCGCGGGCAGGGCGGGAGCTTTTATCGGAGGCGGATTACATCACTCCAGTTCCGTTGCATCCAACCAGATTGTGGAAACGCCGTTTCAACCAATCGGCATTGCTTGCCAAGCCCTTGGCGCAAATTGCCTCCAAAAAATACGCACCGGATTTACTGGTGCGCAAAGTTGCCACGCGTCAGCAAGTTGGCCTCGATATCATTGCCCGGCAAAAGAATGTTAAAAAAGCATTTCAAGTTCCGCAGTCAAACTTAAGCGAATTGAAAGACCGCAAGGTTTTACTGGTGGATGATGTGAGAACTACAGGCGCAACATTCGCTGCCTGCGCCGAAGTCTTAAAAAAAGCGGGAGCAGCGCAAGTGAATGTGCTAAGCTTTGCGCTTGTTTTGGAACCGCACAGGTTCCATATTGATGTGTGACGGAAAGACCAACTGATGAAACAGATTACAATTTATACCACCTCAGCCTGCCCCTATTGCATGATGGCGAAAAATCTTCTCAGCAAGAAAGGCGCTAAATTTGATGAGATCGACGTGAGTCATGATTCAGAAGAACGCCAGCGCATGTCGGCGCGTTCGGGCGGGCGCCGCACAGTCCCACAAATTTTCATTGGTACAACCCATGTTGGGGGCTGTGATGATCTTCACGCACTCGATGCAAAAGGCGGGCTTGATCCGTTATTGGCCACATCATGAGTTTTAAAGCAGGTATGGTTCAGTTGCGGTCGTCAACTGATGTGGCGCGCAATATGAAAGATGCGGCTGCGCTGATCAAAGGTGCAGCATCTCAAGGTGCTAAATTTATTTCAACACCAGAAATGACCAATGTGTTCGAGCCAGACCGCGAGCGCCTCAAAGCTATCGCCCGGTCTGAAGCAGACGATATTTCCGTTAAAAGTTTTTCTGATCTCGCGGCCAAGCTTGGCGTTTGGTTGCATATCGGTTCCATGGCGCTGAAGGGCAAAGACGATAAACTGGTCAACCGCACAATCCTTTACGCCCCCGATGGCAGAACCGTGGCGCGTTACGATAAAATCCATTTGTTTGATGTGGATTTAGCCAATGGTGAAACTTATCAAGAGTCAGCCACCTATACTGGCGGCAAAGAAGCCGTGGTGGTCGAAACACCATTCGCCAAATTAGGCCTCACCATTTGTTACGATGTGCGCTTTCCCGCACTGCACCGCGCCCTTGCAATGGCTGGTGCCAATGTCTTGCTGGTTCCTGCGGCCTTTACAGTGCCCACAGGCAAAGCCCACTGGCATGTGTTGCTGCGTGCCCGCGCAATTGAAACCGGAAGCTTCATCATTGCTGCGGCTCAAGGTGGCAAGCATGATTCAGGCCGCGAAACCTTTGGCCACTCCAAGGTGATCAATCCTTGGGGCGAAGTGATATGTGAAGCGAACACTGATCCTGATTTTAAAGTTTTTGAAATTGATACAGAACAATCAGCTATCGCGCGTGGCAAAATTCCAAACTTGCAACATGCTCGCGAATTCACATTGAGCACCGTGAGCGCTGTATGATCCGTTATGATCTCATCTGCGATAAAGGCCATGAATTCGATGGCTGGTTCAGCGATAGCGCATCATATGATACTCAAGCAAAACGCGGGCTGGTTGAATGCACGCATTGCGGCATTACAAAAATTAAAAAACAAATCATGTCGCCGGGTATTCCTTCGAAGTCCAACAAGAAATCTGAAGCCGCTGTTTGCATGTCCGCAGGCCCAGTTGATCCCCGTGCTGCTGCGATGATGCAAATGATGCGAGACTACCGCAAGCATGTTGAGACCAACGCCGAAAACGTCGGCAACAACTTCGCCGAAGAAGCTCGCAAGATTCACTACAAAGAAAGTGAAGAGCGCGGCATTTATGGCCAAACCTCTTCAGAAGAAGCCGCCGCCCTGATCGAAGAAGGCATCGAGATACATCCGATTCCGGTGCTGCCGGAGGATGGGAATTGACGGCTTGAAACTGGTAGCAAAAATTGCTACCATTGACCGATGAGCAATGTCCAAAAAATAAGTGTCTCCTTACCCGAAGAAATGATGATCATTATGAAAGATGTGGTTGCCACTGGTGCCTATGCTTCAACCAGCGAGATTGTGCGTGATGCTTTGCGCGATTGGCAAGAAAAGCAGGTTGAGCGCGATATCGTAATTAAGAAGTATCGCAAAATGGTGGACGACGCATTGGAGAGTGGTTCACTGTTGGATTACTCGATGGACGACATCGTTCAACGCGGTCGAGAGCGCCATAGAGAAACTTACAAGAAATCTGCTTAGTGAAGAATTTGCCAATCAAGATTACGCCAAATGCGAGAGCAGATCTTGATGAGCTATGGGATACGATTGCAATACATAGTATCGATAGTGCCGAAAATTTTTTGCAAAAATTAGACTCCCGCATTCGCAGCCTTCGTCAATTTCCCGAAACCGGAGTTTCAAGGCCAGAGATATATGAGGGATTAAGGTTGCTCGTCGAAGGCAATTATTTGGTTTTGTATTTAGTTCGCGATGGCTTGGTCATCATTCTGCGAGTCGTTCACGGCGCGCGCGATTTGGCTCGTTTGGATTTGCTTTAACCGAGCTGAAGCGGCTTACCAAACTCAAACACATCCAACTCGCCCTCGCCAACTTTCTCTTCAATCAAACGCCAACCTTGATTTTGATACATGCCGCGCTTCTCGGCAGTCGCACATAAAAACGCTACCTCGTGCCCAACGCTAAAAACTTCGGTCAGCGCCGCCTTCACTAATCCGGCCGCCACACCCTGTCGCCGAAATTCCGGTTCCACCCACAATGCGCCAACCCAAGGCGAGAGTTCGGGTCTCTCGTCTAAATCCGACGCAATTGCTAAAGCACTGCCCAGATATCTGCCATCATCATGAGCCACCAAGCAAAACGGAATGCCGCGCGCCTCAGGCAAATCATCAAAAAAATCTGTCACCACTTGCAGCAAGCGCCCGTGTGGCCGCCACCATGCATTCCAGATTCGATCGGCAACCATATTTTTGAAATCAGAAACCTTATTGAGATTTGAAATCTCAAATTTCACTTCTGCGCCACCAGCATGTAGTTCACTTCCATATCCTTGGCGCGTTTCCATTCGCGGCCAATGGGGTGATAGACCACACCCGTCTCTGCCTTCACCACAGCACCATTATTGGAAAGCCATCCGCGCAATTCCTCCGGCTTGATAAACTTCTCCCACTCATGTGTGCCCTTGGGCAGCCAGCGCAGAACATATTCAGCACCCACAATGGCGAGTGCAAAAGATTTCAGCGTGCGGTTCAAAGTGGCCACAAACATCAAGCCATTGGGCTTCAACATTTCCACACAATTTTTGGTGAAGTTTTGCGGCAGGGCCACATGTTCGATCACTTCCATGTTCAGGATCACATCAAACTTTTCGCCAGCTTCGTTTAAATCCTCGGCCACGCCCACGCGGTAATCAATCGTCAAACCTTGCTCAACAGCATGAACTGAAGCGGTTTTGATATTTTTCTCCGATGGGTCAACGCCCACCACTAAAGCGCCTAACCTGGCCATAGGTTCACACAAAAGCCCGCCGCCGCAGCCAATATCCAAAAACCTTAAACCCTCAAATGGCCGCTCCACCAGTGGATCAAGCGCAAAACGGGCGCAAACCTGTTCCTTAATATAGGTCAGCCGCACCGGATTAAACACATGCAAAACCCCGAATTTACCCTTGGGATTCCACCATTCTGCGGCCATTTTAGAGAATTTTTCCACTTCCGCTGGGTCAAGGCTGGAAAGGTTGGCGCTTGTATCTATTGTCATTGTATTTTGTTACCTGAAATCATCTCAGCCATTATTGCATATAAATAGCCCCTCTACTAAGAGTACGCCGCGCCGCACCATCGGGGCGCTTCGAATTTACAAGGGGACGGGGCCCATGGGCCGTTTGGTTATGAAGTTTGGCGGCACTTCGGTTGCGAATATTGAGCGCATCCGGAACGTGGCCCGCCATGTTGAACGTGAAGTCAAAGCCGGCAATCATGTGGCCGTTGTGGTCTCGGCGATGGCTGGCACCACCAACCAACTGGTGGAATGGTGCAAACAAGCTGCTCCCATGCATGATGCCCGCGAATATGATGCAATTGTTTCCACGGGCGAACAAGTAACCGCTGGTCTTCTGGCCATAGTGCTTCAGGAAATCGGCATTCCAGCTCGCTCATGGTCGGGATGGCAAATTCCGATTGAAACCGACGGCGTGCATGGTTCTGCGCGCATGACCAATATCAATGGCGCTGAAATTTTAAAGCGCATGGAGCAGGGCCAAGTGGCCGTCATTGCCGGCTTTCAGGGCATTGGCCCTGATAAGCGCATCACCACATTAGGCCGTGGCGGTTCTGATACGTCGGCTGTGGCCGTGGCCGCAGCGCTTAAAGCTTCCTGCGATATTTATACAGATGTGGACGGCGTTTATACCGCTGATCCGCGCATTGTGACTGGCGCACAAAAGCTCGATAAAATTTCTTACGAGGAAATGTTAGAGCAAGCTTCCCTTGGTGCAAAAGTGTTGCAGCCACGTTCAGTGGAACTTGCCATGGTCTATAACGTTCCGTTGCAAGTCCGCTCAACTTTTGAAGCCCCCGATTCACCCAATCAAAATAAACCCGATGGCACCGGGCCCGGAACATTTGTATGCCAAGAGGATCAATCGATGGAACAGCATGTTGTCAGTGGAATTGCTTATTCGCGCGATGAAGCAAAAATCTCGCTGCGCAAAGTAAAAGATAAACCCGGCGTTTCGGCTGGTGTGTTTGGGCCATTGGCTGAGGCTGATATCAGCGTTGATATGATCGTTCAGAACGTATCAGCCGATGGTGCAGTAGCTGACATCACGTTCACATTGCCTCGTAAAGATTTGCGCAAAGCCATTGAGCTTCTCGAGAAACTCAAAACCCAGATTGGCTTTCAAGATATCGCGCACTCTGCTGACGTTGCCAAGGTGTCCGTTGTTGGCATCGGCATGCGCAGTCATGCGGGTGTAGCCGCCAAAATGTTCAAGGCATTGGCCGATAAGGGCATCAACATCCAAGCCATCACCACATCTGAAATCAAAGTCAGTGTTTTGATTGATGAAGCCTACACCGAACTTGCGGTTCGTGCATTGCACACGGCTTACGGATTGGATAAGGTTTGATTTATGATGCTATTCGCATTTAGCTACCATAAACGCCCTTAAAGGACACCCCACATGGCTAGCTCTGCACTAGGCCCGCGTGTCCTTCTTCGAAGACTCCGTGAGGTTATGGCGGAGCCGGAGACAGCGCAAAAGCGGCTTGATAAAATCGTTGCACTCATTGCCGGCAACATGGTTGCCGAAGTGTGCTCGATCTACGTCATGCGGCCTGGCAATGTGCTTGAACTTTACGCCACTGAGGGTTTGAAGCGCGAAGCGGTTCATAAATCCAAGCTCAATGTTGGTGAAGGCCTTGTGGGTTTGATCGGCGAGCAGGCGATTGGTTTGAATTTATCAGACGCGCAACGCCATCCATCATTCAAATATTTGCCAGAAACCGGCGAAGAAATTTATAATTCCTTCCTCGGTGTTCCCGTCATGCGCGGCGGCTCTGT
The DNA here is from genome assembly GCA_964244815.1 of uncultured Aestuariivirga sp. Classification (GTDB taxonomy): domain Bacteria; phylum Pseudomonadota; class Alphaproteobacteria; order Rhizobiales; family Aestuariivirgaceae; genus Aestuariivirga. The sequence goes on along the minus strand of CAXTKH010000022.1, from coordinate 2,462 downwards.
GATCGGCGTTCTCGTTGTGCAAAATCGCACGCAACGCCATTACACTGAGGAGGAAGAAGAGGCGCTGCAAACCACGGCCATGGTTCTGGCTGAAGTCATGGCTTCGGGCGAACTTAAAGAAATGGCGCGCGAGACTGCCATTGATCTGGCTCATGTGCGCAGCCATCATTTGCGCGTTGAAGCTTTGGCCGACGGCATTGCTCTGGGTCACGTCGTGCTGCATGAACCACGCGTTCGCATTCAAAACATGATTGCTGAAAATGTGCCAGCGGAAATCATTCGATTAGACAATGGTGTTGAACAACTTCGCAGTCATGTTGACGAGCTGCTTGATGGTTCCGATGCGATGCGGGGAGCCACTGACTATTCAGACGTGCTCGAAACCATCCGCATGTTTGCGCATGATAAGGGTTGGCTCAATCGTTTGCGTGAAGCCGTTGAAACGGGCCTCACTGCCGAGGCCGCTGTTGAACTCGTGCAAAACGATAACCGTGCGCGCATGCAGCGCATGGGTGATCCATATTTGCGCGAACGCATGCACGATCTTGATGATCTTTCAAATCGGCTGCTGCGCATTTTAACAGGTGCGGTTGCCACAGCTTCGCGCACTGATCTACCGCAAAACGCCATCGTTGTTTCGCGCAACATGGGGCCAGCCGAACTTCTGGATTATGACCGCACCAAAATTCGCGGTGTGATTTTAGAAGAGGGCGGCAAAACCAGTCATGTGGCCATTGTGGCGCGCGCCCTTGGCATTCCAGCGATTGGTCTTGCTGATGGCATTATCAATCTCGTTGATTCCGGCGATGAGATCATTGTCGACGGCAGTACCGGCGAAATCTTTATTCGCCCAACATCTGAGCTGCAAAAATCCTACGCTGAAAAAGTTCGCTTTTACGCTAAGAAGCAAGAGCGCTTTACGGCGCTGCGCGATCTACCAGCGCTCAGCAAAGACGGTCAGATAATCAGCCTTAACATCAATGCAGGCCTCACCGTGGATATGCCGCATCTGCACGAGTCAGGTGCAGATGGTGTTGGCCTCTACCGCACTGAACTTCACTTTATGATGGCCCAGCGTTTCCCTCGGCTTTCAGCCCAAGTGCGCCATTATCAAAGCATTATCAATCAAGCTCAAGGCAAACCTGTTACGTTTCGCACGCTTGATATTGGTGCTGATAAAATCCTGCCCTATCTGCGCCAGCCGCGCGAAGAAAATCCGGCTTTGGGTTGGCGCTCCATACGCATGGCCATGGACCGTCCGGCACTCTTGCGCCTGCAAGCCCGTGCCATGTTGATTGCGGGTTCAGATCAAGATCTCAAAATCATGTTCCCAATGATTGCTGATGTGCAAGAATATGAAATGGCACGCGATGCTGTGATGTATGAACACATGTTCCTCGCCAAACACGGCCATGCCCTGCCGCGCAGTTTAAAAATCGGCGTGATGATCGAAATTCCGTCTCTGCTCTGGCAACTTGATCAACTTCTGCCGATGGTCGATTTTGCTTCTATTGGCTCGAATGATCTTGTGCAATTTCTGTTTGCCTCAGACCGGGGCAATCCAAAACTCGCTGGGCGTTACGATCCTCTAAGCCCTGCTGCGTTGGGCGCCATTCGCCAGATCGTGGCCAAAGCCAATCAGCACAACAAAGTCGTCACCCTCTGTGGCGAGCTCGGCGGCCGCCCGCTTGAAGCCATGGGCCTCGTGGGCGTGGGCCTCACGTCGATGAGCATGGTGCCCTCAGGAGTAGGCCCCGTCAAAGCCATGATCCGCTCGCTGGACCAAGCAAAGCTCTGGAAATTCATGGAGCCGTTGCTATCCAGCCCCGTGCATTCGCTGCGCGGCGATTTGATGGAATTTGCGCAGAGGAATGGGGTTGAGATTTAGGTGCAGCGAGGCCGAGACCGACTGAGCAGTGGTTGCAAACCAACTATACATGCGACCAAACATTACGTCTGTCGTCGCATGAATTCCGCAAAAAGTGGCACTGAAAAATCAAGGAAACCGTGATCAGTGCTATAGATCATACCTTTTGAGATAGTATTTGCGCGAACAGGACCAAGTGAGGAAAGCTTTTTATCTAAAACCTTTGCGATATCACTCAAGGCATAAGGACCATCTCCTAATCCTGCCATTGCCTTGACAAACTCGATTTCCTTTGGGGTAAGTCTGTCGAGACGTACACGAAAAAAGCCGTCATCCAGTAATGCGAGAGTTTCGGCATAGGTGTTGTCCACATCATCTTTTGTTATTTTCGGCCCCACAGCACTGTCCCAAACTTTTGAAGACCATTCCTGCAGAAAAAATGGATACCCTTGTGTCCGAGTGACAATTTCTAAAAGCCCATCAGGCGAAATCGAAGCTCCTTCCTCAATAATAGGCTTTTCTACTGCTTGTTTTGCTGACATTTGATCGAGCGCACCTACCCCGGAATAGTGGAATAGTCGCTCGGCGTAGGATT
>CAXTKH010000021.1:0-48392 GCA_964244815.1 uncultured Aestuariivirga sp. | reverse complement strand
TTGCGACCATTATGCAAAATCAAATCTTTGGCACGCCCCGTAATCACAATCTCGCCACCGAGCAGATAACCCATGTCGCCCGTATCAAGATATCCGTCCTCGCCAATAGCATCAGCAGTAGCCATTGGGTTTTCATAATAGCCCGTCATCAAGCTCGGGCCTGAAATGAAAATTTTACCAATCTCACGTTCGCCCAAAATCGCACCATTCTCACCGCGCACTTCAAGCTGATGGCCAGAAACAATTTTGCCGCACACCACAAAATCCCGCGCCACATCTTCGGATGGATCGCTGGATGGAATAGCTTTGTTCAAGCTGCGAAGCGCCTTGCGGTCAACACGGTCCACACGCACTGGCCCATCACTGTTTGCAAAACTAATCGCCAGCGTAGATTCTGCCATGCCATAACTTGGCATAAACGCTTTGGCGTCAAAGCCAGTTGCTGCAACACTTGTGGCAAATTGCTCAAGAACATCTGGCCGCACCATGTCGCCGCCAATGCCAGCGGCGCGCCAAGCCGAAAGATCAAACGAAGCCGCTTCGCCATTGATCCGTTTGGCTACCAAATCATAACCAAAGGTCGGCGAGAACGAAACTGTTGTGCGGTTTTCCGACATGAGTTTCAGCCACAGTGTTGGTCTGCGTGCAAATGCCGTTGTTGCCAAATAATCCATGCTGGATTGGCCCATCATTGTAGAAAGGCAAAACCCAACCAGTCCCATGTCATGATAAAGCGGCAACCAGGAAAAGCCTCGGTCGGTGGGCTTAACGTTAATGCCATCTCGCAAAATGCTCACAGCATTGGTGTTGATCGCGCGTTGCGAAATCAAAACACCTTTAGGCGCCGAAGTTGAACCAGATGAATATTGGATATAGGCCACATCATCCACGCCAAAGCTTTGCAGCTTTGTCATTGACTCCGGCAAATTCTTAACATCCTCATGGCTCAGAATAATCTTGACATCAGCAGCGGCTGCCGCCTCGCGCAATGTCCCAATCTGGGCAGCCGTGCTGATCACGGCATTGGCGTGAGCCGCCTTCAACATGCCAGTAATGCGCGCAACATAAGCTTCGCGCCCACCAATATACATGCTGTAGGGAATGGGGCATGGAACGAGACCTGCATATTGGCAGGCAAAAAACGCCACCATAAAATCGGGGCCAGTTTCGGCAACAATGGCAATCCGGTCCATGCGCTGCAAACCGAGTGAAAGTAATTTGCGCGCCGTTACCAAAGCCTGCGCGCGAAGTTCAGAATAGGGCAGCACATGTTCGAGTGCACCTCGGCCTGAATAGAAATTAAAGCCAGTCAAACCACGAGCTGCATAATCCAGCGCTTCAGTCAGCGTGCCAAAGCCACCTACTTTCTGTGGCAAATCGCGATTAGACGTAGGCGTGCGCACCAACCCTGCACCGCCCACCACATTTTCCGCCACTGCCAACGACCCCGTCATTCGAATGATGAACCTCTTACAAAAATCACTTCATCAAAGCAAATCATGGCTTTGCTGCAGATGCGAAGTTACCAAGCAAGGAAGAATAAGAGGAATCAAAAGGTATTTCAGATTGTTACATCTGGCTGCAGCTTAAAAACTAAGCTTCCCCAACAACATGCCAACAATCATCAGGCCCAGAATGCCGACTACTGCACCTGTGATCCAAACATAAATCAGATCAACGGCCGTATAGGATTTTTGAAAACTGTTTGGCATTGGCGATACGCCGCGCACCAGTTTTTCATGCGCCACCAAACGATGTGCCAAATATTTAACGATAAAAGCTGTCATTGCCTTTAAATCATCAGACTCGAATAGGGTTTCACGGCAGTTATCCTGGTCTTGAACCAATCGATAAGTGCGCGGATTGGGCTCCATAACCACTGAAGAAATTAAATCCAGCCAGAGCTTTGGGGTTTCACCTGCTTGAATGTTTAAATCGAAAAGAGCCTTCGCTTCAGCATTTTCTGAAATAATAGGCGCTAGTTCGGCCCGCAAAGCATCCAGTCGCAATGCGCGGGCGTCAGCAACACCAAGCACAGCATCGAGTTTGGCCGCAGAGGCTAAACGCGCTTCGCGCAATGCTTTGCTAAACTGTGATTGCTCGACCATACAACTAACTCAACTCCAGCTGTGCCAAATCAGGACAGATTCGCGGTGTCCTGATACACCTCAGCAGAAATAAGCAAAACACAAGCCAGACAAACTAGTTGCAAGATGCCGGAACTGGATCGGTGCCGAACCAAAGTTCGAATGTATTGGGCCTGGCTTTGCCCGCCGAACCTTCGGCAGCCGACAAATCTTGCAGCGTGACTTTGAGTCCAACATCATTGAACATCTTCAACAGCTCATTGCCGCGCGGCACATCCGACGCCAGAAAAACCCGAAGCTCGTGGGCCTCGCCTGCCCAAGTGGCCCTCGCAAATCCTGGAACCACCAAACTATTGCTGTCCGTATCTTTCATCTTGCCAATCAATGCACGAATACAACTCCGCTGCCCATCATCTTGCGTGTGAACAAAAACCCGGCTCGGCAATCGCTCCAGCGCTTGCCTGAAGGTAATTGCCACTTGCGGATTTGCTGCGGAGGCTTTCACCAATGCTTGCTCCATCAACGGCAGTAATTCCTTGTCAGACGATGAGTTGGCATAACCCAGTTGCGCTGCCACAAACTCCACTGGCACTTTATCGTTCTTCAAAAGATACTCAAACATCGCCACGCCATATTTGCGCTTCTCAGGATTTTGGTCGCTCACCAGTTCAATCATCGTTTTCAGATCGTTCAAGTTCTGCTGCCAACGTGTATAATAAAGTCCGGTTCCCGCAACCGAAAGCGGGATCATGACCGTCGCAAGAAGTTGCAGCAACGTATCGCGAAGTGGTTTTGATACTTCCATGTTAAAAAGAGAATCTCCCGTGAGGCCGCCAGTCTAACTGGCCTCATGCCCGGAAAAAAGGGCGCAAAATAAGGCGCTGCAATTTCTGCTCTTTGATGCCTTCAACCCCAATTGACATGTCTAGAACTCTGGCGCCGTTGGCAACACTTCCAAACAGCCGATCCCATATTGATAGGATGGTCGAATAATTTGAATCTGTATCTGACCTCAAAGCATGATGATGCACCCAATGGATCGAAGGAGTTACGATAACGAGCGAAAGCAATTTCTCAATATGATGAGGTAACCTTATGTTTGAATGATGGAAAATTGCTGAAACAGTCACCACTGTCTCAAACACAATAACCGTCGATAATGGTAGCCCCATCAGAATGATGACCACTGCACGAACGAATGACGACAATACAACTTCACCAAAGTGAAAGCGCAAAGCTGAACTCGCATCCAAGTTTTCGTCAAGATGATGCACTTCATGGAACCGCCAAAGAAATGGAACCTCATGATTGACGCGGTGCCAAAAATAGATCCAGCAATCCAAGACTAAAACATCAAGTGCTAGCCCCGTCCAGCCGCTCCACCATTGCGGCTGCCAATGAAATGCATGGCCTGCTGCCAATGTTGTAACGGGAATTACGATCAGAGGACCCAGCAGAAAATTAATTCCGGCAAATGAAAAATTTCGAATGAAGCGATTTAAGTTTGAACGCACACGCATCATCGGAAATGCGCGCTCGAGCAGCATCAATATTACGAGCGTCGAAACAACAATACCGCCTTTGCTCGACAACAGTTGAAGTACCCAATTCATGGCAGTATATTTCGATCAGGGGGGTAAGGTGCCAAAAGTTCATGACGATGGTCATTCAGAATATCTTCTGCACCGAATGCACCAATTGCTGGCGCTAAAGTAATGCCAGAATGCGTGACAGCAATATAAAGTCCCTCAATCGAGTTCATTCGACCAACCAGAGGAAACCCATCTTGCGGCATAGGGCGGTGGCCAATTGCAAAGCGCTCAAGTTCCAAATGTTCTGCACCACGCAAAGTGCCCCGAATTTTCAGAATTTCGGAATGTGCTTGTTCCTCCGGGCTTTGCCCGTCTACCAGATCTGTCGCAATAAGAATGCGCCCACCTGCATCCTGCCGCAATTCCATACCGGGCGCGATCAGCATAGTGTTGAGTAACTGTGCTATTGGCTTGGAGTATACCACCAATGCGGCGGAAGGTTTCAAAGGCAGCGCAATGCCAATTGATTTCAGCAAATCCGTGCTGCCAACTCCGGCGGCCACTACAACCTCATCAGCCTCGATCAAACCTGCATCAGTGTTGAGGCCAAACACGCGGCTACCGCGCGTTTCAAATCCCGTCACATTTTGCGAATTGATAGGCGAAGCGCCAAGTGCAACAGCAGCATTCATAAATCCCCGCACTGCTGCATCAGGCTCGATCACGCCTTCGCCTGCGGCATAAGCAACAAGCTCTGGCGGATCCATTAGCGTAGGTTCAATGCGAGATATTCCATCTCGCTCGAGCAACTGAACCTTGTATCCCCACGCTGTGTGCTGTTTTTGATAAGCGCGCAATTCATCAGCTGAAACATCCCAAAGCAAACTTCCGCACCAGTTTACTTGGAGGTCCGCGATTGGAGAAAGCGCCTGCCACATCTCCATCGAACGCATCCGAAGCTTGGCATAAGGTTCGGGATTGAAATAACTGGCATTGATCCACCCCCATGTGTTTGGCGTGGCCACACCACCGGATTTAGGCAAAGCATCGATCACCGCAACCGAAGCACCGGCTTTGACCAAATGATAGGCCAGTGACGCCCCAATGATCCCGGCGCCAATAACGATAACTTTTTTAGACATCAACACACCTCACGCCCAATATGGACATGTTTCGGGTTTGCTGAAAGGGGAATTGGTGGCGAGAGCACGAACTTGTCACAACCCCCAGCTTTGTTCTATATTCGTTTGGTAGCATGATGATTCATTGGGTTATATCCCACCTCTTCAACTTAATACCGCTTTTGCCTTTGATTGTGGCAATTATTGTGCTGCCTTTTGCTTTAAGACGGCGCGGCAAAGATTGAACAAAGCCTCTGCCTCACTCAATCATACCACCGATGATGCCGCCCTTGCCACTTAACGGCCAAGCCTTCGCTGACCAGCAAGGCACCTGCACTTTCCCCACCCACCAATACTAACCTCAATTTGCGGCCGTAAACATCATGGTCGCGGGATCCGTTAATTTGTATCTTCAACCGGCGAGGCGTTGAGCAATTCAGCCAGGCGCAGCGTGGCTTTTTGGCCCAATTCATATTCGGCGGTGCAATGCGGCTTTGAGATTTCGGGCGCATCGATGTCAATCAATCTTATGCTTTGGCCGGCCATGTGAATCGTGTCGCCATCCACCACACAATCAGGCTGCCAGCGATCGGCGCAAAGTGTGAAGCGATCGGCGGCCGCAGCGGGCCCAACCAGCATCAAGACAACAAAAAAGGCCCACCTCATGCTGTGTGATAGCACGGGGTGGGCGAAAACTGAATGGGCTTAAAACCTGCCCCACTGAGAGGTGAAGCAGGTTTCCAAGGTCGGGCTATCAGCCCTATGATCTGCACCCGTTGGCACGGGATAGACGTTAAACATCCAAGTTCGGAGTGCCAGAGTCGTCTGGCGGCGATCAGCCCTTATGGGCGGATAGATTAATCTTCATCATAATCTCGTGGCAGTGCTGGTAAATCAACCGTGTGCCCTGCCAGCGCATGGGAGCAATCAGATAGAAACTCAATTCGCCCTTCTCTTACAAATGAATGGCACTGCAAACATATCCAGCCTGAAGGCTCTTTGCCTTCAGCAATTTTCTTTTCGTTATATGTGCACCAACATCCTTTTTCCGGATTGTGACCTAGCATATAATGGCCAGAGGTGACCAACACACTTGGTATTAAAGTGACCTTTTCGAAATCACCATTCCATTGCCAGCCCGAAGGCGACGTTGTTACTTGATGAACTTCATTGCAACCAGGGCACCAAAAGTGAAGCCTTCAGCACCATCAGTTCTAACCCATTTCTTTGCGACAATCATTTACACCAGCTCAATTTCTTCAAATTGCCATCGCGGCCATAGGCGCGGGCTTTGCCGATCCGGATAGCTTCGGTGGCCCAGTCATCGCCATTTGGCAGGAATACATAAGCATCCAGTCGGCCGCCAAATTTATCAATGGTGCCAGCCCAAATGAATTTAACGGTTTTTGCAGTTTCAAATTGCCGTTTGGCCCAAGCCTTGGCATCCAGCCCCAAGCGCAATTCCTTGATGCATTTGGCGCGGCCACGGATTGATTCCGGCGTATCAATTCCAAAGATGCGAAGGCCCTGTTTGCGCACAGGGCTTGGCCATGCCGGACAGATCACCTGAACCGTGTCGCCATCTGAAACATGCACAAGATCGCAGGTAAAACTTTCCGGCGCATCAGCCGCCAGCACAACATAGGCATTAACGATCGACAGCCCCAGAAAGAGCACAAGAAGCACAAGGCCGATGGCCGCAATGGTCAGTAGTTTGTTCAGAATATTTCTCATTTGCAAATAGCCCCCCACTCGGCGTTCAGGGCTTCGGCCTGCACGCGGGTTTGATAGGTATCTTTCTTGCTGGTATAAAAAGGTAGGCTGGGCGAAAGGCAAAGCCTGGCATTTGAAACCACTTCAGTCTTCGCGGCGGGTGAAGGCGGAGTTAGGCCCTGGCAGGTTTTCAGCCCCAGAGTTATACTTGCCAATAACGGCATCATGAGCAGCTTGAGCAATGGCCTCGTCCTTTTCAGCGTCGCGCGTTGATTTTTCGGCCTGCACAGCAGCGCCAATGGATTGATCCATGCGCTGTTTGTAAAGGCCAAGGGCAACGCCCACGGCCTTTAAGACCGTGAGCAGCAGAGAGAGGAAGGTCACTTAAACAGCCTTGTTTGGCACCTGGTGAACCAGCAAACCCGTTATAAAGACCATGATGGCCGCTTCCCCTGTGGGCGGAATATCAAAGCCGGATGATGTTTCAAAAGCCTTGATGATGACGGGAACCAAGCCCACAGCAATGGCTGCAACAAATGCCTTGGCACGTTCGAGAATGAAATTCATGAATTTAACCTTTCTTTGTAAAATATGAAAACAGCCACGCCCAGAAGCTGAGCTTGGACCTTTCGGGTGAAGCCGCCGCTGCCTCGACAGGTAAAGCAAGGGCAGGCTTTGGAGCCGGAGCGGGTGCAACCGGAGCCTTGATGGGCGCAGGGGCTTCCTGCGCGATCTGTGTGGGTTTGGCGGCCATCACCTTTGAAACCCGCTGCCTGAACAGGTTCATGTCGAAACTGGGATCAGGCTTGCGTCCTTTTGGCAACGCATATTCCTTATGTCCGCACACCATGTCTGGCGTGGCCTTGATATATTTCAGAATGGCAGCGCAGCCCTTGGCATAAGCAGCCATCTGGATTTCCGGCCAGACCTCGCCAAGGCCATTATTTTCAGCCTCGATGCCGATCGCAGCTCCATTGCCATCTGAAATGCCTCGCCAAAGCCCTGCTCCTGCATGCCAGGCCTTGCCAGCGGCAACCATATAAAAAGTTCCGTCTTGGCCGAGTGCGAGGTTGCAGAGCGGCCCTTTCAGATTAGGCCTGCCATTGATCAAAATTGACATCGAAGGCATGGTGTTGGAGTCAATTGGTTCAGCGGTGTGGTGACAGATCACAAATTTCACGGACCCCATGTCGCCATGGCCGCGGGTCTGCCAGCCATCTACCTCAACAACAGTCAAGCCGACATTGCGCAAGGCTTTGGGAAGCCAGGTCAGGGCGTAAGTCATATTGAGATGTCCTTGAAAATAGCCTCTCTAAGAGGCGATTAGAATTTATTGGTCTGGCCGCGGATCATGACGATGGCAGATGCCAGAAAGAAACACAGTGCCAGCTCGCGGGCGATGTCGAGGGCTTGTGCATCATCACCGCCCTGAAATCTGAAATAGGCTTTGGCCAGCAAGATGAATGAAAGGGCAGCGGCAGAAAAGGCGGTGGGCCAACGCTGCCAAGCCGGCATTAAGCTGACCTGCCTGATGATCCATGTCAGCTTGAACACCACACACATGATGGCCAACCAGTAAAGTGAATTTAAAAACAGGGCCTCTTTGGCGTGCGCAAGAGCGGCAATGCGAAAGGCAGTTTCCATCAGGGCTTCTCCTCAATTGACAGATCAATTTTGCCCCGATTTAATGACTCACCACGGGCCAGTAAAAAGCCAATGATTTGTTCCGATAACAAAGCGCCAACTGAAGCTGCCGCCAGAGATGTAAATTGCCCAAATTTTGCATATTCAGTCATGGCGAGACCAAATAATGCACCGACGATCACCGCGCTGATACTTTGCAAAAGCCAGCGCTTGAGATTGGTTTCTGGTTTGATAATTGATTTGAGAACAGTGCCCACACCAGAGCCGGTTCCCGCCGTGATCAAGGCTTTAATGGTTTCAGGATCAAGCGGCATTTTAAAAAGTTCCATTGTTTTGATGTTGCGCCACTTTTATATTCACTCCCTTTACCAGCATGAAATAAGCACCAAACCATTGCCACCCCGGCCACCAGCGCCGCCAGTCACACCAGCCCCACCACCACCGCCTCCAGAACCTATGGCACCGTCACCACCAGCGCCTCCAGTACCAGTGTTCGAAGAGCCTCCGCCAGTGCCCCCTAGTGAAGCTAAAGGCGTGGGGAAGAAAATACCATCATTGCCACGGTTAGATCCTGCAAGCCCGCCTGCAAGAGAGGGTTGCCACCCTGCCCCAAAATAAGCACCCCCTGCAAAATCAGCCGAAGTCGTGCCGCCACCGCCACATCCACCAATAATTGGAACACCAATGTTGCCCCAACTGATTGAAGTACCAGCACCGCCAGCAATAGCGCCGCCTGCTCCACCGGCAATACCCGCAATCGCCAGAAATGAGAGCGCCCACGCTGAAAAAGGCCCGGAGACAGTGGACGTCGAAACGGTTGAAGCAGCACCTGCCGCCCCCACAGCCGCAGCCGAACCCACACCACCAGCCGTTGCAGCCACCGCACCTGAAACTATGACACCATTTTGAACGATCACATCTGGCCTGATGGCCACACGACTTAAAGCGCCACCAAGGCCTGGAAGGCCACCCAAGGCTACATTGATAAAAAGCTGATCCGGCAAAGCCTCGCGCTGAAAAATAGCGCGGGCAATGGCCGCTGAACCACCGCCGCCACCACCACCACGGGCCGTTGCAGCAGCAGCGCTAAAGCCCGCACCACCACCAGCACCTGAACCCACGCACAAAATACCAACATGCGATTTGCCGCGTGGCAAAATCAAAGAGCGCCAGTCACCATTGCCTTCAAAGCGAAAGGTTTCAGCCCCGTTGAAGACATTGGGAAGGTGCGACATATCAGACATTAATATGCGCCTCCCCACACAGTTACAGCATAGCCTGCAGCCACCGCTGTGCCCAAAGTGACATTCAGCTTATGGCCAGGGTCAAGCGCCTTGTTGATGGGCAAGAAGTAATCAGGCTGCGCCGCCACTTCTGAAAGCGTTGTGGCAGGCAGCGTAATATCAGCGACCAAACTATTATTGGCCGCCGTGGCATTGGTTAACCCATTGTTCAAAAACACGCGGGCCACAGAAGCCACATTGGTGCCAAGGGCCTTGAACATAATGCCTTGAACAAAACTGCCATTGGCTGCATCAGCCGTAAATATAAGAGTGACTGCGCCTGTGCCATCCTTGGCCGTATTGGCCGCCGTGATTTGGGGGGCTGCCCATTGATTCTTAGCGGATTTGGAAAAAATTGGATTGGTGTTGGCGGGCATGATTGATCCTTATTGCATAACAAAAAAGCGCGCAAAAAGCGGGCCACGGCTGGTCACATCAACCACCTGCCCTTGTTGGGCCGTACGCAAGGTGCCCGTGACCGAATTAAACCAGATAGCCCCATCAGCAGGTGTTGCGGGGTCGCCGGGCTGAGGCGCTATTTTAAGGCCATTGAGAAATGGAACAGACATGGCCTAACCAAAGATCGAAACGCGGTATTGGTTGGTGGTGGGGGCCACTGCAAAAGTGAAGGTGACGGTGTTGATATCGGTGGCCACCCAATCAGTAATGCCGAATGTATCAGTTGCAACATCACGCAGCGAAACCAAAACATCTTTGGTACCAAGATTGTGGGTGACGGGAATGACTGTCAGCGCGCCAGTACCAATCGATGCGCTAGCCTTGCGGGCTACCACCGTGGCATCCACCTTAATGCCAGCCGCCGTCACAGTAATGCCACCCAAGGCCACAGGATCGGCTACGGCCGTGAAATTCAGGGCTGTCAGTAATACACCACTGGAGGCGGTGTAGGTGTTGCCGCCAGATCCCACAATCGTCCATGTCATAGCCGTGGTGCCCACGGTAATGGCCGCATCAGAAGTGATCGCAAATTGCTTGTCGGCATTGGTGCCTTCAGTCACATAGACTGTGGTGCCAGGCAATAGTTCGCTATTGGCATCAGCATCTGTCGTGCGGGTGGCGGCGGCTGCCGCACCATTCCAATTATACAAACCATTCTGCGAAGCTATTGTTTGACTAGCCGCCAGAAAGCGACCCAGAATTGGATCACCAGAGGTGAGCGCCACGCCGTCAATCGTGGCACCGGGAGCAGCGAGGTTGATGTTGCCAGTGGCCACAGCCCGAACTGCGCTTTTGAAACTTTTGCCATTCACAAAATTTTCAACAAAATTCTTGGTGGCCGCATCTGTTGAGGCAACGGGATCGGCCAGATTTGTAGCGCGCTGGCCTTGCAGGTCAATGCCATTGAATACTTTCATTTCTATCTCCTATGAAATTATAACAAAGCCGGCGATGGGCGCGGCAAATACCACATTGATCTGGGTTGCCGTTGCCACCACATCTGTGATGATCATCTCGCCGGTGTTTAAAAAAACCTGCACTATCGGAACTGCACCTTTGCCGTGGTTTAATATCCAATTGGCAGATGCTGTGGCTTGGTCAATGCGCTGGAAAAAACCACCAATGCCGGGTTGGCCCTGAATCCCCTGCGCCCCTTTATCAACCACCCGCACCACCGCTTGTGGTGCTGGCAGTTTGATAGTTTTGTCGTTCTCTATAACTCTGATTTCGTTTTTCTGGGTCACCACCCGCAATGCATCAGCCATGGCGATTAGCCCAACAGCCCATTCAAGCGGCCATAAAGCAGCGGCACAGGTTTGCCCGCGGGCGATTCTGTGATCAGGTAAGTATTGCCATGCGACTTGGCCAAGCTGGCCGCTTGCACCAAGCTGAGGCTGATGGTGGCTTGGCCTGAGGGATAGGTGATAGCGGTATCAGCGTCAGTATATGGCCCAATCGCAATACCGGAACCCACCGTAAGGGTGAAAGGTACTGAAACTTCAGGGGTGACAAGGCAAGACAGTGAAGTATGCAGAACCCGTGGCACCTGAATCACGATATCTTTCGGGGCCACCCGCAACACTTCAAAATCAAAGGGCGGCGTTTCATTGCCAAGACCAACCAGCGCCATAAACTATCTCCAAGCAAAAAAAACTAAATATGAAAGCGCTAAGCAGCATCTCGAATAAAATTATAATTTGAAACATTTGCGGGCTTGCTAGCAAATGACCCATAAGAGGGAGCCGATTTTCCAATAATGCCCTGATCAGCACCTTGGCATAAATACCACAACCGCACCTGATCTTCAGTCCAGGTTTCGACGCCGCGATTATTGGCAGCCACAAAAGTCCAATCAAAAACTGAAGGCCTTAAGATTTTGCCCCATTGGTTCCATACGGCCTGCAAATTCGTAATTGCTTGCGGCCCAGTTCCAAAACCACATATAGCTTTATATCTAAGGGCTTCTGGCCCCATCATAATTTGCGGCGTAAATAGCGAGTTTTTAATCTGCAATTCCCAGCCATTCATATCTTTTGCGGCCTGATATTGCTGTTTGATATAGCCACCAATGCCAACACCATCGCTTGAATTTGAGCCTTCGCCAGTCAAAGGAATTTGTGGCGACCACACATAAAAAACGCGCGTGGCACTGGCTAAAGTTGCATTGTTGGCAATGATGATTGGTTTTGATCCATAATTGTAAGTTCTAACCCAGGTGTGAGTGCCTAAGCCTGTATTTGTATAAGTACCAAATTTAGGGGAGTTAACTTGTGTTGGCGGCGAACCAAAATAAGTTGGAACACCAGCTGTAATCGTCACCATACCATCTTCGCCGGCGGCAGTTTGATTTTGCAGCAATACCGTATTGCCAACAGCCAAGGTAATCACCGTGCCATCAGGGGCCGTTATTATTTGGCCAGCCGCAAGTTGAGTTGCCAAAGCCCGATTAGTCAGAGCGATCGCCGTGATTGTGAGATTTTCAGTTGTGTTGGGATAAGTTCTGGATGTTGTGGCATTGCGCGGATCATACTCAAACCAATAACCAAGTGTTGATGTCCGGTGATAGCCTGATAGAATATCAATCGTGCGCATGGATTTGGGTGTGCGCCGGCGCAAAGCCAAATCCGTCACAAAGCATTTTGATAATGCTATAGGGGTTGCATCAGTTCCGATGTTTTCGAGAATATAGCGCTTGTGTTGAATCACATCTGACAATTCATCATTAGCGCCAATCAAGGCCGCTGAACGATTGCCTCTGTATTTTCTGGCAAACCAGTATGAATATTGACTTAGAATTCTGATCGATTTTGTGGCAGCTTCAGCGGCAGCTAGCGAAGGCGGATTTGGCGAATTGGTAAAGAATGCATCATCCCTAAACCCATGGCTTTCAATTGGGTTATCTTCTTCATAAGGAGCGACGGGCAAAGCATCATTAAATTCAAACAACGCAGTTTGAAGAGAAGCACCACCATATTGTTGCTGCCCGGACGCCACCCCAACATTGGCTATATAGTTATAACCTGAATCGGAGATATCAACAACCTGTTGAATGGCCGTGCCATAGAGCGACCGGAACAATGAAATAAACCAAGTGTTCAAAGTGTTTTGCACGGAAATTGAATTGCCGCCATCAACCAACCCCGCAGGCCAATCTAAACCAAATTTGCTTTGCGGGTAGGAAACCGTGACATCTGGCTTAGGTTCAGGAACCGGAAAAGGCAAAAACTGATTGAGAACTGAAAGAGCTTCAGCTGTCGTGCTGGCCTGCACAAGCGCTGAACCAATCGACGAGCTCGACAGGGCCACAGGCGAAGGATTAAGTAAGATTAAATTTGCCCCAATAACCTCAACTAATAATAGATAGCCAGCTGGCCCTGTTTCACCAATAGCCAAAGCCCGGCCATTAGCAAGTAAAGGCATGGCACCCAAGCCTTGTGGATTAACCGTGACGGTAATGCTGGTATTGGGGCCAGCTGAAGCAAAGGCAAACAGTGCTGGAATATTGGTGAGCGCGGGGGTCCAGATCGGTGCTTGAGCATTCACAGTTCCACCAGAAGCCCCCGGTAAAGCAGTTGCATCTTCAAGCTGTTTACCCCAGAGGCGAATTTCATCTTTAGGTGGCCTTTTGAGGCTGGTATCAGGATTGAGATTTGCCCAAATGTCAGCCGCTAGCTTTAATACCATTATCGATTACCTTTTGCTTTAAATAAAATTAGTAAATGCTGGTGTTATTGCCGCCGCCGCCATCGTTGGTCGGCCCGCTATTAGTTGGCCCACCTGATGAAGATGGGGAAGATGGAGATGCACCACCATTGTTATTGCCGTTATTGCCATTGCTATTGCCCTGACCACCCGTTGATATTGTTCCACTGACCCCAGTTGAAGAAACTGTTTTAGTTATTGCAACTGTTAGCGGGCCAGAGATCGGCCCACTATCGCCATTGATGCCAACTGATCTTGCATAGATATCAGCATTGGCAAGCGGTGTTGAAATTTCGAAATTACTAGTCGATTGATTGGCGACAAGATTTTGAAATACTGCCGAAGCCCAATCGGCAGAAGCCCCCACAGCAACAATTGAATAGGCCACATAAGCCGCTTTGGCCGATGCGGCTTGTTTTGTTGTCGCGATAATTTTTCCAACACCACCCTGCACGCTAAAAATTTGCAAGGCTCCTGTTGTGCCAGCCGAGCCTGAAGCCGTGAAGGTTAAGAAGGCATAATCAGAAGCGCCATAAGCCGCACTGATTACCCTAACTGCCACAATGTATGACGTGCCTGGAACCAAGTTGGTTAAAGCGACATAACGCTGTTGCGGCGATACGGTGATAGCTGTCCATGCTGCATCAGCAGTTTTTCGGTAAAGAAATTCTTGCGTTTTATTTTTCGTATTTGCATCCCACGACACAAGCGCTGTTACCGGTGTTGCCTGATTAGGCAAGGCCGCAAGATTGATTGGCGCCTGGGGGGAAATTGTTTCGGCCGTATCCAAAACCAATGGCGGAGCGGTGCCCTCTTCAGTCAAAGGATTCCAAGTCTGACTTTCAGGGGCGATCGATTCAAGGTTTGTAATAATTTTGGCAAAGCCAAGTGTGCTGTCTGTTCCAACCGATTGAATTCTAAAATTGTAGTCGATACCTAAATCATCATATTTAAAACTGGCAACTCTCTCACCAAACAGCTGTATCCCCTCAAAGCCCAATTCTTGTTTTAAAGTCCATTTGGGATTGATCGCATAAAATTTTTTCTTCATTAAGCGCCGGGCTTGGCTATGCCGATTAACAAAGCGTAGGTTAAAATCGAAGGGTATATCTTTACCAATTTGGGCTAGGGCTGTGGCATCAATCCATGGTTCCGCTTCAACAATTCCAAACTGATAGCCATGAATGTCTGAAGCATATTTGCTGCGAATGGTTGAATACTGATAAAGCACACCTGTCGTTAAATCGGCCGACATTTGCCTAATCATCGCTTTGGTAATTTGAACTGTGGGGCCATTTAAGCCATCACTGGTGATCGAAAACAAACCCGCCTGATTGAGAAAAATATCACCAGCAAAGCTGTTCAAAATATCTTGGATAACAACCGCAGGGTCTTCATTCAAAAAATAATAGCCCCCCATTTCATAACGCTTGATGAGGCTTCCATCTTTTTGAGCCACCAGCTCATCGCAATAATTTGCAATCAAGATCACTGTATCTCGGTCGAATAATGACCGCGATAATCCCATGCCTTTTTGATGGGTAAAATAATCCATCAAAATCAGAGCAGGGTTCGTGGAAAACTTCCAACTTAACTCCAAAGCTGGATCTTGG
Source organism: uncultured Aestuariivirga sp. (assembly GCA_964244815.1). Taxonomy (GTDB): domain Bacteria; phylum Pseudomonadota; class Alphaproteobacteria; order Rhizobiales; family Aestuariivirgaceae; genus Aestuariivirga. Next base: position 33,238 of record CAXTKH010000021.1, on the reverse strand, counting down.
GCGGGATCGCGCGGATCATAAACCAAGCTACCGCGTTGCAAAAACTCAAACTTTGGATGTGTTGAATTAAAAATTGCGGCATAAGCATCGGCATTTGGTGGCGAATAAACCTCAACTGTTGCATAGGCGATACCGCCACCAAAATGTTTTTCAGTGATACCGGGAAAAATTGACCTTAAAATTGCGCTTGGCGTTTGGTTGGCATAGCCAGATTTATGTTCAAACCGCACCAACTTTCCAAATGAGCTGTTAAACGGTGCAGTTGTCACATATCCTAGGTCATCGATGCGGCATTCGATGTCGTTGATATAGTATTTTTCAATGCCATCAATAATGCCATCGGAAAGCGCAATCGATAGGTAGAGCGAGCGTCCGGAAACCTCTTCGAATAAAACCTGCCCTCCGATCCGGCAATAGCCATAGGTGCGATATCGCGGGCCCAGCGCCTGCCTGATATTTTGTTGAATCGATTGATTGGCAGATGCATTTGCTGACTGTGCGCGATTGGCTTCAAAAGAATTAAGGGCATATGAAGCTGCAGTGGTCAGCAGGGTAATTGCAATGGCCGTGCTATTGGCAGCCAGATAAGTTCCGATTGATGTTGCAGCAACACCAATCAGCGGCACAACTTGGGGCATATTAGATTAATCCCCATTCCTGAATGATGGTAAAATTATGAGTGATAAAAACACCACTGCCATACTTCAACACAACAACGCATACGTCCGATAAGCGAATGGCCAAAACCTCATGCTTATCAATTTGCACCAAAACTACATTACCCCGCGAGGGGCTTGCAGGCTTTAAACCATAATGTATTTTAATAAATTTTTCAGCAAAGGCTAAAAATCCACCCATTTCCAAAATCACAGCGGCACATGATTCTTTGTCATGGTAGAGACCTTTGAAATGTGAAATCGCGTTTTGACCTAAAGCCAAATCCAGCCATTCAATCACAAAAATTGCGCAATCTGAAACACCATATTCGAACTTTAAAGCACAACGCTGAAGCAAAAATTCAGCTAAGAGAGTGTCGGCCAATTGATAACCTTATTTTCTAATCCCGCCACGCTGTCGAGAAACCGATCATTGGCAAATTTAATATTCTGATCAGATGCAGACCAATACTGAATCCGCGGTGCCCGCTTGCGCACAAAGGGGCTTTCTGCAAAAAGTGTGATGGTTCTTTTTCCCGCTTCAATCTGAAAAGAAACGCGGTCCATAACGCCATTGTAAAGCGAGAAATAGTTATCGATGGGTTGCCATGCTTCATTGAAAAACTGAACAGAAGTTGAAATCCTGCGGCCGTTTATTTCATGGGTTGAATCTTTTGCAATCCGCCACATTTCTGCTGTTGCAGCAAAGGTGATTGATATGTTTGTCGAGGCCAAGCCAACCTGTTGCCCGCCCCCATCCACAGCTAGAACAGCGCCAACCCCCTCCCAAGCCAACCCATTGATTGTCTTCAGATCGCCCGCCCCCAGCCAAATACGCTTAGGCACTGTTAAAAAATCGAGGTCAATTAAAACACTGGCATTGATTTTCCTTGAGCGCCGCATCTCTTCTATTGCTGTAGGAAATATCATACCAGCGCCTCATTAAAATCGAGTTGGGCCGAAGACACCATGGTCGGATCCTGTGGAATCAATGTTGCAGCCTCATCGGTCAAGCGCATCAAACAAAATATCTTATCAAAACTAAATTCAGCACCAACCCCGCAAGCCTGGCGCAGGCGCGGTAGAAAGGTGATTTCATAAATTGTTCCACTCACCAGCGTTGCAGTTTTGATCCGGTAAAAACTATCACCATTAGAAAAGGGATTGGGATTTTGTGGCACAAAACCAGAAGGAAAGTTTAAGAGCATCGATGTGGCACCCGACTGCACCCGCGCCACAACAACCGCCGAACAGATGCTTTGATCATAGCCCGAACCATCACTATGAAATGCAGTATCGGAATGGGGCACCCCCACACCCGATAGAGCACTCCGCAAAGCTTCTTTGCCCGAAGTGGCAATGATGTCATAACCATTGCACAAAATCGGCACCCGCACACGGTTAGCGCGCACTTGGCAATTATCAATAAATGAAATCCATGCTGCCAGCCGGTTCACATCACCTTGAACCTTCACATCCCAAAACAGGGTGTTGATGCGATAGCGCCAAAACCCGGCATCACTGACTACCACATCTTCTTGACCAGATAGGCTGGGGCCAGATGAAGACACATTTTTTTCAAGCTTAGGAATGATATGTTCGTGGATTTTAAGAATTGAAGGCCACTCAACAATCACTGCGCTCAACTCCTCAAACTCCTTTCAAGATTCATCCGTGGCATGTTTTGACCAAAAACTTTAAGGCCTTTGCGTACAGACTCTTCAGCAATCCGCGCCACGGCTTCATTGCCATTAGCGCCTTCCAAATTGATGCTGATATGCAGGTTTGTTTCTTGTGGTTTTTGGTTATCATTATTCTGAAAAATCGAATGCGGCATCACGGTTGCGGGGCCGAATACGGGCTCGGCACCGGACTCGCCGGCAATGCCCCAATGGCCCGCTGGAATAAAGCCGCCATTGGCGTGAAAGCCCGAGAACAAGCCACCAAATAATGTGGATAGAAGACCGCCGCCACTTTGTGCGGGCCCGCCACCCAGCAAGCTTTGAAATATACTGTTGACGGCAAGTTGGGACATTTGTTCTAGAATATTCTTGGTCATATTTGCAAAAGCATCACCAACTGTTTCGGTGCCATCAATCACAGACTGGAATTCATTGCTAAACATATCAGCCGCTTGGCCGGCCAGCTGTTGCATTTGTTCTTGGTGCTTTTTTTGATCATCCTGAAAACGTTTTTCTGCTTCAGAAATCAGCTTTAGCGATTCCAGTTCATTATGCATTGTGGTGGTTAAATCAGTGATGGCAGCTTTCTGGGCATCCGTGGCCTTAGCCCCAGCATGGCGCAGATTGTTGGAAATCTCTTTTTCCAGATCGCTCTTGCCGATCAAGGTATTTTCAAAGCGTAGTTGGTCAATCAACTCTTTAACCGCGTCCCGCTCAGCGTGAATGGCGTGGACTTTAGGGGCGTGGGTAAGCGTTGCTTTGGGTGGCGGCAATCTGGTTGACTGTGGGTTAAGGTCGCCCTTGCCTTCCCTGTTTACAATATTCGGATTTATGAAGTGGTCAGCATCATTCAAATGCGGATCGCTATCAGAAATCCCTAAACCTTCACGCAGGCGCTTGTTCTTTCGAATATCAGCCCAAGGGATGGCCACATTGCCATCATTATACATTTCATTAGTGCTAAGTTCAGGCATTGCAGATTTAAGCCAAGACGCAACACTGACGATCGAGGCCTTGGATTTAGCCAACCAACTATCCCAAGCCGCCGTCCACTGATCATCAAAAACCGCAGCCTTATTCACAATATCGTCGCTGATCACCACACCCACATCACGGGCGGCCTGTTCTTGTTGTTTGATGGCATCAGCTCCATCCATAAAAATCGGAATCAGGTCTTGGCCCGATTTGCCGAAAGCCGCTGTGGCAATCACACCGCGATCAATGCCGTTTTTGGCATTATGAACAAGATCCACGATATCATAGAAAACATCTTTGGCTTGGCGGGCATTGCCAGCACCATCCAGCAATTTCACATTATTGGCGTCTAGAATATCGCCAAGTTCACCTTGCCCAAGCCGCGCCTTTTCAAGTTGCACATTCATTTTCTGAAAGGCTGTGACGATGGATTGCTGGTCACCACCACCCTGCCTTGCGGCAAAGGTAAGTGACTGCATATCAGAAATAGCCAAACCTGCGCGCTCAGCCTGATCTTTCACATCAGCCAAATCTCGAACAGCATCCCTTGCAAATTGAGCAATTTGAGACGTTCCGAACGTCACACCCAAAAGGCCAGCCGCTCTTTGCAAGCCAGAGTTAAACTGCTGAAAGGCCCCCGTGCTGGAAGCCCCCAATTGCTTGGTCTGAGACTCAGCTTTCTGCATATGTGCCGTGAATGCCGCAAACGCTGCTGAAAACTTATCATAGGCAACAAGATCAACGCCAAGCCTTTCCGTGGTGCTCATTTTGCTTCCTGCTCTTGTTGCTTAATTTTGAGATAGGCAAACCAGTCTTGGTATTCTTGCCAGTCCATAGCCTCAATTTCGGCCACGGTTATTTTCAGATAATCGGCGAGCCGGAACATGTTAAGTCGGCCCGGCTCGCCCTTTAGTTTTTTATGAGGTCTTCCTCGGTGGTGGCGGGGCTAAGAAGTTCCGAGCTAATCCGCTCTAAAACAAAGGGATCAGCCGAACGGATTAAAATCGGCCTGTCAGCAATGGTAAACATGGGCGCGCCATCAGCTTTCATGGCCAGATTGATCAAGGCTTCCACATGCAGCATGGCATTGGATTTGATGGCCTCTTTATAAATCCGGTCACGAATATTAACCGTCATCGGCTTAGCATAAATCACCAAGGGCTGGCCTTGGCCATCACCCCATTCGGGGACCATGATTTGTTTCACCTGCAGCGATTTATAATGGCCCGTTACCGCCTTCATGACGGATGAAAAATCATCAGCCATTATGGCACCACCAATTCAGTCAAAGGCCCAGACCCTTGGAAGCTGTAAGAGCGGCCCACAGTTTCGCCGTCCATTTTAATATCAACTCCCACAGCCGTGACGGTGGCCGTGCCAGACCAATAAACGTCAGTGCTTTGTGCCCCTTCTGGATAAAGCGTCAATGCCACAGTGGCCCCAATGGTCAGAGCGGCTTGGCCAGCATCAACCTCATCCCAATGGCAATCCATTGATCCCGACCATTTCTTAATGCCCGAATTTGGAATATGGGCTTCCCAAGTATCACCCATGGCTGTTGATTGCACGGGGGTGACCGAGCGATCGAGCTTCCAGTTTTTAATATTTGCCACGGGCACGCCGCCAACTTTGACGGTGCCTTCAACACCCCAGTGTGAAGCCATTGGTTTATCCTTTCATCATTAAATTTAAATTGAATTTGTGGTCGCATCCGCCGCTTTGGTGCGGTAGGTAATGGTATAATTCATTTGCACGGATCCTGTGTCTGTCTCAGCTTGGCCGCGCACGGCCACTTTGGTTGATTGCAAAACACAATCATAAGCCAGGCCGCCAAGGCTGGGATCAATTGCCAAAGCTGCCTCAACCTCCGCTGCGATCTGGTCTAGATCATCATCAATGGTGCTTCGGGATTTGGTTACCCCTTCAACCACCAAATCCAGAATGCGCTTTAAGCTGCGGCTGCGACCCATGGTATCAATGCCGCTTTGTTCAGACAGCGTATAAACACAAAGGCCAGGCAGCGTGTCAGCATTCAAGGGCACGGTCCTCGTAGCAAAGACATTGCGCCTGGTGGTTTTAAGTCCGGCCAAGGCCAGCACCACAGCCGCCCTGATTTGCTGGCGCATATGGTCCATGGTCAAGCGCACTCATGGCAGTAAAGTTCAGTCATGCCCGTGCCATCGGCGCGCACTTCACGCACCACATAGGTTTTATTTTGAATTGAAAGTTGATCGCCCTCGCGGCCACCATTGAGAAGAAGTGCAGAAACGCACACAAAACGCGGCGCATTGCCTGAAATAGACACTTCGCCATTGCTATCAACTTGCATATAATTGGTGTCAAATATGCCAGCAATATTAGTGGGCGCATTGCCACCGAGAGGTATATAGCGCGCCACGACCCCAAAATCCGACGCTGCCGTGAAGACAGCACGGTCAGCATCAGATTCAATGGGCATGGTTTATTTCGCAGCTTTGTTTTTGAGTTCAAGAGCGGCATCAGAAGCTTTTTGAGCAGCCAAGCGTTCAGCTTCAAACTTATCAGCCGCAGCTTTTTCATCAGCGGCAGCTTGGTCATGTTTTTTTTGGTCAGCATCAGCATCATAAATAGCACCTGATGCAATCAGACCCTCCATGACTTTATCTGACAGGCCTTCCACTTTTTGGTGGAGTTCAAACACAAAGTTTTCAACCCTGCCATCCTTGTTCATTTCACCATGTTCAATACGAGAAGAAGCACGATACATTTTTTAATTCCTTTTGAGATTGAACTTAAGCGACGCAGTTTTGGAAGAAATAGCCCGCGTCATTAGCGCAGATCACTTCCTTCACACGCTCGCCAACACGAACGGTGGTGCCACCTTCAAGGCCGATATTAGGATCGCCCACAATGGTGCCAGCCACTTTCTCGCCAAATTGGGCGGTAAAGCCGAAGGTCACTGACTTCAGTGGATCAATGATTTGCGGGTTGCGGTAAAGCAGTGCCGCATGCTTGCCCCAAAGTCTGGTCATGGTTGGGGTTTGGCCGGGCTTGGCTGCATTGTACCAACCCTTACCGATGATCACTTCTTCAATTTCCAGAAGATCAGCAACTTGTTGCGCCGCAACTGTCGTGCCGCCACCACCCGTTGTGGCGTTGCCACCACCGGGGAAAATAGCTGCGGCAACTTTTGGATGCTGGCGGAATTTGGTCCATGCCGCTTGGCCCATTTGCAGAATATTAGGCCGCACCAAACATGCATCAAGCGCTGTCAGAATGGCATCGATTGGGTTCGAGTTTGCATAATCCGACCATTGCGATGTGCCCGAAAGTGTTGTGCGCTGGCTGGCTTGATAGGTGGTAAGGGTGGTGATCAAGTCTGCCACGCGCTTTTCACGGTCAAGGGCTACCAAATCGGTGAGCAATTGTGTGGAGCGCGCTTCAGGATCAATCGGCATAACGCCTTGAATAGACATTGCTGCCGCAGCATTGTTCAAATCTTCAATTGGGATACGGTCCTGCAAACCATAATTGACGGTAAAATCAGGCGTTTCAATCGCCGTCCAATCAATTTCATTAGGGGCTGATTTGCGGCCCACGCGGGTGTCTACAATAGTGAAGCCATCAGCCAAAGTATATTTGGAATATTTAAACTGAGAGCTATCAACAGGAAGACGTGGCAGAATTGAATCTGCAATGAATGCCTCATTGACATAAGTCATTGCCAATGCCGTGAGGCGGGGTTGAATAACAAAGGGGGCTTGTGGCATTTTAAATGGGTTCCTTGCTTAAATGGGGTTAGCCCTGGACCGAGCCAGGAGCGAGAAGAACGGGAATGATATCGCCGGAACCGCCCGCAATCACGGCAAACGCTATAATGCGGTTATTGACACCAGCGGCGGGGGCAGCGGCCACACCTTGGCCCGTTGCATCTGAAGTGATGGGATCGCCACGAAGCACAGTGCCTCCCAATTTGAGATCGGCAATGCCGGTGTGAACCACATCGGCGCGTTCACCAGTCAAAGCATCAATTTCAGTGGTGATGCCCATCAGTTTGTCAGTGGCAGCACCACCCACGAGAATGCCAAAATCATTGGCACCGGGTTTTACAATCCGAAATGCCGGAACGGCGGCTTCGGCCACATAGTTTTTAACGAGTCCATTATTGGCCATGATTTAAGCCTCCTGCTTGGTGACATGAGCGAGCGCCTGAGCAGGTGTCACTTTCCGGCCCAAAGCTTTTTGATCGATGATATATTGCCGTGCGGCCAAGCCATAAGCATGGGCGTTTTCATTGGTGATGGGGCCTGCCTCAGGTGTTTCCAGCATTGGGGTTGGCGCTGATTTCAAGCCCTTAAGCTTGTTTTCATCGGCATCCAGGCCACCTTGCATTTTGACACGGGCTGCATTTTCAGCGGTAATGATTGCCAAGGCGGCATCAGCAGCGGTCTTGCTGCCATCGGCCTTATGGGCCTTGATGATAGCATCATGTCCTGGCATGGCAGCCTGCTCAATGCCAGCAATACGAGCCCGTTCAGCCACAGCACCCTCGCTCACCAACTCAGCAGCAACAGCGCTGAAATGGCTTTTCATAAAGCTTGCCGTCACAGCAAAACCTTCAGGCAAAGCTTGATTGGCCTCGTCCATAACTCCGGCTGCCAATGCGACAGCCGCCAACATCCCATTCTTTTTCATGGGGGAAGTCCTTTCTTTTATGGGCTGTCTAGGCCCGGTTCAGTTGATCTAAAAACGCACTAAATGCTTCATAAGGGTGGCCTGTGGCGTCAACCAAGCCAGCCTCCACAGCCGCTTGGCCAGTGTAACATTGGGCCTCGGTGGCCATGGCATTCTCGAATGTCAGGCGGCCGGCACGATAAGTGGCTACAGCTTGACAAAAGGCCACGCGGGCCTGTTCAATATCTTGCATAACAGACAATGCCACATCTTCAGGCACGGGGCCAAAAGGGTTCATATCGGCCTTATGTTCGCCCGCCGCAAAAATCGTGACAGCCACACCTTGGGCCTCTAGCGCTTTTGACATATCGGCATGCATGGTGATAACGCCGATAGATCCCGCACCACCCTGTTCTGGGATGATGATTGACCTGCAAGCCGAAGCCAAAAGATAGGCCGCTGAATAAGCACAGTCTGACAAAATGGCGATGGTTGGTTTTTCTTCTGACAGGTCATGCAGCATATCAGCGGTTTCAAACATGCCAGAAACCTCACCGCCGCAACTATCCAATTCAAACACCACACCCTTCACCGAAGGATCGCGCCGCGCCCGCTGAATTTGGGCCTGCAAACCTTGGTAAGAGGTTTCACCAGAGTCGCTTTCAACCCATGCACCCTTATGAACCAAGGTGCCCTCAACCGGGATGTAAGCAGCACCACGAAAAGTCTCATAGATTGAAGCTGAGGTGCGGCCCACGCGATCAGTCAAAGTGCCTGCCATTAAACTGCCATTTCGAAAGGCCTGATGATCAAGAATTGGTGCATTGGAAAATTCAATATGATTGCCAATAATGCGCCCGCCAAGCCCCGCCACAATTGCGGCGGCCTTGCCCTTATGAACGGCAAGGCGGGTGTTGAACATTTTTGCAGCAAGGCGGGGGTGGATCATTGTGTGTTGTCCTGTGGAGCCGCAGATTGCGACTGGTCTTTCATTTGTAGAGCCGTGCTGAGTGAATTGGGCGTGATGAAACCAGCCTCTTGGCGGGCAGTTTCTTCTTTGACCAATTGCGCATGCTTGGCGGCAAACGACCCGCCCGTGCGGCGCATCATAATTTCCTCACGAGTGGTGGTTCCCATATTGAGATCAACCAAATCCGCATTGGCTTCTTTGAGTGGATCAAGCTGGATGCGGCTTTGTCCAATCCATTCCGAACCCAGCCAGGCTTCCCTGATAATTGGATCTTCAAAAAAGCCAGGGGCAGAAAGACGGCCCATGATGATGGCTTCGGTCATCACCCATTCATAAACGGGTTGGCAGAACTTCCAAGCCAGCCAAGAACGGCGATGGCGGAAAAATTGCCAAGCCATTTCCAAAGCAGCGCGCGAGGCCGAATAGCTGGCGGTAAAACTTTTGAGCAAAATCTCGACCGGCAACTCCAAAGCCACACCAATTTGCTTGGCCATGGATTCAATGAATACCTGTGCTGCCACATTGGGGCGCTTGGGGTCTGCAAATTTTACATCTTCACCCGTGGCCAAATCTAAGACAGCGCCGGGCGCTAATGTCAGCTCAGTATTGCTATCAATATTGTCTTCGGTGTTAGACCCCACCAAGGGCGATTCAGTCCCATCTTCAACAATAGGTTTCGTGACGAACACTGTGAACATCGAAGAGATGACAGCTGCCCTGATTTCAGATTCGGTGTAGCTGCTCAATTCCTTGATGCTATCAATGACTGGCGATAGATAAGGCACGCCCCGCGCCTGATCAACACGGCGCTGATCAAACAAATGCAAGATCAAAGGCGAGCCGCCCACGGTTGAACCCTTCAGGTAAGTTTTCCAGCTTCGGTTTTTGCCGATCACCATATCGCCAGGATGCACCGAACAAATCGAATAGGCGGTTGGTCTGCCATCACCATCCAGCACCACACCATCCACCATAGTGGCCCTATTAAAACCAAAATTCGGATTGCTCAGACGTTCAGCTTCAATAAACTGAAGCTTCAACCCATAAACATCTTGACCTTCAATGCGCCGTCTGCGCACCACCAAAAGATCACCTGATTCCAAGACTGAGCGCAAAGCCAAGGCTTGCATTTCATCAAAATTCAAACGGTCGGTAAAATCGGCGCGCTTGGCCCAGAGGGCAAATTCACGCTGGGCTTTCAGTTGCCATTGGTCGGCAGCTTCGGGCGTAATTCCCAAAACCTCGCGGTCCACTTGCGATTTCAAAACTAAACCTTCACCCACCACATTGGTGACCACCGATGAAATAGCACCAAGTGCCAAGGGCGTATTGCGCACCAAATCGCGGCTGCGTGAGCGCAAAAGTTTTAAGCTGTGTGTATTGGCTTGATTAGCACTGGTTTCAGAGGTTGACCAATTGCGCATGCCGCGATGTTCACGCGAGGCACCCTTATGGCCAGAATTTCCACCATCTAGAAATGCCATTTTGGCTTTGGCATTCAGACGCTCAAGACCTTTGGCAGGATTAAGATATGCCACCACACGATCAGCAAAGCTTTGCTCGATCTCAATTTTTTGCCCCATCAGGCTTAAGGTTTTTTTCACGCGGTCACCACATAACGGGTGCGGCCACGGCCTGAATTATTGCGGGTTAATCTATTCACTTCATTTTGCCATTTGGTCACCATGTCAGCAATGGTGCGCGCATCTGCCCGTGATAAGGAACGGCCGGCAATCGAATAAGACTGGCTTGAAGCCACAGCCAAGCTGGCCGCAAGCCAAGCATCAAGCTGGCTTTGAGCCTGTGCTAAAGTAATTCCGGCCATGATGTTTCCTGTTAAAATATTGTCGACCGAACACGGCGGCCATTTTGTCGTTTAAGTGGCACGATTGGTTGTTGGGTTGTTGTGGTTTTTTCCACCACAATTGGCATATCTTCAAAATCAAGCTGGGCATCTTTGGGCGGTGTGGCGCGCTCTGCCTCAAGCTTATCCCACACCTTATCCACCCAATCCCGAAGCCCTAGCCGGATGGCGGCGGCTTCGGCCTGCAGCATCGTGTCGAGCATTTCATTGGCTTGGTTGGGGTCTTTCACCCATTTATATTCCAAAAATCCATCGCGGCGCTTCACAGCTTGGCGATGTTCTGCAGTCAACTGCCTGAAATATTCATCTTCCAGTCCAATTGGAAAGCTCACATAGCCCCGTTCCAGCGGATCGGTTTTGCGCACGTTTCGATAAAGCGCCATTTTCAGCACCGATGTGCCGAAGTTATAAAAGCGCCCTGCCCATTTGATCAATTTTCCGGCGCGGTTGCGTTCTTTCTTCACCCGCACCAAGAGGGGCGCTGTTTCAGACCCCACGCCGCGCACCATGATCAACTTTGAGGCCGGATGCTTGCGCGCCCAGCCCCACACATCTTCAGTCCAGGCATTGCCGTCAATGGCGGCCATGTCGATCTTTAGTTTGGTCCCGCTTTGGTGCCGCCACTGCGTGGCCAGCAAATTCGACAAGCCGTCCATGGTGGCCGCTTCCGAAATGTGGCCGGTGATGATGCCAATCTCCACCACATGCCGCCTGAAATCACGGCCCCAGCCCAACAGTTGCCATTCCACGCGGTCTTTCTGAACGTCGATTCCCAATGTGAGCACCAAACACCACAAAGGCACTATGCGGCGCTCAATTTCGCCCTTGGCAGCCCTATCGCGCAGTTCTTCCCATGGCGGGGCCTCGCCCTTGGCTTCATAGGCATGGCCCACAGTGTCGTTCAGAAATGTTTGTTCAGCGGCGGGATCACCCTTGGCTTTCAGCCATTCCCGAGCGACTGATTCCCAAGATGTCAGAGGGCCGTAAACTGACCAGAGATGAAAACTCCGATGGTGCCTTGCAGCCTTTGGGTTTTGTGCCACCCATTGGCCTTTGAGCACCATATCCCGTCTATGATGTTCCTCAATCAGCCCACCACAAGAAGGGCAGGAAAAACAAGCCTTCTCAGGCTCATCTTCATTGAGGTTTTGCAGCATGTTGCCCCATTCAAGGGCGTGCATATGATCACAATGTGGACAGGGCACATGGTAATATTCTTGGCTTCCTGCTTCAAAACTGCGGGTGATGCGGCAACCAGGTTGCACCAAGGGCGTTGAATTTTTAAATATCTTGGCAAATTCATGCGCACGGGACCGACTATCGGCCTGTTGCTCAGGATCGCCCGCCTCATTTGTCGTCCACTTGGCCAGATCGTCCTGCACTTGGCGGGGCACTGTCACTTGGCTGAGCGATGCTGGCGAATTGGCACCCGAGATCAGAATGGAGCCACGGCCATCGACACGTTCTTTAAAGAGGATTGAGTCTCCCCCATCGCGCGAGCGTTCGGGAAACAACCGCGCCACGCTTGGTGTGGAGCGCAGCATGGGTTTGAGTTTAAGCTTCGACCACCTGACAGCATTATCATCGGTGGGATGGATATACATGAAATCGCAAGGGTCCATATCCTGCGCGCCAAGTGTAAACACATTGGCCAGCACCGTTCCGCCCAGTTGGGCTGATTTATGTAGTGTGATCACCCGGCATGGATCATCTGGTCCAAAGGCTTTCATAATTTCCGTGAAAAATGGGAAGAGATCAGGGTTATAAGGCCCTGGAAACGGGCTTTCGCGTTTCGAAAACACCACATTTTCAGTGGCCCAGCGGGCAAAATCAACATCTTCAGGTGGCTTGATCACCTGAGCTGCGGCTTTGAGGGCCGCCCAGCGCGCATTGGTGAGTTGGATTGACATGGGTTAGATCATTATTTCTTGTTTTGCTTGCTGTATTGGCGGGGCAATAAACATATCGGGTTGTGCATATGCCTTGCGAATACGCTCACAAGCTATTTCAAAATAATCAGGCTCTCGTTCAATGCCTATAAATTTACGCCCCAACTTCACGCACGCAACACCTGTTGTTCCGCTGCCCATGAAGGGATCAAGAATATTTTTAGATTTCACAAACGATAAAGCCCACATCATTACGCCAATTGTTTTTTGAGTAGGGTGGGCTGCCGCAGCATAAGCATTAAAACCAGCTTCTATAGCCTTAGATGACCCCGCGAATACCTCCCTAAAGGCGTATACACCGCAACCACCTTTTTTGAACGCTATTTCACCATCTGATAGAAACTCATTTAATGTGTGATCATTCCTTTTTAACCAAACCAAACAAGTCCCAGACGGCAATTTATCCCAAAAATGATTGGCTCCAAAAAGGATGCATTCATCCATAGATAAGAAAGGTGATGGATCAAATGAGAAATCATCCCCAAAGATTTTTTTGTGAACTCGCCCACCTCCTCGCCGATGGTTCCCACCCGAGAACCGTGTAAAGTCTGTATTCCAATTCATGCCATAAGGCGGGTCAGTTACTACCGCATCAACCTTGCCAAGCATTGGCAACACATCGCGGCAATCTCCTAAATACATGGAACAATCACCGATCACCTCTTTACGAAAAGTCATGCCCTATTCCAAATCTTGAACGATCTCTGGCATATCATCGGCTTCATCAGCCAATTGCCCTGAGATTTTAGCCCGCACTTCACGAAACCGCTTGCGCATCAGGTGGATTACATCGCGCGCAGGCAGTTTATATTCGGCGGCTATCTCAGCGGCCACATCAGCAAGGCCACCTTCGAACATTTGCAATATGGTACTGGTGATCTTGGCCGTTTCGGCGCTTGCGTCTTGGGCTCTGATGTAAAGCCCGCGCCGGGCGCGTTCATCCTCTTCGAGTTTGCGGTTTTGTGCTTCGGCTTGTTTAAGCTTTTGTTGTTTAAGCTGGAAGTCGAGTTCATCACCGGGTTGCGCCTGTTCTGTTTGGCGCGCTGTTACACTGGGCTGTTCAATGGTGGCAGGAGGCGAAAGATTTGTGCTCAGCCCATTGCCCAAACGTTGTGCGGCATCAAGTTTGAGCTTCAGTCGTTCCATCGCCGGCGCAATTTTTATCCGCGCCGAGCGGCCTTCGCCATGTAATTCATTTTGCGTGATCTTGCCTTCAGTGATCCATTGCGAAACACGGCCAGGCGAGACCTTGGCCAGAAGCGCAAACTCGCTTTTGCTGGCAGTTTGAACCTCCACTTTAGCAGTCCTCTTTAGTTCTTTAGGCTCTCATTTTACCATCAGACTAGCGCCTGATCACGGTTTGAATTACCCGCAGGCGGTTTCAGTTGGGGGAGAACCTATCCCCCCCTACCTACCTTAGAGGATCGCTGTTGGATTATAGGCGCGGATAAGTTGAACCCGGTTTGTACCAACGCCCAAGGCGACAGGCGTGACGCGGTTTGTTGCAACCAGATCAGCCATAGGCACGAGCTGGCCAGCAACCGTACCAATAGCATAAACTACACCACCCGCACTTGTACCAAGAGCAACTACTGCACCGGCAGAGGCAATCGATACACGCGCGCCTACAGCATCAGCCGTGGCAAGAGCAATGCCCGTGGCATTCTGCCCGGCTTCAAGCGCTGTACCACCACACTTGGCCTTAAGCCACACGCCATTGTCATTCTGATAGACATTGGCACCGGCCACAAAGGCCTCGCCTGCCTGTTGATCGGCCAAGACCGGGCCTGATACCAATGCGACTGCCGCCGCTGCAATTGTAAGTGCTGCCATTTAATTCTCCTATCGTTTGGGCCGCGCTGAGGCCAAAGCCTTTTCCAGCGCAGTGTGAAAGTGACCTGATATCTTCTCGCCCAAAACCTTTTGGGCTGTCTCATAGAACGGAAAGCGCTTTTGGTAAGTTGGCGCCTTAACAAACACCAACACCGGAGCCACATTCTTCCCCTTGCGCTCTAAAACCATACCGCCTTTGGCTGGAATAAAAAACGCTGACTTTGACCGCGATCCCTTAGACCGCTTCGACCCTGTGGCATTCTGAAACCCATCAGAGGAAACCTTGAGCTGCGAGACTATCCGCTTCATGCGGGCCGCATTCATGTTGCCGTATTTATTCAAAGCCTCGCCGCGCGCTGGCACAGCATAGCCCGAAGACCCACGCAAATTATTCAAAAGCTTTTCCGATGATTTCTGCGACCGCGCACCACCATGCACTTCAGGGTTTAAGAAGCGTTTGGCAGGTGTTCCGCCAAAACCCTTAAACTCCACTGAAGCCACGGGGTCACTTTTTGTGGCAGGCTTCACTTTTAAAGCATTCAATGTGTAAGGTGTGGGCCTATCAAACACCTTGTTCATCACATCAATTTCGCCCGCCTTGATATCTTTGGCGGTCATGGTGGAGGCCAGCACCAGCGCAAACGGCACTTGGTTTTTCTGAACGTCTGTTAACCAGTCAATCATTTGGGGCACATTGGTGCGCACATCAAATTCCATGCGCTAGCCCCTTTAAAATCAAAAATCCCGGCCCGCTTTCGCGTCCGAGATTTCGTATATGGTTTACACCGTCCGCAGATGTGTCAAGCATTTTGCGCAAACTGTCAAGCCCCCTCATAAAACCCGCCATTTGCTTAGGTTTTGTGAGGCAAGCGAAACTAGAATCAGCTCATAAATTGCAAAAGCTTGCGCCGCAAAGGCAATATGCTTGGCGCTATAGCCTACCAGATCATGCACTACGCCGATCACATGGCGGTTATGGTCATAAAGCAGATGCGGCTTGCCATTGGGCCTCAGCCTTGGCACTTTGCGTTCAGGTTCAAGCGTTGAGGGATGGGGTGGTACCATACGCCGCTCAAAATGCAAAGCCAGATACTGGTGCTGGTCAGACCTTCCACCACAGGCCGCCAGAACGGCACCATCGACCGCCACCGCATCCTCATGGGCATAGAGCATGCCATTGATGGTGCCACGGCCAGAACCAATCACCCCGTCCACCAACCGCCCCAAGGGGGTTGACCGCGATACAAGCGGCCCAAACGTCTCACCCGCCCACTCCTCAGAGGCAGCGCGCACCCTTTCATCGGCATAGGTCCATATCAAAAGGCCAAAAGCCGATATTTCAGCCCTTAAATCAGCTTTGGGAAGCTGATTGTTATGTTTGGGAACATCATGGGAATGATATGGGATCATGACTTTATTAATATCCTATTGTTATTAAAGGTTAATATCAACTATGGGAACAACGGGAAGAAGGAGTGTAATGATGTAATCTATATGCGCCTGCGCGCCCGCGCACATAGAGAGCCTAAGCCCCGATCAGCTTCCCGTGCTTCCCGCTGCCTCCCAAAGCCTTATATTTCAAAGCTTTAGAGCGTGGGAAGCAAAACGTCATCGCTCCCATTTGGGAAGCATCAGTATTTTTTCGGCGGATCATCTTCATAATTCATGCCCTCAAAGTCGCTCACATATTTGGTTTGGCTAATATCAAGATAAAAAATTCCAGAGCTTTTCAGCCGCTGCACGCCATGGTCTTGAAGGCCACGGCTGAACCCTTTGGGCGTTGCCGCCCGTTCACCATTGGCTGAAGACCAGGCCTTATAGACCAACCATAATTCCTTGCCGCCGGTGCGCTGCTTTTCAGCGGGTGCGGTTCGAATTGTACATTCGGCAAGAAACCGCCCAATTGGGTCAGAATCTTCGCGGTATTCGGCTGTGGCTGCCAACACCTCATCAGGCGGGGTCAAACCTTTGTCGAGATAATAGCGCAGACCATCGAGCAAACGATTGAGGATGCCAGATGCTTCAGCCTTCAGTTTGGCGGGCAAATCAACATCGCGCTCTTCAGCAGGGATCATCACATTCCACGGCACCAGCAAAATCCGCGCCCAAATGCCCTCGTCGGTGCCATCAATGCGCGGCTTGTAATTGCCCTGCATGGTGAGTTTGAAAGCGGGCCTAAACTCAAAGAAATCGCGGTTCAGATGGCGCGCCCTTAAAGGTTCACCGCCGGTCACCAGCTTCACTAGACTTTCAGCCAGCTTCGCGCCCTTTTCAGGCTCAGAGGTGCGCAGGCAGCGAATGCCGGGCAATGAGGCAATATCAGGCGAGGCCTCACCGCCGCGCCGCGAACGGCCTTGATCAAGAAATGATTCAATGGGAATCGTCTGCGAATAATCACCCAGCACATGGGCCCAGGCGTCAATCAAGGTCGATTTGCCGTTGCGCCCCGTGCCATACCAGAACGACAAACGCGCCAATAGCAGGGCCGTCATGGAAACCCCACCCCAGGCATGAAGATGCACCCGCATCGCTTCATCCGGCTGCACACGGGCCAAAAACGCATCATAGACCGGGCTTTCCGCCTTTGGATCATAAATCACATCAGAAATCTTGGTGATCAAATCCTGCTTGGTGTGGGCATGAAAGCTCACATAGTCGTCGGCATCATGCTTGGCAAAGCGCAATGTGCCATTGGCCACATTGAACGCCATGGGATCGGCATCAAAGCTTTCCGGCGATGCTGTCAGATAGGCTTGCGCCAGTTTGGCAATGCAGGTGATATGCGAGTTTGACTGCGAGGCCAGACACCAACCCGAAAGCCGGTCAGCGGCGGTGACAATCACACCCCCTTTTTTAATATCAAAAACCGGATTAACCCAAAGCCTGTCATCATCACCGGTTTTAAACGCAACAATCCGCGATTGCAGAATCGGGTCTTGATCATAAATCAAAGACAAGAACCGCAATTGATGCGCCTCTTCGGCAATAGCTTTGATCGTTTCATGCACAGCTCGGCTTAAAATCGCATCGGCCTCATGGGTGTTCCAGCGCCGCCCATCCCAAGCCAGCCAGCCCCATTGCTCAACATATTTGAACACATCGCCAAACCGCGCCACAAAGCGCTGGGCATTGCCCAGATCGGTCAGCGCCAGCAAAGCACAGCGCACATCAATTTCAATGCCACCACGCCTTAATTCAAGCGCCCCCGCACCCCCTGAATTAGTCTCCGAGGTGTTTGATCCCGATTGGGCATCATCACTCCCTGCGGTTTCACCAAGGGGTGCGGGGTTTGCGCCGTCACTCAAAACCTCGGCCCCATCGATGGCGGCCTGAATGGCATCATCTTCACTCACGCGGGAACCTTCTCCCCCAGCATCTGGTTAAAGTCCGTGCCATCGGCAGCCCATGCCGCCCGCGTCACCCGGTCAGGCTTGGCCCAGCGCAAAGCGCCACGCTGCAATGTGTTGCGGGTATTAAAGCGATCGCTATCCCCATCACCCAAAAGCGTGATCTGCAGTGCCGTATCGGGTGGCCAGACCACTTCACGGTCGGCAAGATCAGGCACACCCGTTTGCACCCGCAGCCGCGACACACGGCCATTCTTATCGGTGCGGGTGAGTGTGGGGTGAAGCGCGCGGCCTAAAGCACGACCGCCAATATTGCCCAGATTAACCGCACTCCAAAACAAGATATCATCGAGGCCAGAAATGCGGAGTTTCTCACGCACCGAATAGACCGTCTCGATCCCCTCACCCATGATCATGCGGCTAGCATTTTCTGGCCCACCTAAATGAATATGGCCACCCTTCTGGGATCCGCGCACCTTCTTGGCATCAAGCACTTCGCCGGTTTCAGGGTGATGAATTTCAGCCTTGCCTGATGAGGTTTTAAATGCGCCATCGATATAGGTGATGTGGCAGCCAATAAAACCCTGGTCCCTGCCCTGAATGGCCGCCACCAATGCAGGCCCCTCATGAATGACCTGCCAAGACCCTGCCACCTGAGACCAATAGGGCAGCTTCACATAGGAGCGCAGCTTAGCCCCCGGTGCAGGTGCACAACCCCTGAACCTCAAATAGGCTTCAGCAACCGAATCCGGCATTGCCCCAGCCCCACTCCAAATGCGGTGGGCGCGGGCAATCTCAGCCTTGCGAAAGCTGTTATTTTCAACCTCGCGCATTTCAGCACGGGCCTTGGCCTCAGCCTCTTGTCGTTTGATCTTTTCGTGGTCGACCGGCGCGCCAGATGGCCCGCGCGGTGGCGGCGAACCATTGATGGTTTCGCAAGCCCGCAAAAAATCAACCCCGTCCAGATACATCACCATTGCAATGGCATCGCCACCGGCCGCCCCAATGCGACAATGAAAAATATTTTTCAAACGGTTGATGGAAAATCGGTCAGTGCCACCGCAAGCCGGGCACGGCCCCACAGCTTGGGCACGGCTGATTTTAAGCTGGTGTTGGCGTAAGCGCCCCAGCACATCAAGGCAATCAGCTTTACGGGCAAGGACCACCCAATCATCCATCTCATGGGAGCGCGAATAGCTCACGCCGGCACACTGTCTTTCTTCCACAGCACCATCAATTCGAGGCACTTCGGGTGAATCCAATTATGGTTCAGCAATGGCACATGGGCTTGGTGTTCTGCCAGCACATAAAGCCCAAAGCTGCGCCCTGCTCTATATTGCTCTAGATCCTCCTGCCCCCAGAAGGTTGAAATGGCCGCTTCCTCGCCGCGCCAGATTTCACCATAACCCATCCGAAATAACGGATTATGCACATGCTCAGCCGATCTGAAATTTACACTCATATCAATCGCCCCTGATTTGATTTGGGCGCCAGGCTGCCTGGCAGCGGGAGAGCAAGCATCCCCTCACCCTCCCGCGCCTTTGGTTCAGGAGGAGCGGGGGGCAAGCCTGAACCAATCTCTAATAATTCCCGATGCGCCAAACAGGACCAAGCATAATCAGCGCCCCGCTTCATGCCAAAACAGGCAAATTCCACGCAGCCATCACCAAGGCATTGTCTCTCAAACCCCATCACCGCACCACCATATTGCCCGCCCGCTTGGCGCGGCGCTGCAGTTCAAAATCGGTGGACCAGATAAACCAGGCATGAACCCCCATGGGGCCATTCTCGCTTTGCGGTAAATTCACCCAGCGGCAACGCTTTTTACAAGCAACCTTGGCCACCAAATAAGGGTGTTCACCCACCAGATCATTGCGTGAAAATGTGGCATCAAATTCAAACGGCAACAGCAGCGCCATGGTGCGGCAATGGCCCTCGTCCATCAACTCAAACCCCTTAGCCATGAAGTCCAAGATCAAAGCGCTCTGTTTGCCATAAGGCGGGTTGGTGACGATCGAATAAGGCCCACCACGCAGGCCCGAAGACTTTAAAAAATCATGGGCGGCCACAGGGTGCACTGGCATTGGCGCAGGCTTGATATCCGAGGCAAACACCCGAAATCCACCCGCCCGGAAAACCTTGGCAATATGCCCCGCCCCCGCAGCACATTCCCAAATATCATCAGAGAAAGGCCGGAACAATACCACCTCATTGTGATATTCAAGAAGCGAATGCACCGCATGCGCCGGCGTGAAAAAACAATCACGCGGCATGGGCTTATATTTTTGTGTGGCGCTGCGCAGGCTCATGCGTCACCCGCCATGATTAAGCAAGGCAAGGGCCAAGCGCTTGACGGCCGTGGGGTCGAGATCGACACGCACCAATTTGCCATCTTCGGTTTGAATGAGAACGCCTAGATCGGCTTTGCCCCCCCCCAGAAGCATCGCAACTTGCCCCTTGATTTGGATAGCATTAAAAAATTCTTTCGCTCTCACTGAATGGCTTGCACCCAAAAGCTTATGGGCCTCAGCAAGAGACATCGGCGTCATGCACCAAGGCTCTGTCAAATCGAGATATTTTTGTGACTTCATACCGCCACCTTCGCCCTTGTGCCCAGCTTCAGCATGGAACCCAACTTGAAATGCCCGCGCGCCTTATATTCAACCCCTGTGCAGCGCTCAAAATGATGGGCACACCAGCTTTTGCCGCCCACAGTTTCAAGCCCGCAAAACAGGGGCAAGCTTTGGTCTTGATCAATCGGGAATTTGCAGGTTGCAGCATTCACCTGAAAAATATCGAGCCTGCCTTTTTGGCCTTTAAACCCTTGGGCAAAACATTCGGCGAAGGGGGCAAGTTCAATCACAGGGTCTTCCAGCCTGCGCGCCATGCGGTTTTTCACACCGCGCTCGAACACCTTTTTCTTGTTATAACCAGCGCCCGCTGCCAGTGTCAGCCCTTGGGCTTTGCGGGCATAAGAAACTTGAGACAAAGTCAGCCCCAAAGCCTTGGCTGTGGTGGCAATGGTTTCGCCGCGCTCAAAAAAGCGAGCCACATCAGCCCACCAGGAAGGATGCTCCACCGGCTTTAAATTATTCCGAACCTGCGCCCGCACATAAACCATTAACCCCACCCTTTAAGTTTAAGTTTTCAGCTTAATTTCAAAACCCGCTTGCGCTGTTTGCCGTTTGGCAACAGACAAACGCCACCATGCAAAACCACCCAAAAAATGACCGGAACGAAAACGCATTACCAAGCGCCACGGCCAAGTTTAGGGAGAAAACGTCCAGAGAAAAAACCAACCCGGACAGCCACTGTGAAGGCCTGATACCCCGCACAGAGACGACGATAAGGCCAAAGCCAAAGCCCAAACCCATAAGCCCGCGCATAAGCGGCACCCGAAAACCACAGCAAAAACACGCCCAAATCATAAATCATGATATGGATTCACCCCGTAATAACCGGAGACCAGGTAAATGACTGAGATTGCCATATTGACCGCTAAAATCGCTGTTTTGGAATTGCTGTTGGCAAGCACGATGATAGAGCTGAGCAAAATCAGCCCGCACAGCACTGAAACTTTGCGGCACATCATGATGCCTGTTGAGGATCAATTGCGCACAGCCGAGGCTGATGCGCCCGAAGGCCAAGGCCAACTTGCAAAAGCCGCGCATGCTTATTTCAAGGAAATCAGCTTTTCTCTTTTGAGCAAAACGCCGCATCATGGAAAACATTAACATTCACGCTACCTCATTTTGGGGTTGGG
Organism: uncultured Aestuariivirga sp.; assembly: GCA_964244815.1. Lineage (GTDB taxonomy): Bacteria > Pseudomonadota > Alphaproteobacteria > Rhizobiales > Aestuariivirgaceae > Aestuariivirga. The sequence continues at coordinate 11,546 of CAXTKH010000021.1, read as the reverse complement.
GGATGGGCCTTGCAATGCCTTCGGGCCAATCATGGCCTTCGGGCCAGTCCCCAGCGATTTGTTTGATGGCATCTTCCAAGCGACCCACATTGAGATCAGCGCCCGCCACCAGCTGTTCATATTTGGTGCCCGACGAGAACAGCAAGGTGGACACACGAGACAGGGAAAGGCCCTTGGCTCGCGCATAGGCTTCAATGAGGGTGATCAAATGTTGACGCAAATTCATGGTAAACAAAATGAGTTAAAAATAACTCACTGTCAAGGCCAAATTTATCAAGGCTTAAAAACTCATGCTTTGCGTTATATTTACCGCATGGAAAACAATGAACTTTACCTAAAAATCGCCAGTCGATTGGCAGAAATTAGATTAACTGAACGGCAAGCCTCGCTGCAGGCAGTTGGCAACTCACAATTCATTCGCAACATTAGAAAAGGTACATCCAACAGCCCCCGGGCTGAAAACATCATCAAATTAGCTCAAGTCTTAAAGGTCAATCCCAGCTGGCTGATGGGCAGCAATGATGAAAAAGAATTAACTGCACCTAAAACCCAAATTGGGCTTCGCTTCGGTGGCATTGTGGAGGCAGGAACATTTCGCCCTCATAATAATTTTGACCAAGACGAAGCGCCCTTGATCGAGGTGCCGGCCGATCCACGCTATCCACAATCGAGCCAATTTGCTTTCAAGGTGATGGGCGATTCCATGACTGAAGCCAAAATCTTTGAAGGCATGTTTGTTCTGGCCATTGATATTCATGCCTATGAAAAACTGCATGGCGAACCGCAAGACGGCAAATTGGTGATTGTGGCCAGAACCCGCAATGGCGAGCCGGAACGGGAATTGACAGTCAAACGTCTGCGCATTTTCAGGGACAGGTTAGAGCTGCGCCCCGAATCACTGAACCTCAACCACCTGCCCCTTGTTTTCCCCAACCCGCCCAGCCATGATGAGCATCAAGATGCGCAGATCATTGCCGTGGTGCTGAGTGCGATTTGGAATTATGGCTGAGATATAGGGGGTTTTATGTTGAAAAAATTATGTGTGGCAAGTTTTATCTCGCTCCCTTATTGGGCGTCAGCTGAAACCAAAAAAGAAGCGAATGATTTGCGAATAGCAGGCTGTGCCAGAATTGAAAACTCAGTCAACCGGCTATCATGCTTTGATGACTTGAGCAAAACAGTGCCGCCGATCACGCTACCAACAGCCGACCAACTCAAAAGCCAATGGGAGGTTTCAAGCGAAAGATCAAAAATCAACGATCGCACCAATGTTTTTATCAGCCTAAAATCAACCAATCAAATACCAGATCGTTTTAGATCAATGACAAACGCTGAAATTGTCATAGCCTGCAATGAAGGGAAAACTGACATTTACCTGACGTTAGGCAAGCATTTTCTGGCCGATGTTGAACCTTACGGAATCATCACCATGCGTTTTGACAATGGCAAGGCACAAAAAATTTCAATGCAAGAATCGGGAGATAACAGCGCGCTTGGAAAATGGAATAGCTCCGGCATTAAATTCATCAAATCGCTGTTTAGCGTGCGCAAACTTTTTGCTCGGGTTTTTCCCTATCGTGAAAACGGTATAGACGTTGAGTTCGACCTGACAGGTTTAGAAACTGAAATTAGACCGCTGCGCCAGGCATGCAAATGGTAAGGCGCAAAGACAATAAGTTTCACATGAAACGTTAAAAATAACTCAAACCCCCCCTTGACGAGTTAAAAATAACTCATTAAGCATACCTCCCATCAACCAAGGGAGGGGCTTATGCCACATTGTCATCCACTGCCAGTTTCAACCACGATTTCAGAGGCTGGGCCTCGTTCCTGCCCCAGCCATGGCCGCTTAACCGATCTGCCTGATTTAGCTGAATCATCCGCCCAAGATGTGGATAGCGCAGCACCCCATTACACCCCCGAAATCTCATTCAAACGCCTCCCCATCCTAGGCCGTGTGCCCTCGGTGCAATCATGAGCGGCCTCACCTTCAACAACAACCCCGCTTTGAAAGAGGCCTTGCTGGCCGAGGGGCGCCATCATCTTGAAGCCGATATGCTGGTGAAGCAAACTTATGGCGATGGCGAGGGCGCTAATTTTAAAGGTTGCTCCATTGGCTGTTATTTCAAGGGCGACCACAGCAAATCTTTAAGTGATTTTCAAATCTCGCCCCGCGTCACCTATTTTGCCGATACCATGTTTGAGCGTCTGCCAGACCCCGCCAATAAGCTTTGGCATGTGGAGTGGGTGAACGCCATCCCCATTGGGGCCAGCAAAAAGCAGATCGATCTGGTGATGGATAAGATTCAGCTTTTGGTCTTGCTCCAGAAAGCGGAATGGCTTGGTGAGAAATACAATCATCATATTTTAATCATGGCCAATCTTTTCGAACGCGCCACAAAAGGTGACGAGCCAAGCGAAGATGAATGGAATGTGGCCGAGAGGGACGCGTGGAAGGCGAGGAAGGCGAGGAAGGCGTGGGACGCGTGGGACGCGTGGGACGCGCGGGACGCGTGGGACGCGTGGGACGCGCGGGACGCGTGGGAGGCGTGGGAGGCGCGGGACGCGTGGGAGGCGTGGGAGGCGTGGGACGCGTGGGACGCGCGGAAGGCGAGGAAGGCGAGGAAGGAAGACTTAAGCAAATTTTATCTGAGGGTGCGGGAGGCCTATCTTTCTGAAATGGCCGATTTGCATCTTGAAGTTCAACAGGTGCAATCATGAGCCTTCACGAAATCATAGGCGATGTTCTGTTGGCTGTGGGCTTGGCTACCATCATCGGCGGCTTCATCTGGAATAAGATGGTGGTTCACCCTGAAGATGCGTGGTTTTGAAGATGAGCGCCGCCCTTGCCATGCTACCCCCAATCAAATTCCGCCCCGCCCCCTTGTTCAAGGGCCAGTTTCTGCCCTTCAAGCGCCAACCCTTGGGTGGCTATATGGTGGGTGATCTTATCTGGCTGTCCGATTTTAAAGCCCCTTTGGGCAAAAGACCGGGCCGGGTGATCAATATTCTCCACAGCTTTCATGTGCTGGTGATCCGCGTTGAAAACCCAGACCGGATTGTGGAGGTAAATCCGCTTGTTCACCACGTCATGATCTCCAAGCGCAGCGAGCTATGCCCATGAACCTGTTTCAATATCTCTGGGCGTCCTGGAAACGCTTTTGGATCACCGACGAATTCAACGCCTTTATGGCTGAACATGACCTGCGTGCCAGAGACCCTGAGCGCCACATCCGCGAGCAATATGGCGATGAATTTTACCATAATTATATCAAGCATGAGGAAGAGGAATGACATTTTCAACCACTTATTCTGGCCTTGTGGTTGATCTTTTAGACCCCAATCCTGCCACCATCCATATCCGCGATATTGCGACCCATTTGGCCCGCACCAACCGCTTTAATGGTGCCACAAAATATCATGCGCCTTATTCCGTGGCGCAGCATTCTTGTGTGGTGGTGCGGCTTGTTCAGCAAAAATCCAATGATGCCATGCTAGGTTCACAAGCACTGCTTCATGATGCCCATGAATATTTAAGCGGCGATATTTCAACCCCGTTTCAAGAAGCGGTGGCTCCCTCGGCCATCAAAGCCCGCCAAACGGTTTTGGATATCGCCATCCATAAAGCTTTGGGCGTGGATTATACTGTGGCCGGCAAACATTATGACTTGCTGAAATGGGCTGATGCCACAGCGCTGTCCACCGAATGGCGCGACATGATGCAAACGCCGGTTCCGAAAAATTGGCCAACTGCCGCCAGCTTCACCATTAAACCTTTGCCCAATTGGGATGATGCGGAAGCCCTGTTTCTCAAAACCTTTCAAAAGCTGGCCATGGCGGCTGGCCTCAACCAATATTTATAAAAGGACCTGTCATGCAAATTGCCACAGTTACAACCACCGCCCTTCTCAGCCAATTGGTTTTGAACCCAAAAATCAATGCCCGCACGCCAGACCCAAGCGATGTGGCCGATATCAAGGCCTCAATCATGGCCAAGGGTTGGGCTGGCACCATGTGGGTGCGCGCTAAAGATCATGATTTTGATGATCGCGAACTTGTCTATGAAGTCATTGATGGCTCTAGGCGCTTTTTTGCCTTAACCGAGCTTGCAAGCGAAGGCCTTTGGCCAGCGGGCACCGAAATCGGCATCACCGTTTTTGATTGCACCGACGAAGAGGCATTAGAACTTTCCCTGCTCTCAGTTGAAACCAGGCGCGAGCTTTCACTCACCGATCAAGTCTCCACTTTTTATAAACTCAAACTTTCGGGCATGGCCGAGGCCGAGATTGCTGCACATTTTGCTGTGAGCGAAAGACTGGTGGCCCAGCGCTTGGCCCTTGGTGGTCTCGCCCCTTCCATCTTTGAAGCTTTGAAAGCGGGCAAAATTGATGTGCAGTGCGCCATGGCGTTTACTCTTCTCAAGACCACCGAAGCCCAAGCCAGCCTGTTTATTGAACTGTCCAAAACCGGCAATAAAATCTGGGCCAATCATGTCAAAACTGCCATCACCCAAACCAGCCTGATTGGCTCTAATCTCAAATGCAAATTTGTAGGCGAGGAAGCCTATGAAGCCGCAGGCGGGATCATCACCCGCGACCTGTTTGCCACCGAGATTTATTTTGATGATGCTGCCTTGGTGCAAAAGCTGTTTGACACCAAAATCAAATCCACTGCTGAAGCACTAAAAGCTGAAGGCTGGGCCTTTGTGGAAATCATGAAAGATGGCAAAGGTGATAACCTTCATAACTGGACCACACTGCCACCCAAGGGCAAGCTTGAACTTTCGGCCGAGGATCAAACAAAATTAGAAGCCAGTGAAATTAGACTAACGCAGCTTCAAGGCGAAATTGATGCCATTGAGCAAGATGAAGACTCCGAGGCTGACACGGATCCTCTGTATGAAGAACAGGATGCGCTCGAAGCAACTATCGCCTCCCTTACCACTAAACCCTATACCGATAAACAAATCAAAAAAGCCGGTTGTGTGATTGCCATTGGCAATGAAAATTATGCCAGTTCCGAAGTTAAAATCAAACGCGGCATGCTCAAACCATCGGCTGCCAAAAAACCAAATGCCGCCGAAGATGAAGACGAATTAGAGGCCGAGCGCCAACCCGCACAGGCTGGCCCTGTGATTGATGCGGTGGATTATACCGAAGTCCTCAGCCGCATTTTAATTGACGAAGCCCGCAATGCCACCAAGCTGGCCATGGTGCAGATGAAGCCCATGATGGCTTACCGCATGGGGCTGGCCTCGCGGTTGTTGGATGCGGTGGACCGTGGCTATGAGGCCCCCTTTAATGGCAGCCATGGCAGCACAGATTCTGGCCTCAAATTTCACGACCTCAAAACTGATGCCTTTAAACTTCAAGCCAGCATATCATTCACCGAATTGGTGGCAGCCCTCGAACTCTTAGAGCCAGATCAGATCATCCAGCTGGAAGCCTATCTGGCGGCTGACCAACTGAAATTTAGCAACCTCAAATCAGATGATGTGCGCACGGTGATTGATTTGATTGACCCTGATATGAAGGCCGAAGGTTTCAGCCCAGACGAGGCTTTTCTGGCCAAGCTTTCAGCCAAGCAGGTGAACCTGATTCTGGCCGAGATTGACCCCAAAGCAGAACCCTTCAAAGGCAAAAAGCCTGATCTGGTGGCCCATGCCCTACCCCAGATTGAACTTCATGGCTGGATGCCACAGCCCTTGCGCACCCCCAGCTATAAAGGCCCAGGCTCAGCTTCATGGCAAGAGGCGATTGCCCAGATTTTGGTGGATGAAGCCGAAGCCGCCAGAGCCACACCAAAATCGGAGGCCGCATAATGGGAGACCACTCCGGCATTGAATGGACGGATGAAACTTGGAACCCCATTGTGGGTTGCGATATTGTTTCGCCTGGCTGCACCAATTGCTATGCCATGAAATGGGCTGGCCGTGCGCTGGATTATCCCACTAGCAAGCATACTCACTATCACGGAACCACCAAAAAAGTGAACGGCAACATTGTGTGGAGTGGCAAGGTTGCCTTGGCCCCAGATCACATCTTGCTGGCCCCCTTAAAGTGGAAGGCTCCTCGCAAGATTTTTGTGAACAGCATGGGCGATTTGTTTCACGAGTCTGTGCCTTATGGCTGGATTGATCAGGTGTTTGAAATGATGGCCTTGTGCCCGCAACACACATTCCAAGTATTGACCAAACGCTCGAACCGCATGCGGGAATATTTTCAAGCCATACGCGGAGTGGCAACAATGGCAAATCGTCCATGGCCCCTGTCTAACGTCTGGCTTGGCGTTTCCGCTGAAGATCAAACCCGCGCCGATGAACGCATTCCCGATTTGCTGGCCACACCCGCTGCTGTAAGATTTGTCAGCGCTGAGCCTTTGCTGGGGCCGATTGATTTCACATTTTTGAAATATGAGGGCGTGACACATATTAACGCTTTGACCGGAGATAATGGTTTCACTCTACCAATGGCAGGTCGTGGGCCAAAACTCGACTGGATCATCGCAGGTGGCGAGAGCGGCCATGGCGCAAGGCCCATGCACCCTGATTGGGCGCGCCAAATCCGCGACCAATGCCAAGCCGCTGGTACGGCATTTTTCTTTAAGCAATGGGGCGAGTGGGCACCACAACTTGGCGCGGTTGATATCAGCGACACCCCAGAGCAGAGCCGCTTTAAATGGGCAGAATGGCAAATAGACTCTTGCAAGTGGGATTACATCGACTATCCGCAATGGTGTGAAGATATGGATGCCGATCATTCAGTGATCCGCATCGGAAAAGCCCGCGCCGGCAACCTGCTCGACGGCAAAACCCACAACCAATTTCCAGAGGTGACGACATGACATTACATGCATTTTTAGCTGATGCTACATTTGCGGATTGGTTTTGGCTGGCGACGATGTATGCCGGTCTGAGACTGACATTCTCATAATGGTCGCCATCAACTTCATGGCGCAGTTTGCATGCCCCATTATTCAAGGCACCAAGATCCACACCTTGCGCGATAAAAACCGTTTTAAGGTGGGCGATACTTTGCAACTTTATACCGGCATGCGCCATAAAAATTGCCGTCTGCTCAAGGCGGTGCGCTGCCTTGCTGTGTTGCCTATTGAATGGCGAGGAGATGAAGATTGGGTGCTTGATCATGGGCGCTGGCTTCACGCTGCACATCTTGATCTCTTCGCCCAAAATGATGGCTTTCCCCATTATCCAGCACTTTATAATTGGCTGATAGACAACAAAGGCCCGAAGTGGAGCGGATTCCTGATTGCATGGGCCTCAACGCCATATCTTCCGGTGTCAAGCAAATGACGAAAACCCCATTCCCACCACCGCCACGCGAGGCTTTGCTGGCCTTTGTGGCAGCCCTTGCCAAGGCGGCGGCGAAGAGGGATGATGCACAAGAACGGGAGGTGAAGCGAACGTGAGCGATTATTCAAAGCGTATAAAATTTGCCAGATCTTGGCTGCGAGGCGCTATAGCTATTCAATATAGCTTGATAGCTGTAACAAAAGGTATCAAGCTAGAAGAATTAGGAAAAACACCAGAGGTCAAAAAATTAGCTTTGGGAATGGCAAAACTATACATCAGACTGGGCTTTTTATGACCGCCGCCATCTATGCCCGCTATTCCTCTGATATGCAAAATGATCGCTCAATCGAAGATCAAATTGACCTGTGCCGAAAATTTGCAGCCGCGCAAGGCTGGGCCATCACCCAAACCTATGATGACCGCGCCCAAAGCGGCACCACATTTGAGGCCCGTCTTGGCCTGCAGCGTTTAATCCGCGATGCCAAGGCTAAGCTGTTCACCATTGTGTTGGTGGAGGATAATAACCGCATCTCGCGCCAGCCTTCTGACATCTTCAAAATCCGCGACACGCTCAAATTTCACGGCGTGATGATCATGCAGGTGCATGGCGGCGAGCTCACGGCCATGGGCGCTGCCATTTCGGCCTTGGTGTCATCCATGCAGTTAGAAGATTTGGCCCATAAAGTCAGGCGGGGCCAGGCGGGTAATATTAAGGCGGGCAAACATGCAGGTGGCAGGGCTTATGGCTATGCAAGGGTGAAGGGCGAAGCTGGCATGCTGCAGATCATTGAAAGCGAAGCTCAGATCATCCGCCAGATTTATACTGATTATCTCTCTGGCCTATCCCCTCGCACCATTGCCACAAAATTGAATGCCGCCTTGGTGCCAGCCCCGCGTGGTTCCAGCTGGAACGCCAGCACCATCAATGGCAGCACTGTGCGCGGCCAAGGCATTTTGAACAATGAACTTTATGTGGGCCGCCTGGTATGGAACAAGGTGGCTTATGTGAAAAACCCTGAAACTAGAAAACGCGTGCCGCGCCTCAATGATAAAGCAGCCAGGCAAAGCGAAGCTGTGCCGCATCTGGCCATCATCGATGACCAAACCTTTTCCGCTGTGCAGGCCACACGCGGAAAATATGCTGGCCGTAAGGTCAGCCGCCAGCCTAAAATGTTGCTTTCAGGCTTGATGAAATGCCACCTCTGCAATGGATCCTTGGTGGTCAAAGATCATAAGCCGGTGACCCGTGTTGAATGCGCCACCCACCGCGAATCCAAATCCTGCGCTAACAATAAAACCTATGTCATGCCGCGTATCGAGAAGGCCTTGATTGAGGGTTTGCGGGTGCATCTGGAAGACCCTGAAATTCTAGCTACCTATGTGAAAGTTTACAATGAAGAGCGCCGCAAGCTTTCCTCCGACCGCGCTAAGAACCGGGGTAACCTTGAAAGCCGCCTGCGCAAAGCCACGGCCGAGCTTGACAGGATTGTGCTTCACCTGTCCAAAGATATTGTGCGGGTGGAATCCGTGGCCCCACGGATCAAAGAACTGGAAACAGAGCAAGATCACCTGCGCGCCGAGCTGTTGGGCGCTGCCGCCGCCGATGTCATCACCTTACATCCGGCAGCCATCGTCAGATACCGCGAGCAGCTAAATAATCTGGCAGCAGCCGCAACCGACATCGATGTGATGAAGGCATTCCGAGATTTGGTCCACAGTGTGAAAGTGTGGCCCGACTATACAATTGAGGTTGCAGGCAAACTCGAAGCCCTAACCGGCACAAAATCATTCCCCCACGGCCTCAACCTCGGGGGGTCTGCTGGTGGCGAGAGAGGGAGTTGAACCCCCGACCCCAGGATTATGATTCCCGTGCTCTAACCAACTGAGCTACCTCGCCACTTAGGCACGCGTATAGTGAAAACCGAACTGAAAAGTCAAGCGGCTGGTGTATCGGCCTCAACTTCATCTTCGCCTTGATCGCCCAGCACAAATGTGCGCCACAAAGAGATGCCTGCAAAGTAAAGCGATGTGAGGCCGAATATCCCGAGTTCCAACTTATAAACCCAATCCGAATAATCCGGATTACGTCCGCTGATGACCAAACTCAAGGTCATAGCGGCCCATAATACTGTCATCAAAATCGTAACTTCGCGCCAGTGTGTTACGCGCAAAGGATGCACAAACTTAATGGGGATGAACGTTAAAATCGATAGCAAGATAACGGTAATGCCGTTCACCAGCCAGCCTGTATTGAACAAATAGAAATACAACACCACAACATTCCAGATGGCTGGAAAACCCACAAAATAATAATCAAATGATTTCATTCCAACATTTGCGAATGTGTAGCACGAAACGGCCATGATGGTAGCAGCAGCAATCAGGCTCCAGGTTGAAGGCGTAAAGTAAGCATCGGGCACAGCTACCATGTTGAACCAATAAATCATGAGGGCTGGCACGGCGACATAGGTGAAGAAGTCGATCACCAGATCAAGTGAGGCCCCGTCAAAATTTGGCGTGTATTCGCGGACCCGCGCTTTGCGGGCAAGCGAGCCATCAACCCCGTCAACAAACAGAGCAAGGCCCAGCCACATGAAAGCGGCAACTGCATCATTCTTTAAAACGGCCACCAACGCCAGGAAGCCAAGAACAATGCCGCTCGTCGTGAAAGCATGAACCGACCAAGCGATCCCTTTTTTCACTTCGAGGTCCATCTTTGCATTCAGGCTGATCTTCTTTAACTTCGCCACGTGTTCTTCCTTGATGCCCCTGATGCGACTATATGAAACTCAAGCGTTCAACGCAAACCCTGAGCGTGTGAACGCCACACGTGGCCTTTGCAGCGAAATGAACCCGCCACCTAGAACCCGGGCTCCGGTTGAAATGCCGTCATAAAGCACGCAAGCTTGGCCTGGCGAAATTCCGTATTCGCCTTCGGCAATAGCTACTACAGCCCCCTCGCCTTCACGGCGGATGGAGGCTTCAACAGGTGGCCTTGTTGATCTGATTTTCACAAACACTTTGGAAGGCTCAACGCTTAAAGCCTCACGCCCAAGCCAATTTAAATTCGAAACGGCAATTTCATTTTGCTTTAAAGCTTCACGCGGGCCTACGATCACTTGCTTTAACGCAGCATCCAACTTCACCACAAAAAGTGGATCACCGCCACCAATGCCCAAGCCTTTGCGCTGACCAATCGTGTAGTGGATGATGCCTTCATGACGACCGAGCACACGGCCATCAAGGTGAACAATATCGCCTGGCTCTGCTGCATCTGGCCTGATTTTCAAAATCACATCTGCATAGCGGCCTTCGGGCACAAAACATATATCCTGACTGTCTGGCTTATCGGCAACCATCAATCCAAGTTCATTCGCAACCACCCGCACTTCGCTCTTGGGCAATTGTCCAAGGGGAAAACGCAGGAAATCAATTTGCTCTTGCGTGGTCGCAAAAAGGAAATAGCTTTGATCGCGCGCCATATCAGCAGGCGTAAACAAATCGCGGCCACCAGTATCTCGCATGCGGCTTTCAATATAATGCCCCGTGGCCAAGCATGATGCATCCAAATCCTTGGCCCTTGCCAATAGATCAGCAAATTTCACAGTCTGATTGCACTTCACGCATGGGATAGGTGTTGAACCTTGCAAATAGCTTTCAACAAAATCATCAATCACCGCTTCTTTGAAGCGCGATTCAAAATCGAGCACATAATGCGGAATATCCAGTGCCGCTGCCACCCGCCGTGCATCGTGAATATCCTGACCCGCGCAGCAAGCGCCTTTGCGGCGGATGGCCTCGCCGTGATCATAGAGCTGGAGGGTAATCCCCACCACGTCATAGCCCGCGATCTTCAAAAGCCCGGCCACCACGGACGAGTCAACGCCGCCCGACATGGCCGCCACAACCCGGTGATCTTTCGGGTTGCCGGGCAAATTCATGGCGGCATGAACGCTGTCAATAATGGCGGAATTAATTTTCATCAGCCCTAAATGGGCGGAATTGCACAAATGTGCAAGATCAGCCGTCAACTGTTCCGAATTGGCGCAAAAATTCCACGCAATTTGTAATTTGTTCATTTTCGCTTAGCTGAATTTTAATGTGCTTATGACAAACATGCATGTGTGTGAGGGCCGCCTGTTGCAGCTCTTGCAGGTCAGTTTGTGTGAGTATGCGTTTATGAACGGTCAGTTGCGTCCACGCGTCAATTACGTCATCGGTCCTGATGGCAGCC
>CAXTKH010000020.1:0-48734 GCA_964244815.1 uncultured Aestuariivirga sp. | reverse complement strand
CGTGGACAACAACAATGGGCACAACGCCTATCCGTGCCGCTGATGAAAGCGGCCAGCAAGGGAGAAAAATAATGAGCAACGGTAAACTGACGCTTGAGGAACTCAAAGCTGAAGTGAAGGCGGGCACAATTGATACCGTGGTTGTCGCTTTTACCGACATGCAGGGCCGCCTAACGGGCAAGCGCTTTCATGCGCAATTTTTTGTTGATGGCGGTTACGAAGAAACTCACGCTTGCAACTATCTGCTCGGCGTTGATATTGAGATGGAACCTGTTCCCGGTTACAAAGCAACAAGCTGGGAAAAGGGTTACGGCGATTTTGTGATGAAGCCAGACATGGCAACCTTGATCCGCACACCATGGATGCCGGGCACGGCCTTGGTGCTGTGCGATGTGCTTGACCATCATACGCATGAAGATGTTCCGCATTCACCCCGCGCGATTTTGAAGAAACAATTAAAGCGCGTCGAAGCCATGAAAATGAAGGCTTATATGGCTTCTGAATTAGAGTTTTTCCTGTTCGACGATTCATACGAAACTTGCCATACCAAGGGCTATCGCAATATGAAAACCTCGACCTATTTCATCGAGGATTATGGCGTTCAACAAACTTCGAAAGAAGAAGTTTATATGCGCGCCTTGCGCACCGGTTTGGCGGGTGCAGGCATTCAAGTTGAAAACTCAAAAGGCGAATGGGGCCCGGGCCAAGAAGAAATCAACGTGCGTTATGATGAAGCGTTGGCCATGGCCGATACGCATGTGATCATAAAAAACGGCTCCAAGGAAATTGCCTATGGCCTTGGCAAAGCTATCACCTTTATGGCCAAATGGGATTATGGGATGGCTGGCAATTCATCCCACATCCATCAATCACTGTGGTCAGCTGACGGCAAAACTCCGCACTTCTTTGACAAAGCCGGCAATCACGGCATGTCGACGATGATGGAGCATTATTTGGCGGGGCAATTGGCGCATGCCTCTGAGCTCACTTATTTCCTCGCTCCCTATATCAACTCTTACAAGCGCTTCATGGTGGGCACATTTGCACCAACCAAAGCTGTATGGAGCTTTGATAACCGTACCGCTGGCTACCGCCTCTGCGGCGCTGATACCAAAGCCATCCGTGTGGAATGCCGAGTGGGTGGCGCTGATCTAAACCCCTATCTGGCTTTCGCGGCACTGATTGCTGCAGGTTTGGACGGCATCGAAAAGAAGATGAAGTTGGAGCCTGTGTTCTCAGGTGACGCTTATTCCGCGGCACAAAAACTGCGCGAGATTCCAAAGACCTTGCGCGAAGCAACTGAGCTATTGGATAAATCCAAATTCTTACGTGATGCGATGGGCGATGATGTGGTTGATCATTATGTGCACACTGCGAAGTGGGAACAATATGAATTTGACCGCCGCATTACGGATTTAGAATTGAAGCGCGGCTTCGAACGTTATTAAGAGAGAAAAACATGACCATTCCAAACCGCAACATTAATTTTCCAACTGCCATTAAATTTGGCTCAGGCCGCATCAAGGAGCTGGCCGATCATTGCAAAGCCGTGGGCATCAAGCGCCCGCTATTTGTGACTGATCCAGGCCTTGCCAATATGCCGATGGTTCAAGCCATCGTGGCTGATGTGAAAAGCGCTGGCCTTGCTGTTCAGATGTTTTCCGAAGTGCGCCCGAATCCTGTTGAAGCCAACATTATCGCCGGCGTGAAAGCATATAAAGCTGGAATGCATGATGGGGTGATTGCCTTTGGCGGTGGTTCAGGCCTCGACATCGGCAAGATGATTGCGTTGATGCATGGCCAAACTATTTCCGTGTTTGATTTGGAAGATGTGGATGATTGGTGGACACGCGCTGATGCCAAAAGCATTTCGCCGATTATTGCCGTGCCGACCACAGCAGGCACCGGTTCTGAAGTGGGCCGCGCCGGTGTTGTGACCCATCCCGCAACGCACGAAAAGAAAATCATTTTCCATCCGGCTATCATGCCCAAGGTTGTTATCCTCGACCCTGAATTGACAGTAGGATTACCTGCAAAGTTGACCGCTGCCACAGGTATGGACGCTCTTGCGCATTGCATCGAAGCCTATTGCGCACCGTTCTATAACCCGCTGGCCAAAGGCGTCGGTCTTGAAGGCATGTTGCTCATAAAAGAAAACTTGGCCAAGGCTGTGAAAAAACCAAACGACATGGACGCGCGTGGCAACATGTTGGTTGCTTCATCAATGGGCGCTACGGCATTTCAACGCGGGCTTGGGGCGATCCACGCGCTGTCTCATCCGTTCGGCGGATTATACGACGCACATCACGGCATGCTCAATGGCATTATCATGCCATATGTGCTGAAAGCAAATCGCAAAAAGATTGAAAAAGACATTGCGCGCGCTGCGGCCTATCTTGAAATCAAAGGCGGCTTTGATGGCTTCATGAAATGGATATTGGCTCTACGCAAAGAAATCGGCATTCCAAATGCGCTGAAAGATATTGGCATTGATGTGAAGCGCCTTGATGAAGTGGCTGCCATGGCAATCAAAGATCCGTCTGCAGGCGGCAATCCGATTTTGTTTACTGAGAAACAATATAAGGCGCTGGCGAAGAAATGCGTGGTGGGTGATATCTAATACGAGATCACCTTTTCTTGCCCAACAAATAATCGAGCGAAACCATTCCAGGGCCGTATTTCATGATGAAAATCAAGATTGCGGCCCAAGTTCCATGAATGACATAGGCTTCGGGATAAACGAATATTTCGATAACTAGCGTCATGCCCAATAATGCCATCGCTGAGAAGCGCGAAGCCAAACCGATGATCAGCAGAATCGGAAACACATGTTCAGCCGTTTGCGCCATATAGGCGGCAATCGTGGGTGACAAGAACGGCACTTTGTAATCTTCAGTGAATAGCTGCAATGTCGTTTCATTGACGGCAAAGAAATTCCAATCGGGAACTTTGGTGCGGCCTGAATTCCAGAACACGAGTGCTATTGCCACGCGTGCCAGCAAAGCATGAAACCAATGCGGGATCATTTCAAACAAGCGAATGTTCGAGAAGATAAATCTGTTCATCAATAAAGTTCCGCAATGATATTAAGTTGAAGGAGTTGCTGCACAGCTGCGACAACATCAAATGCATCGTTGTTATCAGAGGCAAGTTCATAAGCATCAAGAAGCGTTCCGCCTTGTGCCAGCGCTTCAAGAAACATGTGCATATCTTGGTTGAGTGTGTGAACCAAAACCTGCGTGCCCTCGCGGTGAATTAAAACATATTCGGGTTTACTCACCAATGAAGGCATAGTGAGCCCATCATTAAGATGCGCACGCCAGATTGAAACGGCTGAATAATCAAAACTCAAAACTTTCACGTAAGGTAGAAATCGAAGACGGGTTTCGCCCCAAGCTTCGGGTGCCAAGGCGGCTAAAGCATCTCTATTGAGAGGTGCGGTATCAGCCGCGTGATAGGCCACCCACCAAGCAGATTCCAATCTGGCAACATCAGCAAGATAGGGAACTGGTTCAGCAGGCTCAAAACCTGAAACAAATTCAGGAAAGTGCGCGCCATAGCCAACCAACATCGCAGAGTCTGGTTTATTGTTTGCGATGAAATCGCGGCACATTGCGGCAAAAAATTCGCGGCCCACCAATTGCTCAACAATGGGGTAACGCACGCGCAACGAATTGGTCAGCGCTGATGCAACATTGTTTCGGTAAATTGCAAAGCGCGGATGAGGAACCGACTGATCAAGTGTACCGATAGCGTTGGCAAATTCAGCTTCGCGCATCAAGCAGCACCGGCCAACTGACGGTGCAAAATACCGTCGGCGAAATGCGCTTCGTCCACCAGCTCTTGAAGTGCTGGCACATTATCGTCACGCTCGATGAGAACCGGAAGCGGGCCAGTTTTTGCAATGGTGTAAGCAAACAAATCCCACACGCCTTCAACAACAGGGCCTGCATGATCATCAATGATCACTGACAACCCCGCATCATCCTTGGTTTCAGTGTGGCCAGCCAAGTGAATCTCCTGCACATGCTGCAATGGGTAAGCAGCAAGATAGGCCTGCGCGCTGATTTTGATGTTATGCGCAGAGATATAAACATTGTTGATATCGAGAAGCAGGCCGCAGCCCGTGCGCTTTACAATTTCAGAAATGAATTCGGCTTCATCCATCGTGCTGTCATCAAAAGTCAAATAGCTCGAGGGATTTTCGAGCAGCATTTGCCGCCCAACATAGCTTTGTGTTTCATCAACATGGTCACACACCCGGGCCAATGTTTCAGACGTGTAGGGCAGTGGTAAAAGATCGCTGAGATAACCAACATCATGCGTGGACCAAGCGAGGTGCTCAGAAAACAAGCCAGGCTCATAGCGATCACTCAGCGCCTTCAAACGCGCCAGATGTTCTTGGTCGAGCGGCTTTGCCCCGCCGATGGAAAGACCAACACCGTGCAGTGAAAGAGGATAGGTTTCACGAATGGAGGTGAGAGAGGCATGAGGCAAGCCACCATCACCCATGTAATTCTCAGCATGGATTTCAAAAAAACCAAGATCAGGTTTGGTTTCGAGTATTGATCTGTAATGCTCGCCCTTCAGGCCAATGCCGCCACGGGCAGGGATTTTTATAGGGCGCGACATGAAAAACCTTTGTCATAAAAAATTGGCCAGAGGCACTTATACTGCACTCTGGCCGAATTGTTTAACCAGATTTGCTTAGATAGCAGTTAACGAGCCATGGCCCTTTGGTGTCTTGATTGTCTTACATGTGCCAGCTGGAACGTATTTCCAGGAATTGCCTTGATAGTCCTTCGTAGACGTGCCAGCGCATGATGTGCCTGCACCCGCGGCGCAATCATTTTGGCCAGCCAGAGCCACACCAAAGCATTTTTCTTTGCCTGCAGCTTGTGCGGCTGGCATTGTTGAAAGTGTGGCTGTCACTGCGCCAGCGATGAGAAGAAGGGCATTACGTCTTGCGATGTTCATTTTGGTAACTCCGTTGAATTGGGAACAACCACTCTATGGCAGATTGTAAATTCAACTAAAAATCACATGCGCGTCAACTATTGGGTGGGGTTGTTATCACGGTTTCGTGATCAGCAGCTATGGCAAGCGCTAGATCGCTTTGACCAGCTTAACAAAGCGATCAACATCTTCTTTCGGCGTAGCAAACGACAACACAAAACGGCAATGCACTTCATCATCTGGAGTGCCCGCCATTGGCCACTCATAAAAGTGAGCGCCCTGCTCCTGTGTTTTGTCAAAAGTTGAGCGAGGCATGAAAGCAAAAACTTCATTGGCTTGCACAGGGTTTGAAAGCTTTATGCGATTTGATTGTTGCAGACCTTGCGCCAAATTTTGCGCCAAATCATTTGCGCGGCGCGCATTTTCCAACCACACATCATCGCGCAAATACGCATTCATTTGCGCGGACATGTATCGGCTCTTGGAAATCAACTGCCCTGCCCGCTTGCGGCGATACAAAAAATCTTCGGCCAGTGACGTATCAAAAAACACCACGGCCTCAAGCAACATGCCGCCATTCTTTGTGCCTCCAAACGACAAAACATCAACGCCAGCTTTCCACGTCATCTCTGCTGGTGTGCAGCCAAGGCTAACGAGCGCATTGGCAAATCGTGCACCATCCATATGCATCTTCATGCCGTGTGGTTTTACCGTGTCGGCCAGCGCTTTGATTTCAGCAGATGTATAAACCGTGCCTAGCTCTGTTGCATTCGTAATTGATAGTGCTGATAGCTTTGCGCCATGTTCACCATGCACAAATTGTTTCAGCTTTTCTGTGACAGTGTGAGGGGTAATCTTTGCATTTTCGCCGGGCAATGTGATCAGCTTCGCGCCGCCCGTGAACAGTTCAGGCGCATTACATTCATCAGTATTGATGTGAGCCGTTTCATGGCAGAGAACGCCACCAAATGGCGGGCACATGGCCGAAAGCGCCAAGCTATTAGCGCCCGTACCATTCACGACCAGAAAAGATTTAACCTCTTTTTCAAATATATGGCTTAATCGTTCTTCAGATTTTTTGGCACCATCATCATGGCAATAGGAAACATCAGTCCCCTGGTTCGCATCCACCATGGCCTGCATGATGCGGGGGTCAACGCCATAAACATTATCAGATGCGAAATTCATGATGGTCTCCAATTAGGAAAGCCAATCTAGCTGAAAACCTTATCGGCGTGTGATGAAATTATGTCACGCCGCGTTGGGAATTATTTTCACGGGCACTTTGATGTATTGCACGCCATTGCTGTCGGCAGGCGGCAGTTTTCCGGCGCGCATATTCACCTGGATTGATGGCAACAATAGTGTGGGCGCCGAAAGTGTCTTATCGCGGGCTTGACGCATGGCTACATATTCGTCTTCTGACACGCCAGCGTGAACGTGTACGTTAGCCGCGCGTTCCTCAGCCACTGTGCTTTCCCAAATAAATTTGTCACGACCGTCTTTCGGCAAATAATCATGACACATGAAAAGGCGCGTTTCAGGTGGCAAGGAAAGGAGGCGGTGAATCGAGCGGTAGAGGAGCCGTGCATCCCCGCCCGGAAAGTCTGCACGTGCCGTGCCATAGTCTGGCATGAATAATGTGTCACCCACAAACACAGCATCGCCAATTTTATAGGATACACACGCGGGTGTATGGCCGGGCGTGGCAATCACTTCAACATCAAGAGTGCCGACTTTGAAATGATCGCCATCTCCAAACAGAATATCAAACTCACTGCCCTCGCCCGAAACATCCATCGCATTGAAAATCGGCCGAAATATTTGTTGCACATCTTTGATGTGCTCACCAATCGCCACCTTCGCACCTGTCTTGAGCTTGATGTATGGCGCACCGGAAAGATGATCGGCATGCACGTGAGTTTCAAGAACCAGCGCAATGGTGAATTTTTCTTCCGCGGCTTTGAGCAGTATTGCATCAGCCGAGGCAACTGAAGCCTCACCAGATTTGTGATCGTAATTCAGTACCGGATCAATCACGACAGCCTGCTCTGTTGCGGGGTCGGCCACAAGATAACTTACGGTGTTTGTGGGCTCATCGAAGAACGAATGAATGATTGGCTTGCTCATTCGATTATTTTGCGCCTTTAACCCAAAAAAGAAAAGGCCAGCTTATTGGCTGGCCCTTATTCATTTACAACATAAATCCACCTGAAGCTTCAATCCGCTGGCCATTGACCCAGCGGAAATCATCACTCAGCATCGCAGCTGCCAATGCGCCGATATCATCAGCCTCACCCACACGACCCAAGGCCGTTTGTCCACTGAGCATTGTGCGCATTTGCGGATTGTCCCGTGTATTGCCACCGCCAAAATCTGTAGCAATGGCACCAGGTGCCAAGGTGTTGGCGGTGATCCCACGTGGCCCCAGTTCCTTGGCCAGATAGCGCGTGAACACTTCAACAGCGCCCTTCATGATTGCATATGGTGCACGGCTGGGGAATGAGAAGCGCGCAAGGCCCGAAGACACATTGATGATACGTCCACCATCGACCATTAGTGGCAAAAGCTTTTGTGTGAGAAAATATGGCCCTTTGATATGCTCATTCATCATTGCATCAAACTGCGCTTCGCTGGTCTCAGCTATCGTAACGCCAACCCCTGACCCAGCATTATTGACGAGATGATCAAATGTTTCGCGCTTCCATGTTGCGGACAGAGTCCTTTTAACATCGTCAGCAAAAGCATCGAAAGTTGAAGCCTGTGTAACATCAAGCTTCAAGGCCACGGCCTTGGCACCCCTGGCTTCAATGGCCGCAACCACCTCATCAGCCGCAGCCTTGTTCGCGTGATACGTAATAATTGAGTCTTGGCGCTTGTCAGCAAGGTGAAGCGCCATGCTGCGCCCTAGCCCGCGGCTTCCGCCGGTGATGATGTTGATTTTCATGATGGGGAGCTCTCCTGTTAAGCGCCTTATTTAGACGTTCAACGCGGAAATAAAATAGTAAACTGGAGTAAGTGCGATCGTCCATCGCGTGGAACGATCAGATCATTACCCGCAGTGATTTTACAAAGTTTCACTCATGGAGAAACTGGTAATCGCTTGATTCAGCAAATGAGTTGTTTCCTTATCCTTGCTCTTTGCAAACTCTCCGTAAGAGTAGAAGCCGGTCATTGGCATGGCCTTTGGAAAAATTTCGCGCATCTTTGCAACTTCTAGATCTACTTTGTCATCGAAAACCAAACGTCGGCCAATGCAGCTCACAAGTATTGAAGCTTCAGGTACTGGCAGATGAGGCGACATCGTTTCTGCAGCAACTTGTCCTGCGGCATCGATCAGGTCGGTTAAATCAGCATGCATGATCTCTGCGTCCCAACCCATCGGCACATTACCTGCAAAAGTCATACATTCCGTTTCGCGGTCTATCCCAAGCAGTGTCCGCACCAGTGGCTTTTTTGATCGCAAAGGATCGCTTACCAATATCGGAAACCTTAATCCGCTCATCGGAAGATTTTTGGCTTCAAATCCGAGACGGCTCTCATAAACGCGCAGCGCAGTTTGGTCATCAAAGTCATAAGCAATGTTGTTTTTAGACAAGGTGATTTTCATCTGCGAACCGGTGCGCTTCCAACCACCATTGAAATGGCTTTGAAGGAATATCTTGTTGCCATAGAAACCGACAGCTGCGACCAGGTTTGATTGTGGCAAATTATTGGCACTAACCCGCGTCTTTTTAAAATGGGCACCGTCTGCCGCCATACCGCCGCCAACGACAACATTTGAACCAATGACACTGTTAACCCCCGCCAACAGGTCGTCTCCGTTCACATCGATGCCGTCCGAGAGAATAAAAATTCCGGCTAAATCAGAACTGGCTAGGGAATGTCCCAGGCTACGCCCGACATCAAAAGATTGTTCACTGGCAGCGATTGGCACCGAGGCAAAATTCAGTTTTGTTGCGTCAAATTTAAGAGCAAGACCCGTAGCACCGCTATCGAGAATGTTCCCATCTCCGATATGTCCACCACTACTGCAACCCAGAATTATAGCCTCGTCAAACAATGACCTGATCTGGTGATAAATAATGCCGTCATCAAATTCTGGGCCCGCTCCAAAATGGACAATGAGATCGGGAACAAATAAAATATCTTCAAGGCCACTCAGACCGCGCGTTGGCGTCCAATCGAAAGATTTGCTTTTCATAAATGCCCCCTGCATTGCAACTCTGCTTTGCAGAACATTGCGTTTGCAAATTAACCGCAAAAACAATTATAAACGGTTAAGTTGAATAGCTTACAACCAAAAATATGTTTTGCTGTGTGACGCAGTGATAAAAGCCGTAATCATTAAGACAATAGATTATATGCCGTTAAATTCGACATTCAGGATCAACATGAATAGCTTTTTGGCATTATCGACAGCCATTTGCTTTGCAGCTCTATCAACCTCAGCTTTTGCTGGCTGCGGGCCACACAAGTCGTTGCCATCGAACCACGTGGTTGATGTGACGTTTGAAAACAACACGTCAGGCACCGTCAATGTCATTTGGTACACGTTCACCGGTGGAAGAAAAATGTACGAATCCTTGGGCGCGGGGCAATCTTATGTGCAGTCGACTTACACCAAACATGTTTGGGAACTGACCGATGCCAGCGGCAAATGTATTTCCACTTTGGTGGTCAAGAAGAGCCAGACGTTTAAGGTTCACTAGTTGGGCCCAGAGTAACCTAGTTTTGGACACTGGAAAATCATACTTAAAAAATAATTCACGCAATAATATTTCGATTTTCGCTCCAAAATGATTCTTTACTTGCGCTAAACTTCCTCAAGTGGCATAAATATAAGTCAATAGAGTTGACCTATATAGGAGCCTGAGATCATGAACGCACCCGCATTTCTGCCAGAAGGCATGAAGCCGGCCCATGGGCTTTATGATCCACGCAATGAGCATGATGCTTGTGGCATTGGCCTTTATGCCAACATCAACAACAAGAAAAGCCATGACATAGTCTCCAAAGGTCTGCTGATCCTCAAAAACCTGGAACACCGCGGTGCTGTGGGTGCTGATCCGAAGGCTGGCGATGGCGCTGGCATTTTGATCCAGATTCCACACGAATACTATGCTGCCGATGCCAAGCGTTTAGGCTTTGAACTGCCTGCCTCGGGTCAATATGGCGTGGGCTTCTTGTTCATGCCGCGCGAACCGCTTTACCGCCAGGATATTGAACGCATCTGGTGGGAAACGGCGCGCGAAGAAGGTTTGAAAGTTTTAGGCTGGCGTGATGTGCCCGTAAACTCATCCGTGCTTGGCTATTCGGTCAAAGACACCGAGCCAATGCACCGCCAAGTGTTCCTCGGCAAAGGCCCGACCATTCGTGATGAAGCGCATTTTGAGCGCAAGCTTTTTGTGTGCCGCAAAGTTGTTTCAAACCGCGTGATGGAAGTGCTGGGCACCAAGGCGCGCACTTATTATCCTGTATCGGTTTCGTGCCGCACTGTGGTTTATAAAGGCCTCGTGCTCGGCAAAGACGTTTCGGAATATTACGTCGACTTGCTGGATGAGCGCGTGACATCTGCATTTGCACTTGTGCATCAACGCTTCTCTACCAACACGTTTCCGTCTTGGCCACTGGCCCACCCTTACCGGTTTGTGTGTCACAATGGTGAAATCAACACCGTGCGCGGCAACTATAACTGGATGGCCGCTCGCCAAGCCAATATGAAATCTGATGTGCTGGGTGAAGATTTGTCCAAGCTCTGGCCGATTTCTTATGAAGGCCAATCCGACACTGCATGTTTCGATAACGCTTTAGAGCTGCTCTATATGGGTGGCTATTCCCTGCCCCATGCCATGATGATGCTGATCCCTGAAGCTTGGGCTGGTAATCCATTAATGGATGAAGATCGCCGTGCATTCTATGAACATCATGCCGCCATCATGGAACCATGGGACGGCCCCGCCGCCATGGTGTTTACCGATGGCAAAGTGATCGGTGCCACTTTGGACCGCAACGGCCTCAGGCCTTCGCGTTATTTGTTGACAGATGACGGCCATGTTTTGCTAGCTTCAGAAATGGGTGTGCTACCTTTTGATGAATCCAAGATCACCCATAAGTGGCGCTTGCAGCCAGGCAAGATGTTGCTGATTGATCTGGATAAGAAGAAGATCATTTCCGATGAGGATTTGAAAAAGGATTTGTCATCGGCTCATCCCTACAAAGATTGGCTGAAGAAAACCCAAGTTGTGCTGCGCGATATGCCAAAGGCAAAAACCGCGCGTCCTAAGATCACTGTGCCATTGCTCGATCGTCAACAAGCCTTTGGTTACACGAAGGAAGATCTGGCTGTATTGATGTCGCCAATGGCATCAACTGGCCAAGAAGCCGTGGGCTCGATGGGCAATGACGCGCCAATCTCGGCACTGTCTGATCGCTCGAAAATGCTTGATACGTATTTCAAGCAAAACTTTGCGCAAGTCACCAACCCGCCGATTGATCCAATCCGTGAAGAGTTGGTGATGTCGCTCGTGTCATTCATCGGCCCGCGCCCGAACCTGCTCGACCTTAAAGGCACCTCAAAGCATATGCGCCTTGAAGTGGCGCAGCCTATTCTCACCAACGAAGAACTAGAGCGCATTCGCAACATCGGTACCGTGCGCGAAAATCCATTCCGCACTGTCACCATCGATATTACTTATGACGTAGCCAACGGCGCTGAATATATGGAAGCGGCTTTGGATAGTGTGTGTGCACAAGCCGAGCGGGCTGTGAATGATGGCTATAACATCATCATTTTATCTGACCGTGCGGTATCCGCCGAACGCATTCCAATTTCAGCATTGCTGGCCACGTCTGCTACGCATCATCACTTGATCCGCAAGGGTCTGCGTACACTTGTGGGACTGGTGGTTGAATCAGGTGAACCGCGCGAAGTGCACCAGTTCTGCACGCTCGCAGGCTATGGCGCCGAAGCGATCAACCCATATCTGGCTTTTGAAACGCTTGACGCTTTGCTTCCAACATTAGATGAAAAAATCAGCGCTTATGAAGCTGTGAAGCGTTACATAAAGGCCGTTGATAAAGGCATTCTCAAAGTTATGTCCAAAATGGGCATCAGCACTTATCAATCCTATTGCGGTGCACAGATTTTTGATGCCATTGGCTTGTCGACAGAATTTGTGAAGAAGTATTTCACGGGCACAGCCACGCAGATTGAAGGTGTGGGCCTTGCTGAAATTGCCGAAGAAACGTTCCGTCGCCATGAAGATGCATTTGGGCTGAACCCCGTTCTTTCAACCACCCTCGACATCGGCGGCGACTATGCCCAGCGCATGCGCGGTGAAGCCCATGTGTGGACGTCTGAAACCGTTTCATCACTGCAACATGCTGTGCGCGGAAACTCTTCTGAAAAATACAAAGAATATGCCCGCCTCATCAACGAGCAGAACGAGCGCCTCAAAACCATTCGTGGCCTGTTCCGCGTGAAGAGCGCTGAAGAAATGGGTAAGCAACCCATTGAGATGGATCAAGTTGAAGCCGCCAAAGAGATTGTCAAGCGCTTCTCATCTGGTGCCATGTCTTATGGCTCCATCAGCCGCGAGGCGCACACCACCATTGCCATCGCCATGAACCGCATCGGCGGTAAATCCAACACAGGCGAAGGTGGTGAAGAGCCTGATCGCTTTGTGAAATTGCCCAATGGTGATTCTATGCGCTCGGCCATCAAGCAGGTGGCAAGCGGTCGCTTTGGCGTGACGACAGAATATCTCGTCAACTCCGACATGATGCAAATTAAAATGGCGCAAGGTGCAAAACCTGGCGAGGGCGGACAGCTGCCCGGCCATAAGGTTGACTCAACGATTGCAAAAGTGCGCCACTCTACACCGGGTGTTGGCCTCATCTCGCCACCACCACATCATGACATTTATTCAATCGAAGATCTGGCGCAGCTGATTTATGATTTAAAAAACGTAAACCCCGCTGGCCAAGTGTCGGTGAAGCTTGTGTCCGAAGTAGGCGTTGGCACTGTGGCTGCTGGCGTCTCCAAAGCCCATGCGGATCACGTGACGATCTCTGGTTATGAGGGCGGCACGGGCGCATCGCCACTTACATCCATCAAACATGCTGGCTCGCCATGGGAAATTGGGTTGGCTGAAACACAACAGACGCTCGTGGCCAACGATTTGCGTGGCCGTATCGCCGTGCAAGCCGATGGCGGCATTCGTTCTGGTCGTGACGTTTTAATTGCGGCATTGCTTGGTGCTGATGAAATCGGTTTTGCCACAGCGCCGCTTATCGCTGCGGGTTGCATCATGATGCGCAAATGCCATTTGAATACTTGCCCCGTTGGCGTTGCCACGCAAGACCCTGAACTCCGCAAGCGCTTCAAGGGCCAACCAGAACACGTGATCAACTTCTTCTTCTTTGTTGCTGAAGAATTGCGCGGCCTGATGGCATATATGGGCATCAAGACTTATGATGAACTGATTGGAGCCACCGAATGGCTCGACACCAAAAAGGCCATTACCCATTGGAAAGCCAAGGGCCTCGACTTCACCAGACTTTTTGCCAAAGCCGATGTAAACAGCCCGGTGGCCACAAAACGTGTGGGCGTTCAAGACCATGGCATCGATAAAATTCTTGATCGCAAGTTGATCGAGAAGGCAGCGCCCGCTTTGCTTGAGGGCAAAGCTGTTGTCATCGAAACTGATATTAGAAACTCCGACAGAACCGCAGGCGCTATGCTCTCTGGTGAAGTGGCCAAAGCTTATGGCCACGCTGGCTTGGCCGAAGATACAATCATGGTAAAGCTGAAGGGCACATCCGGCCAAAGCTTTGGCGCTTGGGCCGCACACGGCGTAACGCTAGATCTGACTGGCGAAGGTAATGACTATGTGGGCAAAGGCCTTTCTGGCGGCAAGATCATCATCAAGCCGCAAGATAATATCGGCTTTGCCGCTGATAAATCCATCATCGTTGGAAACACCGTACTTTACGGTGCAATCACTGGCGAAGCCTATTTCCGAGGTGTAGCGGGCGAGCGTTTTGCCGTGCGCAACTCTGGCGCTGTGGCCGTTGTTGAAGGTGTCGGCGACCATGGCTGCGAATACATGACAGGCGGTTGCGTATTGGTGATCGGCGATACCGGCCGCAACTTTGCTGCTGGCATGTCTGGCGGTGTGGCTTATGTTCTCGATGAAGATAAGAGTTTCGAGAAGCGCTGCAACTTGTCCATGGTTGATTTGCAACCCGTGCCGGAAGAAGAAGAGCTGATTGAGAAGCATCAACATCATGGTGGCGATCTTGAATCACATGGTCTGGTAGATATCACCAGCGGCATGGACAAGCACGACGCCACCCGCATCTTCGAATTGCTCGGCCGTCATCTGAAATACACAGGCTCCACCAAAGCCAAAACCATCATCGACAACTGGGCACATTATTTGCCTTTGTTCGTGAAAGTCATGCCCGTTGAATATGCACGTGCTTTGGCTGATTTGGAGAAGGCGCAAGAGACAAGCAATGGCATGACTGTTGGCGTTAAAAGGAGCGCGTGAAGTTGGGCCATTCTGGAGCAAACGGATTGACTACGCCAATTCGGCCAATCTTTTGGCCATGGCCGAGGTCTTCTGAATACAGAATTTCGCAATTGGCGAATTCCGCAGCAGCAACAATATTTGCATCAAATATGCTGATCATGTGGTTTTTGCAGAGATCGATGGCACGAGTATGGACGTCTAAAGTTAACGGAACGACGGTGCAGAACTCCGTTGCTGCTGCCAAGGTTTCTTCAACAATAAGCCATTCGATCTTGAGTTTGTATCGTGCAACACGTGCAAACTCGTTTAAGACTTGGACGCTTATCGTGTGTTCTTGGCGCAGAAGCTGTTCCGCCTTTGCCGCTTTCTCGGGGTCATCTCCAACCAAATACACAAGGACATTGGAGTCGAGGAAGAACTTAGTTTCCACGAGAATTTGCTTCGTCGCGATCAAATTTGTAGTCCTCAGGCCATTTTACCGTCTTGCGGAACTCGGCAAGGCGCACCAAGCGTTCTTCTCTTGTGATTTTCTTTGCAATTTTCACCACAGGCTCCTCGCTCATTCCGGGTATGGAATAAAGTTCGTCGCCTTCCTTTACGCCAAGTTTTTCAACCAGATCGACGGGCAACCGGATCGCCAGACTATTGCCCCATTTCGAAACTTTCATCACATCCTCCATGGATATACATCTTCTCCAATGTATATCATAAATCATTAAAGGTATCAACCATGGGTAAAATCACAGGCTTTATGGAAATCGACCGCCAAGAGCGCAAATATGCGCCAGCGGCGGACCGCGTTCGCAATTACAACGAGTTCTTGATTCCATTGGGTGATGGCGCGACGAAAAACCAAGCGGCGCGCTGCATGAATTGCGGCATTCCTTATTGCCATACGGGTTGCCCGGTGAACAATCAAATCCCCGATTGGAATGATCTGGTTTATAATGACTCGTGGGAAGAGGCATCGCGCAATCTCCACAGCACCAATAATTTTCCTGAATTCACGGGTCGTGTGTGCCCGGCCCCTTGCGAAACGGCTTGTACGCTGAACATTGATGATAATCCTGTTGCGATCAAAACGATTGAATGCGCGATTGTCGATAAGGCTTGGGAAAATGGCTGGATCAAGCCACTACTCGCTGCTGAGAAAACGGGGAAAAAAATCGCCGTTGTGGGATCAGGCCCCGCAGGCTTGGCGGCTGCACAACAACTGGCGCGCGCTGGCCATGATGTGCATTTGTTTGAAAAGAATTCCAAGGCCGGCGGCTTGATGCGTTACGGCATTCCTGATTTCAAGATGGAAAAGCATTTGATTGATCGCCGTGTTTCGCAAATGGAAGCCGAAGGTGTGACTTTTCATTATGGCGCACATATTGGCGTGACGCAGGATGCCAAACAGTTGGTGGATTCATTTGATGCCGTGTTGCTGACAGGTGGTTCGGAAAAACCGCGCGATCTGCCAATCCCTGGCCGTGAACTTTCCGGCGTTCATTTTGCGATGGATTTCTTGCCGCAGCAAAATCGCCGCGTGAGCAAGGAAAGTCCACTGGACAATCGCCCCATCCAAGCCACAGGCAAGCACGTTGTTGTAGTTGGTGGTGGCGATACAGGTTCGGACTGCATCGGCACTTCCATTCGCCAAGGTGCATTGAGCGTGACCCAAATTGAAATCATGCCTGCACCTCCTGAAAAGGAAAACAAGGAACTCACCTGGCCAAATTGGCCAATGAAAATGCGCACATCATCTTCGCAAGCCGAAGGTGCGATCAGAGATTTCGCCGTAGCTACAATTGCTCTCGAAGGCAATGGCGGGGAAGTAAAAACCTTGAAATGCGCTAGGTCAGGCCCAGATTTTAAACCAGTAGCGGGAACTGAGTTTGATCTTAAAGCCGATCTCGTTCTGCTCGCCATGGGCTTTGTACATCCTGTTCAAGACGGCATGTTGAAGAACCTTGGGCTAAAGCTTGATCCGCGCGGTAACGTCGAAGCAAACGTGAAAGATTACAAAACCACCGTCGATAAAATCTTCAGCGCAGGCGATATGCGCCGCGGCCAATCATTGGTCGTCTGGGCCATCCGCGAGGGCAGGCAAGCAGCACACGCCGTTGATGAATATCTGATGGGTGAGACTACATTGCCGAGGTAACCGCGCGCGCCTTTGCCTATGGCGCAACATATGTAAAATCATCAAATCGCCCGACCGGAGCAGGTGGTGCTATGCCCACCGTAAACATTTTTTCTGCAGCAGATCCTGCCGCTGCCGCAACACCAATTGAGCTGGCCGAAATGGCGGCAGCGTTTGCGTTTTCATTGGCGACCATTGCAATCACATCACCGCCTGAATGCAAAACGGGTTGACCGTTCTGATCCTCCTGCGCAAAAACTGGCCCGGGTTCTTCCCGTTCAACCGGAGCTGGCGCATCTTCTTTACCGGGTGCAACACTTACAGTTTCAACTGCTGGCGCAACTGGATCTTCTTTTAAAGCTTGCAATACAATCTGGCCAATCCGGTTATTGCCCAGCCTGAAAAATGTAACGCCATCATTCTGGCGCAGCTTCTGATCGACACCAGAATCATCTGGGCCTCTCGCGCTATATTTCCCATCGGGCCCCAAGAACGGCGTACGCAAATCAACAAATTTAACACCCTTGGCCAGCGCACGTTCTTTTTGCAAAGCCGCAATCATCTGCATATCAGCATCGTAAGCAGCATCGCCCATTGGCGGTTGGCCGAGCCAGATAACTTTAACGTTCTGCGCCAATAAAGCGTCAATCAATGCATCAACATTTGCTTTATAGGCCGCAATCCATTCAGGCGAATTGAACGCCAATGATCCAGCGGACGTTCGGATATCCTGACGATCATTTAAACCAATCAAGACAACAGCTGCCGAAAAATCTTTACCTTCCATTATTTTTGGAATGGAGGCAGCCCAATCATAGCGGTCAGGCCTCGCCAATGCTGAAGCCTCACTAAAACGGTTCACGATTTCAAATGTGGGATCATTTGCAGTCAGGCGCGTAAGCCCGCCGCCCATGCCACCGCCCATCTCGTCTCCGACGACGAGGATGCGCTTTACATCGTCAACTGCTGCTGTCGTCTCCACAGCTGTGGTTGCCTCAGTTGCAGCTGAACCGATTGCGGGAACAGAGTCTTGCGCAAATGAATAGCTGCATTGCGCCGTTAACAATACCAAAACAACTGTCATTCCCGCGCAGACGAGAACGCAACTTGCTTTAAGCAGCTTGCGAAGCTCAAAGTTGATTTCCCGCCTGCGCGGGAATGACGACACAAAGGCAATGTTAAATAAACCCATACGTCAAATCTAGCCGCCCTTGCGCAGCAGCTCAAGTATCTTCAACGTTGGCTGACCATCAAGGGCGAGGCCTTTTTTCTTTTGGAACATCAGCACCGCTTCATATGTCTGCGCACCAAAGCGTCCATCTGCAGCACCTCCAGTTTGAATACCCATCGCATTCAAACGCTTCTGCAATTCCACACGCTGCGATGGATTAAGATCAACAGCGGCACTTGGCCAACTGGCTTGAAACGGAGACAGGCCACGAATTCGGTCGCCCAAATGGCCAACCGCAAGAGCATAAGAATGTGACTGATTGTAATCCATGATAGCCATGAAATTGCGTGTCACTAAAAACACCGGACCGTTGATGGTTTGCGGTATTACAACAAAAGCGTCAGCTTGTGGCGCGCTGAATGATTTAACACCAACAGGCACAATGCCCAATTTCATCCATTCTGAAACTGGCCGCCAGTGTTGACGCCCTATCAAAGTGCGATCAAAATTCGCTGGCAGTTGAACCTCCCAACCCCAAGGCCTATCAATTTTCCATCCCGCTTTTGCAAGATAATGAGCGGTCGATGCCAAAGCATCTTCCTTCGATCCCCAAAGATCACGCTTGCCGTCACCGTTCCAATCGACAGCGTAGGACACATATGAAGATGGGATAAACTGCGTGTGCCCCATCGCCCCTGCCCACGAGCCGACGAAATTGTTTGGATTGCGAGCACCCGTTTTCAATATTCGAAATGCCGAAAGCAACTGAACTTTGGCGTATTCTTTTTTGTTTCCATTGTAGATCAGCGTAGCAAGCGAGCGCATTACGCTCATTGAGCCTTGGTCTTTGCCAAAATTTGATTCCATTCCCCAAATGCCAAGAACAGTATAGCGATCAACACCATATTTTCTCTCGATAGCCTTGAGCAAAGCTTCATTAGCAACGGCCATTGCTTTACCGGTTTCTATCCGCGCGGGCGTCACAGCGGTGCCGAGATAATCGCCCGTGGCAATTTTGAATTCAGGTTGCGTGTTAGCAAGTCTGATGACTGCTGCATCAGGCTCAGTGATGCCAGCAAAGGCTTGATCGAAAAGCTCGCGTGTATAGCCAGCAGCTTTAACCCGTGGCCAGAGCGTTTGAATAAACGCTTCAAACTTGGCATCAGCAAATGCTGCCTGTGGTCCAAACAACAAAACCGCCGCTAAAGCTAATCCAAATAATTTGCGCATTTAATTCCCCACCGAATCGCCAACATGGCGTCGGAAAAAGTAACTACCAGCTAATGGTGAAGCGCGAAATTGTGTTAAGGATTAGGCAGAGTTACGGCGTTCCAGGTGTTTTTCCCAAGCGAGCGCGGATGCGACAATAAAGTCCAGATCGGCATGGTTTGGTTGCCAACCCAACACCTCACGCACGCGTGTTGCACCAGCCACAATCGCTGCTGGATCACCAGCCCGGCGCGGAACCAATTTTTTGTTGACCGGGCCACCATATGCTTTTTCCACAGCATTGATAACTTCAAGAACTGAATATCCCTTGCCATAACCGCAATTGAAAATACCACTTTCGCCACCTTTACGCAGATGCGCCAATGCATCCATATGCGCCGATATCAAGTCGCTCACGTGAATATAGTCGCGCAAACATGTGCCATCAGGCGTATCGTAATCTGTGCCGTAGACATCCATCGAGGCGCGTTGCCCCAAAGCTGTCTGGCAAGCCACTTTAATGAGATGTGTTGCACGCGGTGTTGATTGACCTGAACGCCCTTTGGGATCAGCACCCGCCACATTGAAGTAACGTAAAGCCACATAGTTCAAACCATAAGCGAAATGTGAGTCACGCAACATCAGCTCAGTCATCAATTTTGATGTGCCGTAAGGCGAAATGGGCGCTGGCAATTCAGTTTCGAATACAGGTTGGGTTTTAGGATTTCCGTAAACCGCAGCAGTGGATGAAAAAATGAAATTCTTGACCCCTGCTTTGACAACAGCTGCCATCAAAGCACGCGATTTTACTGTATTGTTGAGATAATAGCCCAACGGATCAGAAACAGATTCCGGTACAACAATAGAACCCGCAAAATGCACAACGGCATCCACATTGTGGTCATTGATGATTTGCTCAACCAGCGCTTCATCACCAATATCGCCTTCAACCAATTTGGCTTGTGGCGCGATAGCCCACGCAAAACCAGTTGTAAGGTTATCAAGCACCACAACGTCGTGGCCGGCATCAGTGAGCGCCAAAACCATGTGGCTGCCGATGTAACCTGCGCCACCTGTCACCAAAACTGCCATTTGTTGTCTCCATCTTTACTTATGCGAAGCTTGAAATTTGTATTCATATGGAACTTGTTAGTTTAAACTCTGTTATAGAAGTTGCAATATCCGTGGCCCGCGCCACTATGTTTAAGGTTCCCTTAAGATGACCCGCCCAATCAGAAAAGCCATATTCCCTGTCGCTGGCCTCGGCACACGTTTCCTGCCAGCCACTAAAGCGATGCCAAAGGAAATGCTGACAGTGGTGGATCGCCCACTTATTCAAATCGTGGTCGACGAAGCGCGTGAAGCAGGCATTGAACATTTGATTTTTGTGACAGGCCGCAACAAGGGTGTGATCGAAGATCATTTCGACAAACAATACGAGCTTGAAACAACACTGCGCAAGCGCGGCAAATCAGAATCACTGACGCTGCTCGAAGAAGATTTGCCCGGTGCAGGCCAAACCAGCTTTACCCGCCAACAAGAGCCATTAGGCTTGGGCCATGCAATCTGGTGTGCACGCAACATTGTGGGTGATGAACCATTTGCCGTTTTGCTGCCAGATATGATCATCAACGCCGCACCCAGCTGCATGAAGCAAATGGTGGATGTTTACCATCAGCGCGGTGGCGGCAATGTGATTGCGGTTGAAGAAGCACCAGCTGAACAGTTGCACCGCTACGGCGTGGTTGGGCCTACAGACTGGAAGGACAATCATTTCACAATCAATGCAATGGTTGAAAAACCAAAAGCCAATCCGCCTTCAAATCTCATCATCTCTGGACGCTATATTTTACAGCCCGAAATTTTTGCAGAGATAGAAAAGCAGGAACCAGGTTCAGGAGGTGAAATTCAAATTACCGATGCAATGATTCGTTTGATGGAGCGCCAACCATTTCATGGTTTGAAATTTGACGGAACAACATATGACTGTGGCGATAAACTCGGCTTCTTGTCGGCAAATGTGGCCTACGCGCTCGAACGCGCTGATCTTGGCCCGGCCTTTAAAAAGGCGCTTCAGGAAATCGTTGCGAGCCAAGGTGGTTTCTTGAGCTGGAATGCCAACAGTGAATTAGCTGGCGTTTTAAACGACTTAAAATCTGGTCACTTAAACAATTCAGGCGAGAGTGAAGCGCCCGCACTTGAAAAGCGTGCTTGAATTACTTTCTGAAAACTATGCTCGTTGTCAATCTTTGCTCGTCATAATTGCCACTTGCTGCCGCAGTGCCGTCATCAAACCAAGTGCCCTGATAAATCACTGCAGCGCTCATATTCGGATTAAGCGTCCACTCGATTCCAGCAGTCGCCATTTTTTCTGTGGTTATATCTGAACCAATATCGCTGCGTGTAAGGCCTATGCCTGCGAGAAGATTAATATTTTCACGCAATGCATAAGTCGCATTTATCCCAGCATTCCAATTGCGTGTCGCACCTAAATTCACTGTTGCAGTCTCAGCCAAATCAACGCCGGTAACGCCCTCAATTTTGAGCAGCGGCAGCGGGCTCCAAGCCACACGCCCGCGCAAACCAAAAGCTGATGTCGTGGCCAGGTTAGGATCAGAATAACCGCGCACCAGATAAGCCAGCGCCACGTCACCCTCCCAGATGGGACCATCGTTCAAACTTAAGCCCACTGTTCCAGCCAAGCCTTGGCTATCGCGCTGTTGTCCGTTGCGATCATTAGCTTCATCATGAAAACGAGGGGCATACGCCACTTCCGCAAACGGCTTCAATCTTGCGCCAAAGTCACCAAAGCTAGCTCTTAGCGTAAGCGAAGGTTCAAAATAATTTCGGTCCGCATTGTTTTCTGTGCCACCGCCCACCAAAGCAACATTGCTGAAACTGCTGCGGTTCACGGCAGCTATTGCGGACCCTTCAAGTCCGCCAAAATCATGGACGATATCTGCACTTAATCCAAAGTTTTGATCACGTCGTGGTTCTGCTGCAGCCTCTGGTATTGTCGTGTCGCCCAATCCTGTTTCGTTGACAGAAAAATTTGCTGCAAAATCTGAATGCGTGGTGTGGCGAATATCCAAACGAAAATTTGTCGAAACTGCTCCGGTCAAAGTCGAAAGTTCAGGGTTTTGCAAATAACGCAAGAGCTCTGCGCTGGCTGTCCCCGTCCAACTATGGCGCGACCAATCACTTTCAAAGCGGATGCTTGGTCGCAAGCGCAAACCAAAATCAAACTTTGGATTTAAATTGCTTTGCGCAACATTTGATGTTGCCACACTGCCAATTTCCACACTGGGATAGAGGCGCAAACCACCAGTATCAATTCCAATTGGCGCATAAAGATCAGCAGCTACTTTTCTCTTGCGCGGCACAACCGGCTCTTCAGGTTCGCTCAATGTAAATGGCTTAGGCTGAACACCAACATCTTCATCAACCGCCTGCTCATCCTGCACTGTTGGCTTTAAATCAGGCGGAGCCTGTTGAGCATGCGCAACTGTGACAACAGAAAAAACTGCCGCCAGCAAAACGCCACGCCTGATCACTCGCTCACACACTTTTAAATCTCCACTTAAGAGACTTAACAAAAACATGGTTAATGGAGCGTTGCCTTCAGGCTTTCAAGCCGGGGTCATACCCTTCAAAAACAGTGCAATGCCCGCTTTAGCGACGGTTTCAGCGTCGTAATTGCCAGATATCGATTCAGACGCAAAAAGTCTTGGTTTAATTAATCCACATTGCACCAGCTCGACAAACTGCATGGCAGCCAACCGCGCATCAGCCTTCATCAAAGATCCATCGTCCATTTTGCGTTCCAAGTATGCTGCAATTTTAGCGATACCATAAGCTGGCCCAGCCTCATAAAACGCCCGCCCTATTTCTGGAAAACGATCTGCTACCGCGATGACCAAGCGAAGATAAGCAATCGTCTCAGGATTATTATAGAGTCTGCTGAAACGCACCGCGAGCTGTTCTAAAACCTGTTGCACAGGAAGATTTTCATCTTCAATAACAACAGTTTGCTCAGCCTGGTTGCGACGATCACGAAAGATCAACGCCTCAAATAACTTATCCTTGGACGGAAAATAGGCATAAACCGTGCCCTTTGAAACGCCCGCCGCTTTTACAATATCGTTCATGCTGGCCCCGTCAAATCCTTGGGCCAGAAAGCATGTTTTCGCACCATCAAGAATTTGCTGACGCTTTGCACCGTCCACATTGTCGTTCTGCGCAATTGCCACATCTGCCATGCAACTAAATCCCAAAATCTGCGTTAAACCGAACAGTTCGGTATTGCATATAGATATGAAGATCGCTATCTGCAACAGGTAAACCGAACCGTTCAGTTCAATTTGGATATATGTACTATGTCAAATGTCGCTCTAAAAATTTCGCCAGACGTGCCCAGTGTAAAAGAGCCTTTAGTAAAAGAAGTGCCTAAACAGTCAGCACACCTGCCCCCAGAAGCTCCGTTGGCTCCTCAAAAGCCATTGCGTGGCCGCATCATTCGTTATGCTATTATTGGCGCGGTCTTGGCCACGGCTGGCTATTTTGGATATCAGTATTGGACTGTTGGCCGTTTTCAAGTTTCGACTGACGATGCCTATGTGCAGGCCGATATGTCTCTGATCGGCAATAAAATGGCTGGCTATGTAAAAGAGCTGCCCGTGCGTGATAACACAGCTGTCAAAGCAGGTGATGTTATCGCACGGTTTGACAGCAGCGATTATGATTTGGCATTGGCTTCAGCAAAAGCGCGTGTTGAAACGCAGAAAGCCACAATGGCAACAATCGCCCAGCAGATTATTGCTCAACAAGCACAAATCAAGGCCGCTGACAGCCAGCTTACCAGTGCCCAGGCAAATGAACAGACAGCTGCAATTGTTCAAGCCCGCGCATCGGAATTATTGAAAAGCAAAGTTGGCACCCAACAAACCATGGATACAACAACTGGCGCTTTGCTCACAGCGCGCGCCAGCGCGGATACGGCAACCGCAAATTTGGAAGCCGCAAAAGCTCAAATTGGAATTTTGAATGCTCAGGCCAACGCCGCAGGAAAACTGCTGGAAGAATTAAACATCGCAGTCAAAAAAGCTGAAAATGATTTGAATTACACAGACGTCAAAGCGCCTTTTGACGGCATCGTTGCAAACCGCGCTATAGAACTAGGCCAATTTGTGGGTGCTGGCACCCGGTTGATGGCCGTCGTTCCAGTTCAAAATTCTTACATTTTGGCGAACTTCAAAGAAACCCAACTTGTCAACATTCACCCCGGACAGAAAGTCGAAGTCGTGATCGACGCATTTGACAGTGAAAAAATTGAGGGTGTCGTTGAAAGTATAGCTCCTGCTTCAGGTGCTGATTTCTCATTGCTGCCACCTGAAAACGCCACGGGTAACTTCACAAAAATTACCCAGCGCTTTCCTGTTAAAATCTCTTTAGCCGCAGGTGCCGCAGCAAAACTCCGCTCTGGGCTTTCCGTGGCAGTCACAATCGACAGCCGCGACGCAGGCAAATAAGTGGCAACTACTGCCACCATAGCCGTAACACCGTGGAACAAACGACATGTGGCGGCCTTCATCGTCATGATCTTTGGCATGTTCATGGCGATTTTGGACATTCAAATTGTTTCTTCTTCACTCACTGAAATTCAAGCGGGCATCTCTGCAAGTGCTGATGAAATTTCCTGGGTTCAAACATCATATCTCATTGCCGAAGTGGTGATGATCCCACTATCAGGCACACTCACGCGCATTTTCTCAACGCGCTATCTTTTCGTAATGTCGGCCGCTGGTTTCACCTTGATGAGTTTGATGTGTGCGCTATCTGGCTCCATCAATGAAATGATGGTGTGGCGCGCACTTCAGGGTTTCGTAGGCGGCGCAATGATTCCCACAGTTTTTGCCACCACCTTCACTATTTTTCCACCTGACAAACGCCAGGTTATTACACCTGTGATTGGCCTCATCGCAACTTTAGCGCCAACCATTGGCCCAACCGTGGGTGGCTATCTCACCGAACTTTTCTCATGGCATTGGTTATTTCTAATCAACATTATCCCAGGCATCGCCGTAACAATCGGCGCTTATCTGCTGATCGATTTTGACAAACCAAATTTAAAACTGATTAAAACCTTCGATTGGACAGGCCTTGCACTGCTCGCACTGTTTCTCGGCACATTGGAATATGTGCTTGAAGAGGGTGCGGCTGATGACTGGTTTCAAAGTACGCTCATATCCAGAATGATTTTTATCTGTGCAATTTCAGGCGCGCTGTTTTTCTGGCGCATGTTCACCAAGCCAAATCCTCTGGTTGATTTTGCTGCATTCAAGAATCGAAACTTCACGGCTGGCTCAATCTTTTCTTTCACCATGGGCATTGGCCTTTATGGCCTGACTTATCTTTATCCAGTCTATCTGGCACGCGTACATCAGTACTCAGCTTTAAAAATTGGTGAGACAATGTTCGTGTCAGGCGTAGCTATGTTTTTGACTGCGCCAATAGCAGGCCGGCTTTCAACGAAAGTTGATCCCCGTATCATGATCGGTGGTGGCTTTATTGGCTTTGCAATCGGCACTTACATCGCATCAGGAATCACAACAGAATGGGGCTTCTACGAATTGCTGATGCCACAAATCCTTCGCGGTGTTTCATTGATGATGTGCATGGTTACAGTCACGAATATTGCATTGGGCACTCTAACGCCAAATGAACTGCGCGGCGGATCAGGCCTCTTTAATCTGACACGAAATTTAGGCGGTGCTGTAGGACTGGCTTTAATCAACACGCTCATGAACCAACGTATGGATCTTCATCTTGCGCGGCTGCGTGAATCAGTCACGTGGGGGCACGCGCAAGCAGAACAAACATTGCAAAATATGACATACGCGCTTTCCCCTCTTGGCTCCGATGCACCCACCGCCGCGCTGAAAAAGCTCGCAGGCATCGTTCGTCAACAGGCAACGGATATGGCGATTGCAGATATTTTTGTTCTGCTCACATTCTTGTTTATTGGAATAGTGTTTTTAACGCCGCTGCTGAGCAAACCAAAACCAGTTGCCGCTTCAGCTGGCGGTGGGCATTAAACTGCTTCCACCGTCAGCCGCATGCCTTGCACACCAATAACTCTAACGCGCGCACCTAAAGCCAGATCAGGCCCATCAACATCCCATAGCGTGTCTTCAACCCTTATCTTGCCACTGCCATTTATAATGGCTTTATCCAAAACAAAACTGCGCCCAACCAAACCATGGTGGCGTTGATTGAGGTGCGGGGAGTCAGTTTTGGAATGGCGCGAGTTCATCACCAACCGCCACGAAGCAAACACGCACAGAAATGCTAAAACCGCAAAGCAAAATACTTCCTGCACAGCACTGAAATGGAAAACAAGATCAAGCACCGCAGTCAATGCTGCAGCTACTGCAAGCCACAACATGAAGAACCCAGGCAGCGCCATTTCAGCGAGTAGCAATAGCCCAGCCACGATCCACCAGAAATAAGCCCCCGTGAACGGTAAGAGTTGATCCATGTCGTCCCCCTTAGCCGCGCGTCACCGGCGGCACGATTCTTTTCGTTGTATTCTGTGCGGCTTGGCCAGTAGGCCCATTGCCGAAAGCCTCTTTCGCAATCTCAGCAATGCCGCCGATTGAACCCAGCATCGATGAAGCATCAAGTGGCATCATCAAAATCTTTTGGTTGGGTGATTGTGCCAAAGCTTCAATCGCTTTGATGTAGTTATTAGCCACGAAATAGTTGATCGCTTGCACATTGCCCGCAGCAATAGCTTCACTCACAACACGCGTTGCCTTGGCTTCAGCTTCAGCCGAACGCTCACGCGCTTCAGCTTCGCGGAACGTCGCTTCCTTGCGGCCTTCCGCTTGCAACATAATTGATTGCTTTTCACCTTCAGCTTTCAAGATGGCAGCGCCACGCAGGCCTTCAGCTTCCAGAATATTGGCGCGTTTATCGCGCTCGGCCTTCATCTGACGGCCCATTGATTCCACCAGATCGCGTGGCGGGTTAATGTCTTTGATTTCAATGCGCGTCATCTTCACGCCCCAGCCTTGGGTGGCTTGGTCAACCACACCCAAAAGCTTGTGATTGATCTCGTCACGTTGCGATAGAAGATGGTCAAGCTCCATTGATCCCATCACTGTGCGGATCTGTGTCATCACCATGTTGAGAATTGCGTTTTCAAGTTCGCTCACTTCATAAGAAGCTTTGGCAGCATCAAGCACCTGAAAAAATGCCACGCCATCGACAGTCACCATAGCATTGTCACGGGTGATCACCTCTTGCGAAGGCACGGGCAAAACCCGCTCCATCATGTTCAGTTTGTGGCCAATCCGGTCAACAAAAGGCGTGATCAAACCGAGGCCCGGATAAAGCGTGCGGGTATATTTACCAAACCGCTCAACCGTATAATTGTAACCCTGAGGAACCATCCGGATCGCGCGCAGCAGGTAAAACACCACCACACCCAATAAAACCAACACAAAAATGCCAAATCCTTCAAACATTTAAGTCCTCCCCATGCCAAGCCAATGATTCGGCCTGCCAACAACATATAGGTGATCTTTCCATAAAAACAAGGTTAATAGGAATTAATTACACCCAGCCCGAAAGCTCGTCTTTGGCCAGCTTTGTGAGCATCGTAATTGATTCAGCGCTGTCATTCAAACACGGTACCACAGCAAAATACTCGCCGCCATTTTCGTGGAACGTTTCTTGCAAACCTATCGCCAGCTCTTCCAAGGTTTCAACACAATCAGATGAAAACCCTGGCGAGATCATCAGAAGATTTTTAACCCCTTGTGCAGGCAATCCTTCAACAGTGTCTTGTGCATAGGGCTTCAACCACTCCGCCTTGCCAAAGCGTGACTGAAAAACAATCTGCGCAAAATCAGCAGACATGCCCAGCTTTTCACGCACGAGACGCGCTGTCTTCTGGCAATGGCAATGATAAGGATCGCCTTTGTTCAAATACTCGCGTGGCAAACCGTGAAACGCGAGCAGTATCCGGTCAGGCTTCCAACTCAAAGTCGCCATATATTTTTTCAAACTCGTAGCCACAGCATCAATATATGCGGGATGATCAAAATAAGGTGGCACCGTGCGGATAGAAGGTTGCCAACGCATGCCCTGTAAAGCCACATAAGCCTTATCTAACGCAGTTGCAGTCGTTGCAGCTGAATATTGCGGATAAAGCGGAAACAAAACGATCTTGTCGCAACCAGCATCTTTCAACGCTTGCAACCGCTCACGCACGGGCGGCTGTCCGTAACGCATGGCCCAGTCAACAACCAGTTTTCCCCCACCAGCCAGTACAGTTGAAACTTTTTCAGCCTGCGCACGTGTGAAAGTTTTGAGCGGAGATTCATTTTTCTCTTTGTTCCAAATCTGCGCATAAGCATGCCCACTTTTCGTTGGACGAAAGCTTAGAATGATCAAATTGAGAATGGGCCACCACAAGAGCCGTGGCAACTCGATCACGCGCTTGTCAGACAAAAATTCTTTAAGATAACGCCGCATCGACCAATAATCCGTTGCTTCCGGCGTTCCCAGATTCATCAATAGCAACCCCGTCTTCCGTGGTAAAATCGGCGGGTGGTTCGGCGGCAGTTCCATCAAATCTAGTCCCCTCTTCGTCATAATACGCGCGGCGCTTTATAGTGGACGCAAGACTCAGAGTCCCTCAAAATCTGCCGAATATTTGATTCGGCGGCAACAACGAGAATGCAAGATAAAACGATAATAAAAAAAGTGCCGCAAACCACACGGCTATCGCAAATTATTGCGGCCTATGCACTGCTGCCCAATGCCGCGTCCGCCGGCCGGCAACTGGGTGAACTAACGCGCACCATTCCATTTTTCTTGTTTTTCCATCTCACCGCAGCAGTTTCCATCAACATCATGGTGCTTTCACAAGTGCCACAAGTTCTGTTGGGCCTGTGGCAAACCATGGTCTTATTGGCAGCAAGCACTTTTATATATGCAATCCATAAAGGCCACAAAACCGGATTTGTTGGAGAGAACGCCGAATCCATTCTCAAGGCCTCTCCACTTATTGGCGTAATGCTGGCTGCAGCATGGATATCGCCGACGCTGGTATTCTCACATTATGCGACCTTTGATCAATCGCTCGGATTATTCTGGATAAGCTTTGCCATCATGGCCACGGGTGCCATCAGCTTGGTGCGCCTGCCAGCAGCAGCAATTATTTTCTCGGTATTGATGACGATTGCAATTGCCTATGGCGCAATTGTAACACTCCATGTTGCAGCACCGATGGCATCCATCGTTGGCGCTTTTTTTGCGCTCGCAGTCGTTGGCGCCATAGTTACTCAACACTACACTTTCCTTAAGCAAATCGAAGCCGAAGAAAAAATAAAACACCAGAGCGATGTTATTAAACTTCTTCTGAATGATTTTGAAAATGGGTCAAGCGATTGGATTTGGGAAACTGATGGCAATGGCAACCTGGTGTATTTCTCACCTCGCCTGGCCGCCATTTTCAACAGAAAAATTTCTGATGTTTTCGGACAGCAATTTTCAAGCTTGTTTAAAGCCGAGGCTGAAAACCAAACGGTGCAGCCATTGGAAATTCTGATGGAAAACCGCGATATCGTTTCAGACCAGATTTATAAGACTGACATAGGTGGTCTTACGCAGCATTGGCAAATATCTGCACATCCCCTTGCCACAGAACAAAGCGCTTTTTCAGGTTACAGAGGTGTAGGTCGCGACATCACCAAACAGGTAAAACACGAGCAAGAAATTCGGAAAGCAAAGGAAGAAGCTGAAAAAGCCAATGCCAGCAAATCGCAATTCCTTGCGGTCATCAGCCATGAGTTGAGAACTCCAATCAATGCCATTGTTGGTTTTAGCGAAATTTTGAATACTGATCAGAATGAATTACTCTCGATTACGAATCAACATGAATATCTCTCAACAATCCTGGAAAGCGCTCGTCACCTGCAAGGCCTGATCAATGACATACTTGATGCAACGCGGATCGAACGTGGCAGTTTGCAAATGGCAGACGAAGAGATTGATGCCGCTGAATTGGTGGAAACTGCAGTCCGCATATGTCGTAGTCACGCCACAAAAAGCAGGATCACCTTAATTGCCCACGTTGTAGATGACATTTTAATCATCGGTGATCTTACACGGATGAAGCAGGTCATCTTGAACTTGATCACCAATGCAATTAAATTTTCTCCAGCAGACGGCATCGTTCACATTGATATGCAACGCGGTACCCAGTCTTCATTGTTGATTTCAATCAGAG
This sequence comes from uncultured Aestuariivirga sp., assembly GCA_964244815.1. Taxonomy (GTDB): domain Bacteria; phylum Pseudomonadota; class Alphaproteobacteria; order Rhizobiales; family Aestuariivirgaceae; genus Aestuariivirga. The sequence goes on along the minus strand of CAXTKH010000020.1, from coordinate 18,432 downwards.
ACGCAGGCATCGGTATTAAGCCGGAAGATGTTGAACGCGTGTTTGAACCATTTGCCCAAGGTGATGAAGGTTTGACGCGCCAATATGGCGGCATGGGACTGGGTCTCGCAATCGCACGCAAAATTGCCAGATTACACGGTGGTGATGTAACGTTGAACGGCGGTGATGGCATCGGAACTGAGGCTGTAATCACCATGCCCAAAGCCCGTGTGCGCTGGCCAGCCACGCTTAAAAAGCCAGAAGCTTCTGTTGCGGCCTGATCTAACTTCGCGCTAAACAAACCTATGGCAACGCCCCGCAAAATCCCAACTTTTATGGGCACTAAATCCGCCCGAAATGCAAAAGCCGCAAATGCTGCGGTTTTTGGCGCACCCCACGGTACGCCTTACAAAAGCATTGATAACCGCATCCACGCCAAAGCCGCCGATGGTTTCCGCATGGCGCTGAAAGATGATGCCCTTTGGCTCGAACATTGGGATTTCGATCTCGGCGGTCCGATGTTGCCAAACCCTGAATTCAAAGCTGTCGATCTCGGAAACCTCACAACCAAACCAGTAGACGGTCGCGGCAACCGAAAACTAATAGAAAACACAACGCGCGGTATTTTAAAAGAAGGCGCAGTGCCCATTATGTTTGGTGGCGATGACTCAGTGCCCATCCCCTTCATCACCGCCTTCTCCGGTGGCCCCCCAATCACGATTTTGCAGATCGACGCCCACATCGATTGGCGCGATGAACGTTATGGCGAGCGCTTGGGTTTTTCCTCCACCATGCGCCGCGCTTCTGAACAGCCACATGTCTGGCGCATCGTGCAAGCGGGCGCGCGCGGCATCGGCAGTGCCCGAAAAACTGAGTTCAATATCGCCCATGAATGGGGTGCCCACATCATCACCAGCCGCCACATCCACCACAAAGGACTTGCTTCAGTTCTCGAACATATCGAACCAGACAGCGACTGCCTGATTACACTCGATCTTGATGTGCTCGACTCCAGCGAAATGCCAGCCGTGGCTTACCCATCGCCCGGCGGCTTGAGCTATGTGCAGGTAACCGACCTTATCGCTGGCGTCGCCGCCAAAGCAAAGATCGCTGGCTTCTGCATGGTCGAATTCGTGCCCAAGCGCGACTTGAATGGCACTGCGGCTTTCACTGCCGCAAGAATTGCCGGCCAGGTTTTAGGCCACCTCGCGCGTCAGAAAAACTAATTCACAATGTCACCCCAGCCCACCCAAGCTGAAGCGACCAAAGTTTTCACCCGCATTGGCTTGCTTTCCTTTGGTGGGCCAGCCGGACAGATCGCACTCATTCACCGGGAGGTGATTGATGAGCGCAAGTGGCTTGACGAAAAGGAATTTCTCCACGCGCTGAATTTTTGCATGTTGTTGCCCGGCCCTGAGGCTATGCAGCTGGCCACATATATTGGCTGGAAACTCCATGGGCTGCGCGGCGGGCTGATCGCCGGATTACTGTTCGTGTTGCCCGGTGCCGCAGTCATTCTGGCCCTTTCAATCTTCTATTCGCTGTTCGGCAAACTCACACTTGTTGAAGGCCTCTTCTGGGGCGTTAAAGCTGCTGTTTTAGTCATTGTTCTTGAAGCTCTTTTACGCGTCGTTAAACGTGCGTTGAAGACACCAATCGATTGGGCCATCGCAGCCGCATCATTCATCGCTATTTTCTGCTTTGCCCTCCCCTTTCCTCTGGTCATTGCTGTGGCCGCTTTGATCGGCTTCTTCAATGCAAACCAAACGACCAGCTTGCAAACGCCTAAATCCTTTCCGCCCATTTCAGAGCTCATCAAAACTACTGCCATCTGGCTGGCCATCTGGCTTATTCCCTTGGCACTGATCAATTGGGCCTTTGGCACGGCCCATGTCTACACGGGCCTTGCACTTTTCTTTTCCAAACTGTCCATCGTCACTTTCGGTGGGGCTTATGCAGTTCTCTCCTACATGGGTCAAACCGTCGTGGAACAATATCGCTGGCTCACAGCACCTGAAATGATTGACGGCTTAGGCCTCGCCGAAACCACACCCGGCCCCTTGATCCTCGTAGGCCAATTCGTAGCCTTCCTCGCCGCCGCGAAATCTTTAAACAGCCTTTGGGCCGGACTGTTTGCCAGCGTGATCTATCTGTGGATGACCTTCGTGCCCTGCTTCCTATGGATCTTCGCAGGCGCACCCTACGTGCAGCACCTGCAAACCATGGCCCGCTTGTCGTCCGCCCTATCCAGTATCACAGCGGCCGTTGCAGGGGTTATCCTCAACTTGGCTGTCTGGTTTGGCCTTCATGTTTTCTTTGGAACAGTCCAACGTTCAACAGGGGCCATCCCTATCTGGTTGCCTAACTTTAAGGCCTTCGACTTTGCAGCCGTCATCCTTGCCATCATCTCAGGCTTTGCCCTGCTGCGCTTTCATATGGGCATTCCGAAAACGCTCGCCTTGGCCGCAATATTAGGCGTAATCTACAAACTCGTTTTGCCACTGATTTGAAAGCTTCAACCAATGTCATCTCTCCCCCTCGTGGGCCTGCCCGCCGACACTTATGAAAACCACGGTTTCTTGTTTCATTCTTTGGGTGATAAATACGTTAAGGCTTTGGCTGATGTATCCAAAGTTCTGCCGGTGATGATCCCTTCCATGGTCGATCCATTGGGCATTGATGATTTGCTCAATCATTTCGACGGTATCTTGATGACCGGGGCTGTCTCAAACGTGCACCCACCGCATTATGGCGAAACACCATCTACTGATCATGAGCCGTATGATCACCACCGCGATAACACCACATTGAAACTCATCCGCGCTTGCGTTGACCGTGGCATTCCACTGCTGTGCATCTGCCGTGGCTTTCAAGAATTAAACGTGGTGATGGGCGGCAGTTTGGAAACTGAATTGCAACGCGGAGATAATCGCCTAGATCACCGCGCGACACCATCCGATGATACCGATGTGCGATATGGCCCAAGCCACAAAGTGACCATCACCAAAGGCGGCATGTTTGAGCGCATCATCAGCAAATCCGAAACCATGGTAAACTCAATCCACCGTCAGGGTGTAAAAACATTGGGCAATGGGCTAAACGTTGAAGCCACTGCACCAGATGGCATCATCGAAGCTGTATCTGTGAAAGGTGCTAAATCCTTCGCCTTCGGAACCCAGTGGCACCCTGAATATAAAGCAGCAGGCAATCCCGATTCAGTAAAACTCTTCACGGCGTTTGGAGACGCCGTGCGTGCTCACGTAAGACAGCGCAGCGAAGTTTTCGTTGGATCGCGCAGAAGCGCTTAGAGTGTAATCACCTCTAAATGAGACATTCCTATATCCGTCATTCCCGCGAAGGCGGGAAACCAACTTTACTGCATCTGACTTTGTTAGAAGTTGGATCCCCGCCCTCGCGAGGATGATGACAAAGGATTGGTTAAACCAATATTGAAATACTCTAAAGCAACTCTACCAACTTACCGAGTGAACCAATCACCGCAGCTGGCTTGCCCGGTATCTTGTCATTAAATCCCGGCGTTCGCATCAAACGTACAGCTTGAAATCCAAACTGTGCGCCCGCTTGCGCGTCCCAGGCATTGGCCGACACAAAACAAATAGAAGGCGCATCAGCAATGTGCATCTTCTGCATTGCCAAGCGATAAACCCGGCGGCTCGGTTTATAAATGCCAACCTCTTCAACCGATAAAACCTGCTCAAATAATTTCTCTAACCCAGCATGGCGTACAACAGAATCCAACATCGATGGGCTGCCATTAGACAATATCGCACAACGCTTGCCCTTGGCCCGCACTGCCTGCAAGGCAGCTGCTACTTCTTCATAAGCATCCAGCTTCAAATAAAGCGTCATCAATTCATCAGCCAGACCTGGCTCAACAATGGCGTGAACTTCCAAAGTATAATCCAGCGCATCGCGCGTCACATTCCAGAAATCGGTATGCACACCAGTTAAACTGCGCAGCCACGTATATTCCAACTGCTTCTGCCGCCACAGCTGGGCAACTTGACCTGCTTTTTCACCAATCGTACTCGCTAATTTTTCAACCGGCGATGCCACATTGAACAATGTGCCATAAGCATCAAACACACATGCTTGCACACCTTCGAGTTTTTTGAACAGATCATCGGCCATGGGGGCACACTAGTCAGCACACGGAATTTTTCAAGCCGCAGCCTGTGGGTAAATCAACCGATAGAAGCAAGGCCCGGAAAAGTTTCGATCAGCCAATATGAAATCGTCTGCATCCAACCTGTAAGAAACATCACGCCCGTGATCACCAATGCACCACCCATCACCTTTTCAACCAAACCCAATTTGGATTTGAACTTCGAAAAGAAATTGAGAAACACGTTGATGCTGGCTGCCGAAATTAGAAACGGAATGCCAAGCCCCAGTGAATACACAAACAACAGTGATGCGCCTTTGGTCACACTTTCAGTGCTGGTCGCGATTGATAATATCGCAGCAAGCACCGGCCCGATGCACGGTGTCCAACCAAATGCAAATGCCATGCCGATGCCATATGCACCAAGCAATCCAACTGACTTTCCTTCTTGATGATAGCGCACTTCGCGGGATAAAAATGAAAGCTTGAAGAGGCCCAAGAAGTTCAGGCCCATAATGATAATGAACACGCCCGCAAGCTGCGCCAGCAATGGCAAATAAGCCCGCAGCAACTGTCCGAAATAAGAAGCTGAAGCACCAAGCGTCACAAACACAGTGGCCAACCCCAACACGAACGCCAGCGCCGCTAGCATGACGTTCTGATAATTTCGCGCTCTGTCAGCACCCTTCGCATTCTTCAAATCATCCAGCGAAGTGCCGCTGATGAAAACCAGATAGGGTGGAACCAAAGGCAACACGCAAGGCGAAAGGAAACTGATAACCCCCGCCACCGCCGCCGCACCATATGAAACATCTAAAGCCATGAAGCTCAATTGCCATCACATAGGATTTGCCGCAAGTCACGAGATCAGCGCAGTGTTCACTTGACAGTGCGAAGGAAGTGATATGTAATGTTATAATATTACATATTGGGACCACCTCTCCTAGTCGTCACTCCAGCGAAGGCTGGCGTCCAGCTAGCAATGAGTGCGATACAAAAAAGTAAGCTGGATGCCAGCCTTCGCTGGCATGACGGAACTAGGAATGGAAAGAATTAAAAAATGTCGAAATTCATTCTTGTCTTATCAATGCAACTTCTCCTCATTCAATTCGCTCAAGCCGCCCCCAAAGTTGTGACATCAATCGTCCCATTGCACAGTTTGGTTTCCAGCGTGATGGAAGGTGTTGGCACAGCCGAACTCCTGATGCAGGGCAGGAACTCTGAACACAATGCCAGCTTCACGCCGCAACAAATCGCAAATTTGGCCCATGCTGATGTGGTTTTCATGATCGGCAATAATCTGGAAACGAAGCTCGGCGAAATCAGCGAAACTGAAACTGTGGGTGGCAACGCTTTTATCAAGATGAATGAAATTCCAGGCCTCATCACCCACGCCATCAGAGAGGGCGGAACCTGGGAGTCGGACGGTGATGAACCGCCTAGCACAGGCGTATCAGTCGACCCTCACATCTGGCTTGACCCCGAAAACGCCAAACTGATGGTGAAAAAGATAGCAGACACTTTGGGAAAAGCAGATCCCACCAACGCAAAAATTTACGATGCCAACGCTTCGAAAACTTTGACTGATATTGATAAGCTCGAATCCGATTTGAAAACTCGGCTCGCACCAGCACAACACAAGCCCTTCATCGTATTCCACGATGCCTACCAATATTTCGAACATCACTTCGGTGTGACCGCTGTGGGCAGCATCTCAAACGTCTCAGCCACGCCACCATCCGCCCGGCGGCTCGAAGAAATCCACAATAAAATAATTTCCAGTAACGCAAGCTGCGTATTTCGTGAGCCGCAATTTACCGACGCCGCTCTGCAAACGGTAATCGAAGGCACCAAGGCGAAATCCAGTGTGCTTGATCCTATTGGTTCGGATTTAAAACCGGGCCCAAAAGCTTACGCGGAATTGCTGCGCGAGATCGCAAAAAATCTATCAGATTGTTTGAACTAACGTCTTCCACCGCTTACGGGGGAAGAAAGGGGCCCGTCGAACGCAGTGAGATGGGATAGATGAGGGCCCTCAAGCTCAGAGTTCGACTCTCCCTCACCTACCCATCGCGCCTTCGCCAAAGGCTTCGGCGGATGGGTCCCCTTCCTCTCCCGCCTTGCGGTAGAGGACAACATAACAAAATTCTCACTTCATGTTTTGGCCGCATTCCGGCATCATTCAGCACGGTGAATCACTGGACAGAACATTGCGAAAACTCATTCTAACAACAGCACTCATGGCATGGCCCAGCCTCGCATTCGCGCATCCTCACGTGTGGGTCAGCATGCATAGCGACTTGGTCTTTGCCTCTGATGGTAAAGTCAGAGGTGTTGATGTGGAATGGACCTTTGATGACGCCTACGCAAAAGAAGCCTTGGACGGCATGGATACCAACGGCGATGGCGAATACAGCCAAGACGAATTAGTAGCGCTCACCACTGAAAATTTAGGCGCACTGAAAGACTATAATTATTTCACATTCTTTCACACCGCTGATAAAAAACTCGAAATTGGAACCCCAATTCGTGCCGGTCAAACCTATAACGGGAAACTTCATCTTCATTTCGAAGTGCCTCTCAAGGAACCATACGATCCGCGCCAAGGCGAGCTGACGCTTAAGGTCTATGACCCCGAATTTTTCATCGCCTTCGACTATGTCAAAACCGATCCTGTTGGAACTGAAGGTGATGTTCCCCAAGGCTGCGAAATGATTGTCAAACCAGTACCAACCGATGCTGAACTCACCGCCACGCAAACCATGCTGGCCACCAAAGGTACTGATTGGAAACCTGAGAATGGCGAAGACTATGGCTCCATGTTCGCTCAAGCAGTGCTCGTTTCATGTCAAAAATAATCTGTATACTGATGGTTTTTATAGGACTGGTTTTTACAACGACAGCGCAAGCTCAAACCAACACCGCCCCCAACACGATCATTAAAAAAAGCCAACTCCTCGTGCGGCCAAAAGATGCGGATGGCAACGTCATTGCAATTCCCTTTTTGGAAAATCCGGTACTTTGGGCGCGCGATAAACAGCAGGCATTTTCCGGCACAATGCGAACCTCGTTGAATAAACTAAAAGCCAGCGGCTCATCTGCGGCTGCTTGGACGCTCCTCAGCTTTGGCTTGGCTTACGGCATCTTTCACGCAGCAGGCCCAGGCCACGGCAAGGTTGTAATCTCTTCATGGCTCATCGCCACTGAAAACGATTTAAAGCGGGGCCTATTGGTTGCGTTTCTAAGTTCAATGTTCCAAGCATTAACCGCGATTATCTTAGTCAGCGGATTATTTTTAATCGTCGCCAGCGTCGGTAGCGTGGTGCGCGATGTAGTGGGCTATTTGGAACAAGCGTCATATGCCATGATTGCCGCATTGGGCGTTTATCTAATTTACACGGCAACGCGCGGCTGGTTCAGACAACCAGCTCTGACAACGCAAACTGCGAGCACACCATTTAATTTCGAAATTACAAATCCACACCAACACATCGGCCATGTCCACGACGCAAACTGCGGCCACAACCATGCCCCAGAGCCTAAAGATTTGCGCGGCGATTGGTCGATCAAAAAAGCCCTGTCGCTTTCATTTGCAATTGGCCTCCGTCCTTGCACGGGTGCCATCGCTGTCCTGCTCGCGGCCAATACGATTGGTCTGTATTGGGCAGGCGTTGCCGCAACGCTTGCTATGGGTTTTGGAGTTTTTCTAACCGTATCAGCAATCGCCATCATTACAGTTTATGGAAAAGATTTTGCGATGAAGCTGGCCAGCAAAGACAATCAAAACCTTGGAACTATTATAAATTTCTTGCGTTTAACAGGCGGCGTAGTCGTGGCATTTATGGGAACAGTCATGTTCCTAGGTTCACTTGGAACCAACACCACAATATTGTGAGAAAATAGAATGAAAAATAAATGGCTGGTTCTTGCGGGATTTATCGTGCTTTGCTTAGGCATTGGCACCATCGCAGGCATCGTCACCGCCGATGCAAGCGTCACTTGGTTTCCAACTCTTCAAAAGCCTTCGTTTAATCCACCCTCTTGGGTGTTCGCACCAGTATGGTCGTTGCTTTACGTGATGATGGCCATAGCCGCATGGCGCGTGTGGCTTGAAGGCCCAACGGCAAGACCAGCACTGAATTTATTTTTCATTCAGTTGGTTTTGAATTTTGCATGGTCACTTTTATTTTTCGGCCTGCATTCTCCAATTCTTGCATTGATTGATATTGTCGCAATGTGGATCATGATTGTTTTGACAATGCGCGCATTTTTCAAAATTGCAAAACCGGCAGGTTGGCTTCTTGTGCCATACCTGGCTTGGGTCAGCTTTGCGGCGATTTTGAACGCCAGCATCTGGTGGTTGAATTAAGCAAATCTCACCGCATAAACCTGCGGCAAAGTTGAGCTGACCATCTGCCAACTATCGCCTTGATCCTCACTCACCCAAACATTTCCGGTGGTCGACCCCATGGCCAGCATGTCGCCAGTGTCATCAATCGCCAAAGCATGACGAAACACCACATCATATGCATTCTTTTGAGGCAGGCCTTTTTTGAGGGACTTGAAAGTTTTGCCGCCATCGCGCGTCCGCGTCACCACCAATGCCCCATCAACAGGAATACGTTTCTCGTCTTTAATGCCCGGCACAAACCATGCCGTGTTTGCATCATTCGGATGCACCACCACACCAAAACCAAAGCTGGATGGCTTGGCTTTCACCCGTGTCCAATGCTTGCCGTCATTCACTGATTTAAAAATGCCTGCATGGTGCTGCACCCAAAATTTGGTAGGGTCTGCTGCGCATTGCACCATCATATGCGGGTCTTGGCCGTCAGGGCTTTCAACTTCGCTTGAAGGCCCATCATCAAATTTCATGCCGTGTGCCGATTGCGCCCATGTCTTACCCGCGTCATGCGTCACCCAAACCCCGCCACAGGAAACGGCAACGCGAACAGTGTCGGCATTACGCGGGTCAACACAGATCGAATGAATGCCCGGAATATCAGCGCCGCCACCCAACCATTTATTACGGTCCGGATGCCGCCATAGAGACTCCATCAGTTCCCATGTGTCACCGCGGTCAGTTGAACGGAACAACCCGCCAGGCATCGTGCCAGCCCAGATAACACCCTTCTGCTTTGGCCCACCTGTCTCCATTGCCCAGATCAATTGCGTCGACCAATTCACGGGCTTGCCCCACCCATCTTTATCATCGAGTCCTTCGGGCTTTGCCGGATATTTAGGAGAAGTAACTTCTTTCCAGGTCTTCTTACCTTTATCACGGCGGTGCAATTTAACACCAAAATGCCCATGATTAAGAGCTGCATAATCAGTCCCGTCGCGCGGGTCATGCAATGCCAGTGTCACATTGTCAGCTAAGAAATGATCGTCCATGATCCTCCAGCCGCCACGTCCCCGGCCAAGTTCGAACAAACCTTTACGTGTCGAAATTAAAATACGTTTTGCCATGTCAACCTCCAGATAAAGCCTGCATCACCCAAACCTCACTATTCGGTGAAACCACATCTGTGAGACCGTTCAAATCACGCACCGCAACACCATCAACCAAAATTCGCATATGTTTGCGAACGGCGCGTTGGTCATCGAGCACATAAGTTTCGAGCCGGGAATTCACTTTAAAAACCTCAGCCAAAACATCGCGCACGGTTTTCCCGTCGCAGGCAACAGTTGGACAATCCACATGCCGTCGCAAATTTGAAGTGAAGTGAACTTGAACCATGCGGCACTTTATCATGGCGACAGAATTTTGTCAGCGGCCCAAATTGTAGTGATGAAACGCCGATCATTCCTTTTTCTCATAGCTCTTCCCACAATGGCCTACGCTCACTCCTCCAAATTGGGTGACATCGCGATAGGTCACGCCTGGGGGCTGCCTTCAAAGGCGGGTGAAAGCCAAATATTCATGCCGTTGTTTAACAGTGGCGCCGACGAAGACAGTCTTGTTGCGGCAAGCTATGATCAAGCAAAAACAGTAGAACTTCGGCTCACCTCGGATTACACGATGCCCGCCGAAACGGCATTCGTGCTCGCTCCAAAAAAACCAATGCCAATGCGCCCCACCGCAAGGCACATCAGACTGATGGGTTTGACCAAACCACTCTTGGCCGGAGAACGCATTGCGCTTACATTGAAGTTCGCAAAATCTGGCGAAACCAAAATCGAAGTGCACATTCAGAACAAGGCAGGCGAATAATGAAAGCAAAAATCACGTGGCTCAATGGCCGCGCCTTTGTGGGCGAATCTGGCTCTGGCCATTCTGTTGTCATGGACGGCGCACCGGAATCGGGCGGCCGCAACACTGGCTTTCGGCCAATGGAAATGATGTTGTTGGGTCTTGGTGGCTGCACAGCATTTGACGTGGTCATGATCCTCGAAAAATCTCGCGAGAAAGTCACCGCCTGCGAAGTCACTCTCGAAGCCGAACGCGCCAGCGAAGACCCCAAAGTATTCACCCATGTGAAAATGATCTACACCCTCAAGGGCCACGATCTCAAACCAGCCGCCGTCGAGCGCGCTATAAAACTATCGGCCGAAAAATACTGCTCAGCCTCCAAAATGTTCGAACATACAGCAAAGATTGAACATGAATGGAAAGTTGAAAGCGCAAGCGCCAGTTGATTCTAGACTTGAGTGCGGCGCAACCAAATACCGGTGACGCTCAACAAAACTGCACTCAAGAAAGAAACAAGCAGGCCAAGTTTCTCGGTCCAGCTGTAAGCGAGATCCAATGCTATTTTGCTTTTCCCCGCTGCAACATCAAGCGCGATCAACCCAAATTTTGGCTCAGCAGAAAGCTTGATCTCCTGCCCCGTCGCAACATCATGCGCTTGCCATAGGTGCCAATATAACTGATGCACAATCAAATGTGTTGGAACAGTCGCGTCTGCATCTACAATCAATTGTCGCGAGCTTAAGGTTTGAAGACTGGCCTTCGTATCATTAGGCGCTGCTACCACTGGGCCAAACTCGCTCGGATTGCTACTCCAATCGCCTCGCATCGCTTCCCGATTCCCGTTCGTGAATTTTTTAAAAGCTGAGAAGGCTGGATTTGGCAGATACTCCCATGCAGAAAGATGATCATCTTTCATGCCATCAACAATCGCAGTTGGCGCACCGATCAAAAGCGCCAACTTGTATCCCAAATAGCCGTTCGTGCCAGCAAGCACTAACAAGCCAACACTCGCTACAATTAAGGTGTTACGGGTTTTAGGAAGCAACGCGGCAACGACAAGCGGCACCCCAAACTCGGCCACCATCATGAAACGCCACGGAAATTGAATGGCCTGCAAGAACCACAGTCCCTTCCAAAGCGGCCATGAGATGAGTGTCATAAAAAACCACCCAATCAACAAAGGCGTGATGGCCCAAACTGTTTTCTCGCCTTTATGCCTGAAACGCTGAAAGAAAAACAAGGTCAGCACCGTTATGATAACGAGCCAGATTTGTAGTAGCACGATGAGGGTCTCATTTGCTTTGGGCTGGTTGTCAAACAGCAGCCAATGCGACCAATCATATGTACTCAGCCAAAGCGCTCGCGAGGCCACTTCAGGAAGTAAAACAACAGCAGGTAACCAGTAAACTGTAGCAAGACCCACACCAATCAAACCGTAGCCAGCACATTTAGCAAAATATCGTATGGTCTCTTTATACGTCTCAACTTTCGCAAATCCATAATAGAGCGCCATGGGAATCAGCAACATGGCACAGATTACTACTGAAGGCAGATGCGATAAAATGAGGGCCAGTATACTGAGCGCAAACCCAATTCCTGCAAATCGGTCTGCTTTAAATAGTCCGATCAAAAAATAAGCAAGCATCGGCAAAATACCAATTGCCGCAAGTTCGCCAAGCGACTGACGTAAACCCCAATCAATGGAGAGGTGGTAGGGCAAAACCATATAGACCCCTGCCGCAACGAGTGCCCACTCTCTTTCAAAAAACCGCCGTGCAAAAATAAAATAAGCAAGGCCAGACAAAGCTAAAATGATGAATTCGCCCGCCGTAAGCACGCCACCTACATCACAAGACCAGCAGATAATGTGTCCTGGCACGGAAGATATCCAAAACGGCAGAGGCGCATAAAAAAAGAAATCAGGTGAGCCCGCTCCAAACCAAAGTTCGGGCAACCAACGCGGATAAATTTCACCACGCCAAATCGCTGCATCGAAAGATGTGAGCCATACAAGATTGTTAGGCAAGCTATGGCCAAGCGGTGGCCCAAATATAACAGCAGTGAGCAAAGAGCCCCAAGCAACGGCGCAAATATAAAAAAATGCCAAAAGGAAAAATCGGAATTGCACACGCGTTTGAGGTGAATCAGTTGCCAACATATTGATGGCAATATCAGATTGCTTCTATCTGGCAAAGCAAAGTAGGTTTTAGAAAAATAGCTGACTCACGTCTAAACAAACCAAAACCCGCCGCGCATTTCTGCTTCGGCGGATTTAAGCATAACTGTTAGAAATATAATCTGGCACTAGAATTGAAAGCACTAGCAAACAACGCAATTAAGCAGTTTTCTTCAATTGCTTTGCTTCTTTCAGGCGTTCTTCAATTTTCTGGCTGAAGCTTAACTTCTCTAGCTCAGCCAATTTTGCAGCATTTTCAGAATCGCCACCCGAAACCAAACTTACGCTTTCAGCAGCACGTTGGAATGCGCTTGTTGCGTTATCAGCCCGTTGCATCGGCGTAACTTTTCCAGGATCGGTTTTGAACCCTTGCTCTTGAACCGAACTGCGCGCTTGTGCGAGCAACTTGATTTCATCAGCCATTTCCCGTTTGCGGCCAGACAGTGCCGCAACGCATTCTGCAAGTTTCTCTTGCTCGCTCACAGCATCAGCATGCGCCGACTTCAAAACAGGAATTTGAGCTTCAAAATCTACCTGGCGCGCTATTGCTGCCTTGGCCAGATCATCGCGGTCTTGATCGATGGCAAACTGGGTTTTTTCGACCAGCTCAACGATCTTTTTATTGAGCATTTCAATTTGATTTTCGGCTTGCTTTGATTTTACCATTGATCTGCCTTGTTCCGAACGAACATCTTCAATGGCGCGATCAATTTCCCGCAAAGCCTCTTTCATAACAATTTCGGCTTGGGACTTTTCCATCCGATCAACAACGTCGTGAATATTTCCACTTACAATCCGCTTCACTCGAACTAAAAGATTCTCAGTCATCATGTTCTTCTCCCAATTGTTGCCGCAAACAACAGTATTTTTCTTTCACAACCTTTAAGAGCGCCACTCAACTTTGGTTGATCGTTAACAAAATTATAATATCCAAACTTGTTAACCAATGATGCAGATTGCCCCGCAACCCCGTAAGTTGAGTTAGAGGAAGTTAATCCACTTCCCATAACCTCTTCCCAAAACTGGGAGTGGAACGATGGAATATATTTTGATTGCCGCTGGTGTTGCAGCCGTTGCTGCAGGTTTTGTCGGTATGACAAGCTACAATCGGTTGATGGCGATGGATTCAAGATGCGATAAAGCCAGCGCAGATATTGATGTTCAACTGAAACACCGTCATTCCCTCATTCCAAATCTTTTGGAACTGCTGAAGGGATTTATGGCGCACGAACTTGAAACATTAAATGCCATCAGCAAAGCGCGACAAAATGCAATGACCGCTCCAACAGCCGAGGCTCGTGAACAGGCCGAAGCCGCGTTAGGCAAGAATCTTAATCGCATCGTTCTCACCGCCGAACAACTTCCGGCTCTGCAAGCCAACGAACATTTTCGCTCATTGCGCAACGAATTGAGCGACGCTGAAAATAAAATTGCGGCAGCTCGTCGCTTCCTGAATTTGGCGGTGGATGAATTCAATAGTTCATTGCGCCAGTTTCCCAACAATTTCCTTGCTGGCATGGCAAATCTTTCGCGTCGAAATTTCTTCGATCTTGGCTACGACCGCCCAACAATTGAAGAAGGCCCCTCGATCAAGTTTTGAGTGATCTAAAATAAACAAAAAGGGGGGGGGAACCATGCTAAAAGCCAACGGTCTCTACGGTTACATTCAAAACAACAATCTCAAGAGTGGGCTCCTTTTTATTGGATTCCTCGTCAGCGTTCAGCTGATGATGGCGGCAATCTATTGTTGGATTGTACTTTATTCCTTCCCTCTACGAGGTTTTATCGACTTTCTGGATCATCTATCTGACTTCATGGTCTCAGGTTTTCTACCTGTCCTGGCTGCTTCCTCGGTTTGGGTTGCCATCGCTTTCAGCCAGTTCAAAAATATTGTGCGCAATTTCACGGGTCTACATGAGACCGAGCGCCGCCAAGAATTGCGACTCTATAATATCGTGGAAAACCTCAGCATCAGTGTAGGCATCTCAACACCCAAAATAGAAATAGCAGAATCCCCTGGGCTAAATGCGTTTGCTATGGGACTGTCCCCTGAAACATCGACAATTGGCGTAACCCGCGGATTGTTGAACACACTAGACGACAAAGAGCTCGAGGCGGTGATTGCCCATGAGCTGACGCATATCAATGCGTATGATGTGCGACTTGTAACACTGGCCACAATTTTCTGTGGCATCATATTTTCAGTCACATGGATATTCACATACGGAATTCGTGAATTTTCTCGGCAGATCGCCGCTGAGCCACAAAAATACATGTTAGGCGCTGCATTGTTGGCATGCGTTTCTGCTGGTCTGTTTTACATTTACACACCTTACGGCATTTTACTGTCTCTGGTTTTCATCTCTCTGTCGCTTCTCACAGGGCTGGGCCTTCGCATGCTCATCTCGCAAACCCGCGAGTTTGTTGCAGATGCAGGCGCAGTCGAATTAACAAAAAATCCCGAAGCACTAATTTCCGCATTGTTGAAAATCGAAGGCCGCAGTCTCATCGACAATGGTGATGTGATGATGCGCTCAATGATGATTTCTGCTCCATCCAACGGGTTGAATGCCACTCATCCGGCCATAGAAGATCGCATCGATGCCATAGTTTCTTACGCTGCGCAAAGTCTGCGCGGATTGAAATTAGCTCCCGCGTCACAACGGATTATTCCGTACACAGATGAAAATGGCTTGGCTGCTGGATTTTCCATTGCCCAAATGAAATATCCATCTTGGATTTCACGACCTATCATCGTCTTTCCTTCATTGATCGTAGGCGGGTTAGTCTATCTCGTCACACAAGACAGTGTTGCCGATTTCCTTTTCTCAATCCCCAATTGGCCATCGGACATCTGGAACTGGATCGCAACGCCAAACTTCACCCGATATGACCACGATCATCCGGCGCCCGATCAAGGTGGCATCGGGCTGGATGGATTTGGCGGCATTGCCGGTTATTTTTTATGGGTGGTCATTGCCACCCCATTGGCTGTGTTGGTCAAAAAGCTGATTGATACTGGTTACATCAAGAACGATGGCTATGCGCAAAGCGTTTCAGATAAACTTTCAAAAAGCGCCGAGACTGGCTGGGAAGAGCATGACGGCACACCCAGCACGCGAATTAACTTCGGTGCCAGCAGCAACCCTTCAACTCCACACTTTGGGCAGCGAACAATGTTTGCCGCAGGGGCAAGTCAAACTGCTATCTCGGATTCGATAAGAGCAAACTACCGCGAAACACTCAATCAATCTCCACATCGCAACGCATCCGGCCTCAAAGCCATAACCTCAATGATCCCTTCACGCGTGATGTTGGCACCGCTTGCGTTGGTCGTGTTCATCGCACCTCAGATAATGATGTCGAAATTTGGTGGCGGTGGATTTGTATCCGTATCACCCGCAAACGATAAGTTTAATGTCGGTTCAGACGTTCAAAAATTTCTGCTTGCGAGCGTTAAGGCCCACCGCAACGACGTGAGCGAAGCAATAAAGACAGCGGCTTACAAATGCGCTTATGACCTTGCTCCAAATACCCAAGCTGGCAGAGCATTTGGTGCGCACTGGTCAAACGTTTACAGTGGGGTTGCGTATATCGGAACATTCGGCGGAAGCCATTTTCCAACCGAAGAAGAAATTTTTGCAACTTTCTTGCAGCACCAAGGCAAAGGAAACCCTGTAACGCCGCCAGATGCAGATAGCATGGAAGGCAAAGACCAATTCTATGAGAATTATTGGCACAAAGGCCTCGTTGGCACAAGTGTCCGCAACGAATGCGTCTTTCAGGGCGCCTACACCATCATGAATGGTACCCCGCCCCTTAAAAAATCACTTTGAGATTAGGATAATTCACGGTGTTAAAAACCCAAGGTCTCTACAGTCACATCCGAAATAATAAACTCAAGTCTGGCGCATTGCTTGGTGCTTACCTCGGTGTATCCTTGCTCATGTGTGTGGCAATTAGCTTGATGGTCGCCATCACAACAACACGTGGCACAATAGATGCTAAATATGCTTCCGCATTGCGCCTGTTTGGTACTGAATGGCTGCATATGCTGGCCATAGCTTTTGCCTGGGCAGGTCTGGCTTCACTGCAATTCCAAAAACAGATTGGTGCAGCCCTTTATGCCAATCCAATGCCTCGCAACGCGAACATCCCACTTTATAATTTGGTTGAGAACTTGAGCATCGCCTGCGGCATTCCAATGCCAAGCATTTCAATTGTCGAAACGCCAGCCATGAATGCATTTATGACAGGTTTGACGATCAAGCGCACCACACTCACGCTCACACGAGGTTTACTTTCCAATCTCAACCCCGATCAATTGAAATCCGTTGTCGCCCATGAGATGACCAAAACTTTCACTGGAGACACGCGCCACCTCAGTTTGGCCACTGTGTTCACCAGCATTTGCCTTTACATGGCAACCTTCATTTTTAAACCAATCTACAAGCCAGGTTTCCGAACACTGGTATTGCTGCTAGCACTTCCATTCTATCCCTATCAAATTGGCATGGTAATGGCCGTTGCAGCGTTTATGGCGGTGATGGGTGCATTATTCATCAAGCTGTCGATCAGCAAGCTTCGCGTCTATGTGGCTGATGCCGGCGCTTGTGAGTTGACCAAAGATCCAGAAAGTCTGATTTCTGCGATCCGCATCATAGCCCATAATGACAGCGTGCCCGGTATGGACATCGCGTGTCAGCCCTTGCTGTTCTCTGGCACGCGCAGCAATTGGTTCTCGTCACATCCAGATGCGGATCAGCGTATCACAGCAATCAAGAGCTACATTCCGAATATCGTTGAAGCATCTTCACCCAACTTTTTATCAGCGCTGGTAAAAACCCCGCAAACCGATGAGTGGCGCAGCTATCTGGTTCTACCAAACTGGGTTGCGGCCACGTCTACGATCATCCCCGTTCTGGCCATGGCACTATTATTTACGAGCACAACGCATTGGCGGCTATCTGACAAAAACGAGGTGGAACAATATCGCGACAGTATTGAAGCATCTTTGGAATACGTAGCCAGAGTTGCCGGGCCAAACAGTGGCATAGATGTTGATAAAATAGCTGCAGATCAAGAGGCTTACTACGGAATCAAACTTGACCATGAAAAACTACGCAAGATTGCGGCAAACTCCAAAGTGGGCTTCAACAACACCGCTTTCACATTTAAAGCAGGTTCTGAAGAGACTGCAATAAGCCAATCCCCATCAGGCATTAACATGATCAATCTTGGAACCGAAGAAGGTCGCCAAATTGAACGGTCCTTATATCCCACAGCCGAAGAACAAGTCCGTATTGATAGATTGAACGAAGCAAGTTGGAATAAAGGTTCAGTTCCAACAATGCGTTTCTGGATTCCAGCAGCACTCTTGATGATGCTGTGGCACATTTTCAAATCGTTAAGCTCAATAGGCAGCTGGACAACCCGAAACGCATTCAGAAAGTAGCAAGACTTTGCACACTGCCAAAACACCGCCACAAAAACAACAAAACCCGCCGTCCATTTCTGGATCGGCGGGTTTTGGGTCTGAATTTCATCGTATGAAGGGGTAAGGGCGGTTTCAAGAGAAACCACTTATATCTGTCTTTCGCAGGCCTCGCAGCGACCTACTCTTCCGCGTCTTAAGACGAAGTACCATTGGCGCTGGGGTGATTTACGGCCGAGTTCGGGATGGGATCGGGTATGGACGCCCCGCCAAAGCCACGAGGCCGGCGAAAGACAGATAAGCGTTTTGCGTTAGCAAAAGCGCTAGGCGGTTTCTTAAACCGCCCACTTGAAGCACAATACAACAGATCTTCGTGCGAAGACCCGCAATTTTTCTAAATGTTGTTCCATCAATATTGCTGCGCCTAAAAAGTTGTAAGACTTTTTGGATAAGCGCATCAATCTCTAAGATGGGCATAAATAATGAGAATGAAAAAGCCGTTCGAGCGATTAGTACCAGTAAGC
>CAXTKH010000019.1:0-49002 GCA_964244815.1 uncultured Aestuariivirga sp. | reverse complement strand
ATGGTGAAGGCTGGCGAGTATATTCAGGTGATTGATGTGTCGGGTCGGCAGATGACGGACTTTCAATGTTTCTCTGTTGCGAAACTCGACAAGGGCATTGAGAATGCGCTTGATGCCACGGTTACGCGCACGCTGACGGGGCGGGCTTATCCTATTCCTGGGTTGCCATCCAAGGCCTTTGGGTTTGATTTTGAGCCGATGATTGAAGTGGTGCAGGACACATGCGGGCGGCATGATGCTTTTGCGACGGCTTGTAACTCGCGCTTTTATGATGACATGGGTTATCCGGGTCATGTGAACTGCACGGATAATTTCAATTATGCTTTGACGCCTTACGGGATCGCTAAACGTCGCGGTTGGGAGGCGCTGAATTTTTTCTACAACACGCGAATGGATCACGCGAACATCATGACGTCTGACGAGTCTTGGTCGCGGGCCGGGGACTATGTTTTGCTCCGTGCACTGACAGATTTGGTGTGTGTAACGTCTTCATGCCCAGATGACATTGATCCCGGCAATGGCTGGGACCCCACTGATATTCACATTCGCACTTATGCCGCAAAAGAGAAGTTTCAACGCGCCATGGCTTACCGTTCCTCCCCCGATGCTGATCCTGTTCTGACAAAAGAAACAGCGTTTCATAACAAGTTTGCGGCACTTACGCGCAATGTTGCAGAGTACCGTGGCTATTGGCTGCCGCAGCGGTTTAATAATGAGGGGCCGATTGCTGAATATATGGCATGCCGTGAGAAAGCGGTGGTGATGGACCTATCTCCGCTTCGTAAATTTGAAGTGACGGGGCCTGATGCCGAAGCGCTGCTGCAATATTGTTTGACGCGCGATATTAGGAAGCTTGCTGTGGGCCAAGTGGTCTATACGGCCATGTGCTACGAAAATGGCGGGATGATTGATGATGGAACGGTGTTTCGTCTGGGCCAAAATAATTTCCGCTGGATTGGCGGTGATGACTATTCGGGTGAATGGTTGCGCGAGCAAGCAGACAAGATGGGCTATCAGGCTTGGGTGCGCTCATCGACAGATCAATTGCATAACATTGCTGTACAAGGGCCAAATTCGCGCGAGATTATGAAAGAGATAATTTGGACATCGCCAACGCAGCCTTCCATGGCCGAACTTGAATGGTTCAAATTTTCAGTGGCGCGCATTGGCCATTTTGAAGGTGCGCCAGTTGTGGTTTCGCGCACGGGGTATACGGGTGAGTTGGGCTATGAAATTTTCTGCCATCCGAAAGATGCGGATACAGTATTTGATGCTGTTTGGAAAGCGGGCGAGAAACATGGGCTGGTGCCAATGGGGCTTGAGGCGCTCGATATGGTGCGCATTGAAGCAGGTCTGATTTTTGCGAATTACGAGTTCAATTCGGAAACTGATCCGTTTGAGGCTGGCATTGGGTTTACGGTGCCGCTGAAAACCAAGCTGGATGATTTCATTGGCAAAGCGGCATTAGTGCAACGCAAAGAACATCCGCGCCGGAAATTGGTGGGGTTGGAAATAGATGCCAATGAAACTGTGGGGCATGGCGATCATGTTTATATTGGCCGCGCACAGGTTGGTGTGGTGACCAGTTCCATGAGGTCGCCGCTATCGGGCAAGAATATTGCTTTGGCGCGGATGGATGCTTTGAATTCGGAGATTGGCACTGAGGTTGAAATTGGCAAGGGCGATGGGTTTGCCCGAAGGCTGCCTGCACGGGTGGTGAGGTTTGCTCATTATGACCCGGATAAGACCAAGCCAAGAAGCTGAAATTTAAGGGTTTAAATTTTATTTTCCTATTTTTGGAAATAGTTCTTGACAAATTGAATGCGATAGAACATATGCAGAACAGGATTGGCGCAAGCCCTGCTGTTTGACATTGTTAATAGTTTTTCCCTTTAGCGACCGGGTTCGACGCTACACTTGGAATTGGCTGGACGCAGCCGATTTCAAGGCTTTATTACTTGCCAGTTTTTTCTGGATAGATGCGAATGATTGACAGCAAAATCTATGCAACTTACCTTATGGCGAGCAGACTGTATGGCACGCTCTATATTGGTGTGACTGGTGACATTATCACGCGAACGACGCAACATCGTGAAAATCAAATAGCGGGGTTTACAAAACGATATGGCATTCATCGTTTGGTGTGGTTTGAATATTTTGGCGAAATTGATGCGGCCATCCAACGCGAGAAAACGATGAAGAAATGGAAGCGCGACTGGAAGATAAATTTGATTGAACGTGATAACCCGCATTGGGAAGATTTATATCCGAATTTTTTTCGTGTGGATCCCGATCCACTGTCATCACCGGACTTGTTCCGGTGATCCATTCATCCGCGTTATGGGAGTTGAATGAAGCGCAGCGATTTGGAGTTTGTTGGATTGCGATCTCTCTTCAATCGCTTCGCTGTATTACACATCTCGCTTGCTGAACCATGGATTGCCGGAACGAGTCCGGCAATGACAAGGTGGGGGCGGAAACAGACAAACGTCAGTCATCACCGGATTTATTCCGGTGATCCATTCATATGCGTTACTGATGTTGAATATAGCGTAGCGATTTAAGGACAATGTGGTTGCGAGTCATACCAACGCCGCTTCGCTGTGTTTTACATCACGCGCGCGGAACCATGGATTGCCGGAACACGTCCGGCAATGACAGCGGGTGTGTGGGTGGGGTGATTCACTTCACCTTCATAAATGCCTCAAGTGAATCATCCATCGCTTCAAGCCACGGCGTGTGATGTGCCGGCTGTTGGTTGCCGGTCATCAATGAGCGGTAGGATTTGTTGCGGTAGCCCATGATGTCGGCGGCTTTGTCGTGCTCCCACGTCATAAAGGTTTTGTTGACGGCTTCGATGTCGAAGCTTGGATAGTCTGTGGCGTCGATGAGTTGTTTTACATAATCGCCTTGGAACCAGATCATCTGTTCGGCGTCTGCAAGTTTCTCCTCGCGCTTGCGCCAGGCTTTTGAATCCTTCTTCATGGCATCAGCTTTTGGCAATTTGATGCGGCCCATTATTTGGTCGCGCACATACCAAGCTTGTGCATCGAACATGTTGAAAGTGTAGAATTGGTCTTGCATGCCAATGTAAGAAAGTTTTGGATTGCCCTCCCAGAAGACGCCACGATAAAGATCAAGTGGCCAGAGGCGGTTGGCGGTTTTGAGGCGCAAGTCTTCGGGCAGGAACGGGAAGTGATGTTGATAGCCGGTGCAGAGGATGATCGCGTCGACTTCTTTGGTTGTGCCGTCTTTGAAAGTTGCCACTTTGCCATCGAGTTTTTGCAGGAGTGGGCGCTCCTCGAAATTCTTTGGCCATGTAAAGCCCATGGGCTTTGAACGATAGGTGGCTGTGACAGAAGCAGCGCCGTATTTCCAGCATTGCGAGCCAATGTCTTCAGCGGAATAGCTGCGGCCGACGATCAAGACATGTTTGCCTTTGAATTCCAGTGCATCGCGGAAATCATGGGCGTGCATGACGCGGCCACCGAAGGTTTTTATGCCGGGGAATTCTGGAACTTGTGGCGTGGAGAAGTGGCCCGATGCCACAACCACATTGTCAAATTGCTCCGTGTACATCTTATCTTTGACACGGTCATGCACAGTGACGTTGAATTTTTTTTTCTTGGAGTCCCATTCGACCATGCGCACTGGAGTTGAGAAGCGAACCCATTTCCGCACTTTGGCTTTTTCAACGCGGCCTTTGATGTAGTCCCACAGCACAGCGCGTGGCGGATAAGACGGAATGGCTTTGCCGAAATGTTCTTCGAATGTGTAGTCGGCAAATTCCAGACATTCCTTTGGGCCGTTTGACCAGAGGTAGCGATACATGGAGCCGTGGACGGGCTCTCCATGTTCATCTAGCCCCGTGCGCCATGTGTAGTTCCACAACCCGCCCCAGTCTGACTGCTTTTCGAAGCAGACGACTTCTGGAATCTTGGCTTTCTTTTTGGCGGCAGATTGGAAGGCGCGCAAAACTGCAAGGCCTGATGGGCCTGCGCCGATAACGGCTACTCGTGTCATTTAGTATCTCCCTAATTCAATCTGGAAAAATGCCGGAGCTGGTGGGGGCTCCGTCATCAAATTTTGAAAGCCATTCAACTGTCATTGGCCGGAAATGGGTGAGGCCTTTGTAGTCGACGAGTTCTGGTGGCAGGTCGCGCAGCACACGATGGAAGCGTCTTGCCCATTTTGGAACGGTGACCAGTTCTTCCATTTTGATGAGATAGCAGCGAATGACGAATAAGATGGCATTTGAGCGCGGCAGGCGCCAGAGGCTTTGAAGTTCGCAGCGGAGATGGACTTTGTTGCCGACGTTTTCGGGCGTCACGGTTAAACGGTCTTGGCCCCATTTTGGATAATTTTCCGGGCTGGTATCGAGACGCGGATTGATCGTCATTGTCCAATTCAAGCGGCGAACGGGTTTGCCTTGTTGCAGGTTCAATAGGAATTTGAGAGCGCGATCAAAGACACCAAGTTGATGTGCCAGTGGAACTGGGCCATGCCATTCCATGAAGTTCATGCCGATGTCAAAATCTAGCGACCAATCGGCCTGGGTGGTGACCATACCTGCGTCCATCCACAATTGGCCGTCGCGTTGATCAACGATGCAGAAATCGCCTTGGGATTGGCGGGTGATGTATTCCATAGGTTCGTAAGGCAGCGTTGAAGCATCGCCGAATGTGAATTTCTGATCTATGTTCATTGGGCGGTTGATCCAATGCCACTGATCGCCATTTTTGGTGAGCGAGAAATGTTCAGGGTACCCTGCGGCCTGATGCTCCATCAAAAGTTCAAGCGTGTCCCATTGCGCTTGCATCATGTGGGGCAAGGCTTGGCAACGGAGCGGATCTTCCTTAAGCACCAAGGCGCGGTCTTCCATCTCGGCTACGTAATGCTCGTCGACATCGATCATGTTTTCGAAGGCGTAACCTTTGGGGCCGGCTGGCACATGCGGCTCCATGTTGACCGAATACATATATTTGTCTTCATGGAAAGGAAATGGAAAACGCTTGATGTTTTCAGGGCTGTTGCGCGCGGTGAAATCATGGCGGAAGGTTTCTTGTCTGAACTTTATGTTCATCTTATCATCCCTATAGATCGAGCGTTATACTCTGGCCCTTGAGACGCGACACACAGACCATGATTTTTTGGCCTGAGGCTTTATCTTCTGGTTCCAGAAAAATATCGTGATGTTCAATTGTGCCATCGCAAGCAATAACATTGGTTTCGCATTGGCCACATGCGCCGCCGCGACAGAGATAGGGCGCATCAATGCCCGCTGCTTCGGCAGCTTCAAGAATGGATTGATGTGTGCCGACTTCAACTTGCTTGGCGGATTTTTGGAAATTGACGCGGAATGATTTGCCCGGTGGTGGGGCGAGGAATTCTTCTGAGTGCAGGCTTTCTTTGGGCCAGCCTAATTCGCGGGCTTTGCCGAGGACCCCTTTGATCATGCCTTGTGGGCCGCAGACATAAACATGGGTGCCTAGGGGTTGGGCGGCGAGGAGTTTTTCAGTCGGAATGAAAAGATTTTCAGCATCACAATAAATGTGAATGCGGTGTGCGCCGTAACGTTGCTCAAGGGCTTGCCAATAGGCGCCGTGGGTTCTGGAGCGCACAGCGTAATGCAATTCGAAATTTCGACCTTCGCGTTGCATCTGGTCCATCATCGCCATCATCGGGGTGATGCCGATGCCGCCAGCGAAAAGGAGATGTTTGCGACCGCGCTGATCATAGGGAAACAGGTTGATCGGTTGGCTGACTGTGAGGGTATCACCGATGTTTAACTTGTCATGCAGGAAATGCGAACCGCCGCGTGAGTTTTCGACGCGAAGTACGCTGATTTCAAAACCGCTGCGATCAAAGGGTGATGACATGAGTGAATATGGCGTGCGGCGGAGAATTTCGCCATCACGCACGGCCACCACTATGTGTGCACCGCCGGAGAATACGGGGAAAGGTTGGCCGTCCTCGCGTTCGAAGCGGAAGCATTTTACGGCATCGGCGACTTTGGTTATTGCAGCCACGCGCACGGTCATTTCGGTGTTAATGGTCATGGAAAGGCAAGCTCGGGCTTTGGCGCTGTGCCTGGCTCTTCGGCATCGATGCAAACGCCTTGAAAGGCTGCGATGCGGCGTGAATAGTGATCGCGCACTAAAAGTGACAAGCCGCAATGTGTGCAGATGACGGGTTGGGTTTTGACGTCGTCCGTGATGCCCTTGCAATGGACGCATTGCACGCGGCGCGCTTCGGAGCCGCGATGTTCCGTGCGGATCGAATTAAAATCAATGCCGCATTCGATGGCTACTTGCATGACTTGGCCGATGAAGCCTTCGGTGCCTGATATGTAAAGCCTTAGGCCCATCTTGGCGTTTTGCAACATGGCGCGCAGGCGGTAGAGCAGAATGGGGATGGTGGGGGCGCTCCACACGTCATGCGGCTTTAATGCAGTTATTCGCGTGGCGGGGCCGATGGTTAGAAATTCTGAGGTCGACAAGAAGGCCGAGCCGTTGGCCTTCACTTGATCAAGCACGGCTTCCACGCCGTCGCCTTCAATGGCGAAGATGTGGCGTTTGGCGTGCGCGTCAACTGTGAGGCCTGTATAGGCGGGTCTGCTTTTTATGCCTTTGACTAACATTTAGCCGATAGCCGTCCGCTTCTTTTTTTCTGGATCGTCGAAGCTGATGGTGTGAGCGATTGCCGATGCTTTCACATTTTTGCCGCGCACTTCCAGCTTTGTGCCTTGCTTGGCGTAGGGCACATCAACGCGCATGATGGCCATGCTTTTCTTGGTGAGTTTGGAATAGCTTGGGCAGGTAATGACACCGACTTTTTTGCCATCGGCCCAGACTTCATCACCACCATCGGTGATCTGATCAGAATCAATCAGCAGACCGAATATTTTGAAGCGCTCTTTGCCTTTGAGTTTGTAGTGTTCTTCATAACCACGGAAATGCACCTTGCCGGGGCTGACTGTGAAATTGAGGCCGAGCTCCCACAGGCTGTCACCTGGGGGTTGATCGGCGAAGGGATACATTTGCGAATTGTCGTAGGGGAAGAACAACAGGTAGCTTTCAACGCGGAGGAAATCGAGTGTGGTGAAGCAAACGGGGATGATACCGTGCGATTTGCCTTGATCCAAAATCGTATCCCAGATCATTGGTGCGTCTTGGCCACGGCAGAAAATTTCATAGCCGCGCTCGCCAGTGTAACCCGTGCGCGAGATCATGACGGGTGCGCCAAACAAAGTGGTTTGCATGTGATGAAAATATTTCAGATCACGAATGCCGGGCACGTGGTTTGCCAAGAACTCAACGGCCACTGGACCTTGCAATGAGAGGTTATGCAAATCATCATCAAACAACACGGCGCAATCGCGGCCTGTGGCGGCTTTCACGATTTCTTCGTGGCCGGAGCCTGAACCATGCACCAGCATCCATGAATTGGGGCCGGTGCGGTAGATTACGCAATCGTCGGTGAACATGCCGCGATCATTCAACATGCAGGCGTAAACTGATTTGCCGGGGTAGACTTTCGTCATATCTCGGGTGGTGATGTAATCGAGGACTGCGATGGCGTGGGGGCCGACAAGATGGACTTTCTTGAGTCCTGACACATCCATCAATCCGGCTTTGGTGCGCACAGCAGCATGTTGATCAAGGATATCAGCGTCATAGGTCCAGGCTGTTCCCATGCCGCTCCAGTCTTCAAGCTTTGAGCCCAAAGCGCGGTGACGATCACCTAAAACTGAAAATCTCCAAGACAAACCCATTCCTTACTCCCTGTGCGTTTCCCTGCCTCATGTTTCCTTTGCGGAAACTATTGTTCACCACTGTAACGCGATTTTGGAGAGTTTCAAGCGCGATTTAACGACGAATTTCTTCACCGCCGCCCGCAACTGAGATGACGAGGATTATTGCCAAGCCTGTCATGATCAGCCTCACGCCAGCATCAGCGCCTAGTGTGTTGAGCATTGTGACAAGCAGATACATGAAGAGAGCAGCACCCCATATGCCTGGCACTGAGGCTCTGCCTCCGGCAACGGAAGTTCCTCCGATGATGACTGTTGCTATGGAGGCGAGCAAGAATTCTTCACCCATGTTGAGGGCGGCTCCGCCGGAGAAACCTGAGAGCAAGATTCCGCATATGCCAGCGAGCAAGGCACTGAAAATGTAGGTCAGGAATCTCGTGCGACCAGTGGCGAGGCCAGCCAGCCAAGCGGCGCGGGGGTTCTGGCCGATGGCTTCGAGCGTGCGGCCATAGATGCTGCGCTTCATCATCACCCAAATGAAAACTGAAAGCGCCATAACGAAAATTGTTATCCACGGGATGCCGATGATGCGCGCGGTGGCAAACTCAGCCAGTGATGGAGGTGGCTTTATGCGGATGCCGTGACCAGTGAATATGGCAGTGGATAGCACGACGAAACTGGAGGACAGGGTTGCAATGATAGGCGGAATGCGCAGCAGGCGGATCAAGCCGTAGTTGAATATGCCAACGATTAAACTGACCAGCAGTGCGGCGAGGATTCCGGAGATGAGCATGGATTCGTTGGTATCCATGACTTTCATAGCGACAACGCCTGACAGCGTGATGGTTGCCGGGATTGATAGATCGACGTTGCCGGGGCCTGCGGTGATGACCAACATTTGGCCGAGGCCCACGATGATTGTGAAGGTGGCGAATGACAATGCAGCTGTTAGGATTGCGCCTGCGCCTTGGCCCTGGGTGTAAGTGATCGTGATAAGCCATACGGCCAATGCGGCGATGAATGACCAGACCCAAGGTTGGCGCAAAATTTGTTTCACAGCTGCACCTCTTTGGGCGAAAGAAGTGCACGAAGCGCTAAGACAATCATGAGGATGGCCCCTTGCGCACCGATTTGCCAATCAGGTGAAATATTGAGGAAGATGAGGAATGATCCGGCAAGGGCAAGAGTCAGTGCGCCTACGACAGCGCCAATGGGCGATATGCGACCGCCGACAAATTCGCCACCGCCAAGAATTACGCCTGCGATGGAATAGAGGGTATAGCGATCAGCCACATGCGCATCGCCTGAGGTGGTGAGGCCAAGCAAGGCCAGGCCTGCGAGAACGCCGAAGGTTCCAGTTAGCACATACATCATCACTTTGGTTTGAAGCATGGACCACCCTGCCCTTGCCAATGATTTTGGGTTGCCGCCTGCACCGCGCGCCACCACGCCCCAAGATGATTTCATCAATGCGAAATGAACGACTAGACCGATGGTGATGCTGGCGATGATTGGGAATGGGATGAGTGGGAAATGAAAACCCATAATGGCTTTCAACCAGTCAGGCGCTTTGCCGCCGGGAGATGGCAGGATCAATACGGCGATGCCGAGCCAGACAAATGAGAGGCCCAGTGTGACAACGATGGAGGGCAAGTTGCGCCAGTGGACAAGTGCGCCGATTAGGCCGTATGCGGCGATGCAGAGTAATAATGCTAGGATACCAATGGCTGGGGTCTCAAACAGCAGGGTTGATGCGATGCAACTGACCAAGCCTACGAATGGGCCGATTGATAGATCGAGATCGCCAATGGTGATGACGAACATTTGCGCAATGGTGGCCAGCGCAATCGGCACAGCATATTGCAGCATGAGGTTCAGGCCGAAGTAGCTGCGGGTGAGCGGTGCTACATAGAATGTAGCGAGCAGGACAATTGCTAGAGAAAAGAAAGGCAAGAGGCTGCGCAGGCTTTCACGGTTAATCATGCGAC
The DNA here is from genome assembly GCA_964244815.1 of uncultured Aestuariivirga sp. Classification (GTDB taxonomy): domain Bacteria; phylum Pseudomonadota; class Alphaproteobacteria; order Rhizobiales; family Aestuariivirgaceae; genus Aestuariivirga. Next base: position 39,261 of record CAXTKH010000019.1, on the reverse strand, counting down.
TGGCTCCGCGAAGGAGGCTTGCAAAATTTTATCCTCTGAGAGATTTTCGGCGCTTAGGCTTTGTGATGCTGTGCCATTGCGGAAGATATATGCGCGGTGGCAGTGGTTGAGTTCTTCCATTTCAGTTGAATACCAAATGAAGCTGCGGCCTTTTGCGGCCTCATCTCTGATCATGTCGTAGACTTCAAGTTTGGTGCCGATGTCGACGCCGCGCATGGGATCGTCCATCAAAATGATTTCGGCATCACTGGCGAGGGCGCGCGCAAACAGTGCTTTTTGTTGATTGCCGCCAGAGAGTGTGAGGATGTTGTTGTTCATATCTGGTGTTTTGATTTTGATGCGCGATTGCCAATCATTGGCAATTTGCGCTTCGGCTTCAGACGAGATCAATCCGCTTTTGCGCAAGGCTTTAAGTGAACGCACGGTGATGTTCTGGGCGATGGACCAGAGATTGAAGACGCCGTCTGACTGGCGATCACCTGCAACGAAGGCGACGCGGCCGTTTACTTTCATATCGGCGTGACGAAAAATGCGGAGGAGCATTCGGGTTTGGCCATGACCTGCGAGACCAGCGAGGCCAACGATTTCACCTTTGCGAATTTCGATGATTTGGTCGCCAGATTTTCCTTCAACTAAAATTGGTTGCGTGGAGAAATCGTCAGCGTGTTTGCTTTGAGCGTTGGACGCGTGCGTACTGCCCATTGCGGCCACCAGGGAGCTACGATTGAATGCTGAGGCTTCTCGCTCAGCAACGGTCTTACCGTCTTTCATCACCACAATGCGGTTAGCGGTTCCTAAAATGTCACCGAGCAAATGCGAAATTAAAATGACGGATGTGCCTGAGGCGGTTTCGCGCTTTACATAATCCAGCAATTGTTTGGCAGTTACCGCATCGAGCGATGATGTGGGTTCATCGAGGATAACAAGCCTGAGAGGTGTATCGGTTACAGTGAAGGCGCGGGCGATTTCGACCATCTGGCGGTTGCCGATGGATAAAGCTGCGATCTCATCATCCGCACAGATGCCGTGGCCGGGGAAAATTTCGTTGAGTTTAGTGAGGATTAGAGATGAGGCGCGGGCTTTCCAACCCAAGCCTTTGAGCGGTCGATGCACGATGCGGGCATTTTCGGCTACGGTTAAATTCGGGCATAGGGACAGTTCTTGAAATACGCAGCGGATGCCAGCTGATTGGGCGGAAGCGGCACTCCATGATTGGCCGACTTCTTTGCCATCAATAGAGAGTGAGCCTTGGCTTGGTGACAAAGTTCCATTGAGCAAATGCATCAGCGTAGATTTACCAGCGCCATTATGGCCGACGAGGCCCAGGCATTCGCCGGCACTCACGCGTAATGTAACGCCGCCCAAAGCCTTGACGGCGCCGAAGTTTTTTTCGACGCCGTCTAGAGTTATCGCATTAGTGCTCAAGTTTTATTTGCCAGCGATGACTTTGGCTGCGTCTTCTGCTGAATATTCAACGTTTGCCACGCCGCCTTTTTCAGTTGTGGCCAATGCTGCCTCCAATCCAGCTTGGTCAATCTGCAGGAATGGCACGGTGATATCTTGTGGTACTTTTTTGCCGTCCAATATCATTTGTGCAACCCAGAAAGCTAAAGTTGAAACGCCGGGGGCGATTGAAACCGAAGTTGTTTCATAGCCGTTGGCATCTTTCTGTTCTTTCCACCATTGCAGTTCATCCTGACGGTTGCCCATGACGATCAGAGGTGTTGGGCGGCCAGCGGCTTTGAAGGCTTGGGCGGCACCATAACCATCGCCACCTTGGGTGACTACGCCTGCCACTTCTGGCAAGGATGGGAGAATGCCGGAGACTGCTTTTTGAGCGACTTCTTGCGCCCAGTCACCGTGCACGGAGCCTACGATTTTGAACTGCTTGTGTTCATCAACTCCGGCATGGATACCCTTGGAGATTTCATCATCAACGAACACGCCAGCAAGGCCGCGGATCTCCAACAGGTTGCCGCCCTTTGGCATTTTGCCATTGAGATAATCAACTTCCAATTTGCCCATGGCGGCAAAATCAACCGCGATCCGGTATGCGCAGGGTTCTTTCACGATGCCGTCGAAGGATACAACAACAATACCTGCGTCGCAGGCTTGTTTGACTACGCCGTTCAAAGCATCTGGCGAAGCGGCATTGATGACGATGGCGTTATAGCCTTTCAGGATCAAGCTTTGGATTTGGGCGGCTTGTTCGGTGACTTGGTTTTCGGATGTAGTGAACGGATCAGCGGCGGCAACAACGCCATCTGCAACGGCTTTCTTGGTTACCTTATCCCAGCTTTTGAGCATGGATTGACGCCAGCTATTGCCAGCGTAATTGTTGGACAGGGCGATTTTTTTGTCTTTGGTATCGGCAAGGGCAGAGTTTGAAACGGCAAACAGAGCAGCAACGGCTAGTGTGCATGCCAGAGATTTTTTAAGCATCAGATTCCTCCCAAATGTTGTTTGGCGCAATCAAGCGCGAGCCAAGCCATTGTGCTAAGCTTGAGGGAAACATTGCACCCCTATAGGGAATGTCAAACGGTTTCTGTGAATGCCTTGAGTGTGGTTGTGGTGCCATGCGACCAAAGACTGTTTAGAGTTTCTGAGAACTCTTTCAACATCGTGGGGTTCTTGCCAACGTCGCCGTAAATATCATCCATGGCGAGCCATGCTGATGGATCTGATTTCGCAGCATGCGCGATTGTTTGCAGGCGGTCCCAGCTGGGATCGTTCGCTTCGATCACCTTGCCACTGTCGGTTGTGCCGTAGCAGTAACGGCACCAAAGGGCTGACTCCAGCGCTAGACCTTTGATTGATTTTCCCGCAGCCAAGCGATCAGCAATTGGCGGCACGATGAATTTTGGTTGGCGGTTTGAACCATCGAGGGCGAGCCTTCTGATGGTGTCGCCAATTTTAGGATTGGCGAAACGGCGTTCTATGAGTTTGTAATAATCGGCAATGTTGGTGCCGGGTACAGGCATGACTGTTGGAATGATTTCGTCGCGTTCAACCTTGTCGAAGAAGGCGTGGATTAAGCTGTGTTCCATGGCTTCGTGAACGTAGTGCACATCCAGCAAGCTGCCAGCATAAGCCAATACTGCATGGCCGCCGTTGAGGATGCGAATTTTCATGTATTCGAATGGGGTTACGTCTTTGACGAATTGGACGCCGACTTTTTCAAAGTCTGGGCGGCCCATGGGGAAATTGTCTTCGATGACCCATTGCTTGAACTCTTCGCAGAACACGGGCCAATGATCTTCAACACCAAATGTTTCAGCGCAAATTTTGCGCTCACGGTCACTTGTGGCGGGGGTGATGCGGTCGACCATGGCGTTTGGGAATGCGACATTTGCTATGATCCAGTTTGCTAATTCTGGATCGGCCAATTCTGCCAGACCTGCAACGGCGTTACGCGTGACGACACCATTGTGAGGCACGTTATCGCAGGACATGACTGTGAATGGTGGTGTGCCCGCGGCATGACGCGCGGCGAGGCCTGCAACGATGAAGCCGAACACTGTTGAAGGGGCGCTCAGGTTTTTTGCATCAGCTGCGATGGCGAGATTTTTGGGATCAAACTTCTGGGTGGCGGGATCGATGAAATATCCGCCTTCGGTGATGGTGAGTGAGACGATGCGGATTTCTGGATTGGCCAGGCGCGCAATCATTGCGGCCTTATCGGAGGGTGGGATGAAATCGATTAGCGGTGCTGTGATGTGGGCGGTGCTGAGGTCGTTATCTTGTTCGACAACTGTGGTTAGAAAATCTTGGGCAACCAGAGTCTGGCGCATTTTTTCGTCGGATGGCATGACGCCGGCACCAACCAAGGCCCAATCATGATTCAGGCCTTTGTTGAATAGATCATCGAGATAAACGGCCAGATGCGCACGGTGAAAATTGCCAACGCCAAAATGCATGATGCCTTGGCTGAGCTGGCTGTGCGTATAATTTGGAACCGCCAATGACTTGCCAATGCTTGGGAGATTGGCCGCTGATAATTTTATAGCCATGGGGCACTCACTTTGTGGAATTGATCAGGAAACGGCGTGGCCGTGTGCATCAAATTTATGGATGCGCGTGGCGTCTGGTTTCAGAGATATTTTGTCGTCTGGCTTTCCTTTGAAATCACCAGAGGCGCGAACGATCAAGCGGCACGCATCACCAGCATCTATATGCAAGAAGGAGTCGGAACCTAAATGTTCGGTGAGCAAAATCTTGCCTTGCCATTCGCCCTTGCCAGAAACAATTTCGATATGCTCCGGTCGAACGCCGATGGTGGTGGCTTGGTGCTTGTTAGCAATCGATCCCGATATCAAATTCATTTTTGGTGAGCCGATGAAGCCAGCGACGAACAGGGATTTGGGATGGTTGTAGAGTTCCATAGGTGTGCCGATTTGTTCGATGTTGCCACGGTTCAACACCACAATGCGGTCTGCCATGGTCATAGCTTCCACTTGATCATGGGTCACATAGACCATGGTGGACCCTAGATCCTTATGCAGCTGCATGATGAAAATGCGCATATTGACGCGAAGTGCTGCATCAAGATTTGATAATGGTTCGTCGAACAAAAAGCCTGATGGATTGCGCACGATGGCGCGGCCGATGGCCACGCGTTGACGTTGACCGCCGGAGAGCTGGCCTGGTCTGCGATCAAGATATTCCGTAAGGTTTAAAGTTTCGGCGGCTTTGGCGATTTTAGGCGCCATTTGCTCCGGCGTTTCACCCGCCATTTTGAGACCAAAACCAATGTTGTTGCGGACACTCATATGTGGATAGAGCGCGTAGGATTGGAACACCATGGAGAGGCCGCGCTTGCCCGGCGCAGTTTCAGTCATATCCTTACCGTCGATCAGAATTTCACCGGAGGTTAAATCTTCGAGGCCTGCGATCATGCGCAGCAAGGTGGATTTGCCGCAGCCTGACGGGCCGACGAACACAATGAATTCGCCGTGCTTGATGCTGAGATCGGCACCGGGAATGACCACCGTATCGCCAAAGGCCTTGCGGACATTTTTAAGTTGGATGGTGCCCATTTATTTAACCGCTCCGAATGTGAGGCCACGCACGAGTTGTTTTTGTGAGAACCAGCCCACGATGAGAATTGGCACGATGGCCATGAGGGAAGCAGCGGAAAGCTTGGCCCAGAATTGGCCTTCGGGGCTTGAGTATTCTGAGATGAAGAAGCTGAGCGGGGCTGCAAATTTGTTGGTTAGGTTTAAAGACCAGAACGCTTCGTTCCAGGCCAAGATGAGATTGAGCAAACAGGTTGAGGCAATTCCAGGGAGCGCCATTGGCGTCAACACACGAACAATTTCATTCCACAATGAAGCACCATCCATGCGGGCGGCTTCAAGAATCTCGACAGGAATTTCTTTGAAATAAGTATAGAGCATCCAGATTATGATTGGCAGGTTAAGCAGCATGGCGAGTGGCACCATGCCCCAGAAGCTGTCGATCAGATTGTATTCGCGGAGATCAATCCAGCCCCAATCCTTGAATATCAATCCATTACGGTTGAACATGAGATAGATCGCAATGAGCGCGCCGGCAGGCGGCATCATTTTGGTTGAGAGCATCCAGAGTAATGTGTCGGTAGTGCCGCGGGTCCAGACCCAGGCAGTTGGCGGGATGATACAGAGGAGCAGCAATAAGAAACCAACAACGGCATTTTGTGGATGCCAGTCATTTGCGTATAAGATCAGGCCTGATAATATTCCACAACCAAAGATTATGGCGAGCCAGAGCCAGCCGCTCATTGTGCTGGTGGCTTTCGCACGAGGTGCAAAAGCCATGGACCATGCAGCTGGAATGGCAAACAGTAATCCAAGCAATGTGGAAAGCACGGCTATCATTACTGTGTTGAAAACATAGCGGAAATAATCGGAGCGCTCTTGAACGATGCCGAAGTTTTCGAATGTCCACGGTGTAGCGAACATGTTTTGTGGAAGCGTGTAGGCATCAGATTCGGATTTGAAGGCGGCTACTGCTGTCCAGAAAATTGGGAAGAACATCAGCAGTCCGATAAACCAAGCGAGTGTTGTGATTGCGATGGTGCGTCTGGTGGATTGTTTGCGTGCCATTGATGTTAAGCCTCCAAGTTCTTGCCGACGAGGCGGACGAGGAAGATTGAAACTAGATTTGCCAGTATGATTGCGATAATGCCACCAGCTGCGGCGGCGCCCACATCATTGGCGTCATTGAGTTGAGAGAAAACAAGGTAGGTCAAATTGCCGGCAACACCGCCAACACCCGGCAATTTGATTTCGGCAAATATGTTGAGAAGGAAAATTGTTTCAATCAAAATTACAACAGTGATCGGACGTGCCAGATGCGGCAGCACGATGTAACGGAAATAGCTTAGCGGCGAAGCGTTATCCATTGCGGCCGCATCTTTTTGCTCTTCGTCAAGGGATTGCAGTGCCGTGAGCAGAATGAGCGCCGCATAGGGCAACCATTGCCACGATACGATGATGATAACGGAAATAAGTGGGTAGCTTCCGAACCAGTCAATTGGCCTATGAGCGCCGAAATAAGTTTGAATTCCCGCAAACAGTCCAAACACCGGATGCATGATCAGATTTTTCCACACCAAAGAAGATACGGTGGGCATGATAAAAAATGGAGAGATCATCAAGAGGCGAACGATGCCACGGCCCCAAAACGGCTGATCTAACAACAGTGCTAATAATATGCCTCCGATCACTGTCGTCATGATCGTCGCAAAAACCAACACCAAGGTGTGGATGAGATTTTTTTTGAAATAGGGATCCGTCATAAAATAATAGAAATTTGAAACACCAAACCAACTTGTGTTGTCTGGGTCCTGCAAATTGTATCGGAGGAACGCAAAATAGATTGTGACGACAAGAGGGATGAATGCCCAGCCTGATAGTACGAGCAGCGACGGGGCTAGAGCCCATTTCCCAACTGCTTGTGATTGACTGGTGGCCATCGTGTTACTCTGTAAAGTGTAGCGTAAAATATTTTTTGCCTGAACCACACATAATAGTCATTCCCGCGCAGGAGAGAATCCAACTTTGACGTATGTCGCCAAGTTGGAAGTTGGATCCCCGCATGCGCGGGGACGACGGATTTGGGTAAGATTGGTTCGATCTAAAATCATATTGTTATTAGGCCTGTTCGTTCCAATATCAAAAACCGTCTTGCGCAATGGCTCGACTTTCGATGGTGTGACGGTTTTTGGAATTGGATAGAAAATGGGCGGCCGTTTCCGACCGCCCATGTATTATTACTTGATGTAACCAGCTTTGGTCATTTCAGCAGTTGTATAGTCTTGGGCTGCCCTGAGTGCATCATCTGCGCTCATTTGACCAGCAAGAGCTGCGGAGAATATTTCACCAACCTTCGTGCCAATGCCGGCGAACTCAGGAATAGCAACGAACTGAATGCCGGTGTAAGGAACTGGCTTTGCAGTTGGGTGCATTGGATCTGCAGCGTTCATTGAAGCCAAAGTCATGGCAGCAAATGGCACCTTCAGATATTCTGGGTTGTTGTACAATGAAGTACGTGTGCCTGGAGGCACGTTCGCCCAGCCTTCTTTAGCAGCGATCATTTCGCCGTAATGCTTGGATGTTGCCCAGCCGATGAACTTTTGAGCAGCGTCAACTTTCTGCGAACCTGCAGGAATTGCGAGTGCCCAAGCCCAGAGCCAGTTGGCGCGCTTGCCAAAGCCTGCATCAGGAGCAATGGTGAAGCCAACATCAGCGGCATTCTTTGATGCTTTGGCATCAATTACGAATGAACCTGCTGCTGTTGCATCTGCCCACATGCCGCACTTACCAGCTTGGAACAAAGCAAGATTTTCAGAGAAGCCGTTGCCTGAAGCGCCTTCAGGGCCTGCATCCTTCATCACTTTCAAATAAGTGGTGATGGCTGTCTTCCATTCTGGAGTATCAAATTGTGGTTTCCAGTTTTCGTCAAACCAACGTGCGCCGAAGGAGTTTGCCATGGTCCCGAGGAATGCCATGTTTTCGCCCCAACCAGCTTTGCCGCGGAGACAAATGCCGTTTACGCCATTGGCGCGATCGGTCATCTTGTTGGCGGCATCAATGATTTCGGTCCATGTTGGTGTATCTGACATTTTGAGGCCAGCTTTTGCCATCAAGTCTTTGCGGTACATCACGAAAGATGATTCACCGTAAAATGGAGCAGCATAGAGCTTGCCATCATAGGAAAGACCACCCGAAACGGCTGGCAAAATATCTGCTGGATCATCAATGCCTGCCAATGGAACGAGCCAGCCCTTTTTGCCCCAGATTGGGGTTTCATACATACCAATGGTCAGCACGTCGTATTGGCCGCCCTTGGTTGAAATATCTTTTGTTACTTTTTGACGAAGATCATTTTCTTCCAGAGTAACCCAGTTCAACTTGATGTCTGGATTGGCGGCAGTAAAATCGTCGGTATATTTTTGCATGCGGATCATGTCGCCGTTGTTAACGGTGGCAATGGTCAATGTTGTTTCTGCCCAAGCAGTGGTGGCCAAAGCGGCCAATGCGAACGCGCCGAGCACGCTCTTAACTACGGATTTCATTCAGATTCCTCCCAAAAGGTCTGTGAGCTTTTGCCAACAGATAGAGCGGATGTTCGTTCAGGAAGGAGGTCGAGTCAATAGAAAAGGCGTGCTGCGATGCAGCAATTCGGAAGATTTATTTCAATAATTGCGCAGCCATGACTTCATTGGTGATGAGACCATTTACAAGCTTTCCTGTCAACGCTCCGCGCACCGCTTTTATGCGCTCGGGGGCCATCACAACGCCGATGACTTTGCGTTGGGCGGGCCTGGACAATGGCACGCTCAGCACCCTGTCGTTGGTCAAGCCGTCAATCAGGTTTCCCTTTTCATCATAAGACCAGCCAACGATTTCGCCAACTGCACCTGCTCTCATTACGGCGCGCATTTCGTCTGACTTTACAAAACCATCCCGGAGAAGTGCCGCATCTTCGCCCACGCTGCCCAAGCCTACGAATGTTACATCGGCTTGGCTGGCCAATTCCAACACATTGCGCAACGGCTTTTGCGCCAGCAACAAATTGCGCTCATGCACGGTTGTGGCAATCACCGGAAGCGGCATCGGATAGTGTGGTGCGCCGACACGCTCGGCCACGCGGCTGACGGCATCGTAAAGCGATGCTGAACCGTCTGGCGCAATATTGCCAACTAATGCCACGATTTTATGTTGAGGGCACTCCATCGGTGTCAGTTGATCAGCGAGTGCTCGCAACATGCGCCCAGTGCCCATGGCGATGATGAGGGGATGCGATGATACGAGGTAACGTTCTAACTCTGCCGCAGCAGCTGCGGCAACACCGATAGCTAGTGAATTGTTTTCAGGGTCGCTTGGCACAACTTCACAAAAATCGATCCCGTAATTTTTTTTGATGTTGTCGGCCATCTCCAGACAGCGACCGATGGGGTGATCCAAGCGCACGCGAATCAGTTTTTCGGAAATTGAGATTGAAACCAAGCGCTGTGCAGTTTGCCGCGAGACACCTAACTTGCGTGCAATTTCGTCTTGAGTGTTGCCCGCAATATAGTACAGCCAGCCTGCACGGGCTGCGATATCTAATCGATTGGCATCTTCTTCATGTTTACGCGCCACCCGTTTTATCCCCTATTGCATTTGATGTTTTGGCTCGTCGCATACGCCGATTTCGGCGAGGGCAACGTGCAAGCATTGCATATCGGCAAAGCTTTTGGCCATGTTTAAGTTTTCTGGAAGTTGATAGCCTGCTTTGATGTGTGCGCCCCCTGCAAAATGCCAAACTTCCATTCCCGCTGCCCGTGCAGCCAGAATGCCCATTTCGCTATCTTCGATGACGAGGCAATCTTCGGGAGCCACTTTCATATTTGTTGCTGCATGATAACAAAGGTCGGGTGCTGGTTTTCCGTGTGCTACTTCTGATGCGGTGAATCTGTTGCCAATGAAATGATCGCTTAAGCCTGCGACTTTCAATGAAAGCTCCAAACGTTTAGGGCTGCTACCTGTGGCGACGCAATATGGTACCTTCAATGCATCGATCAAGTTATGGATGCCGGGCATAGGCTGAAGATTTTTATTAAGTTCTCTAAAAAGTCTTTCGCGATAGTTGTTTTCAAAATCATCAGGGAGATCGAAATTCAAAGCCGCTTTGGCGCGTGACTTTCCGTTTACAAAGCTGCGGCCCAGAAAGACATCTCGGAACATTGCGTCTGACAGCGGCATGCCCTGCTCTGCCATCATGATTTTGAGAACCCCAGCGCTCAGCATTTCGCTATCGACCAAAACGCCGTCGCAATCAAAAATGATGGCTGAGAATTTTTGCTTATCAAATTGTGGAACCATGATCTTGGTGTTGCTTCAAATCTGACTATCCTTCAATAGATTATTTTTGTGAGAGTTAAGTTGATGACTATTTTGATACTAGGCAAAAACGGACAATTGGGTACGAGGCTTGTTCAGGCGCTGGATGGGGTTACACCTATTGTTGCTCTCGACCGGAATGGGCCGGGAGATCTATCTAAGCCGGATGTTTTATGCGCTTATGTTCGTGAACTTAAGCCAAAGGCCATTATTAATGCGGCGGCCTACACAGCAGTGGATAGGGCCGAAGATGAACCTGAATTGGCGTTTTTGATAAATGGCCGAGCACCTGGCGCGTTGGCGCAGGAAGCCAAGAGGCTTGATGCTTTGCTTATTCATTACTCGAGCGATTATGTTTATGCGGGTTCAGGCGACCGGGCTTGGAGGGAGGATGATCCGACGAATTCGGTCAACACTTATGGGAAATCGAAACTGGCGGGGGACGTGGCGATTGCCAACTCGGGCTGTCGGCATCTTATATTTCGAACCAGTTGGGTGTTTTCTGCGCATGGGCAAAACTTTTTGAAAACGATTTTACGTCTGGCGCAAGAGCGCGAAGAATTGCGCGTTGTGAATGATCAGGTTGGCGCGCCGACGAGCGTTGATCTTATTGGCGCAATCACGATGAGAGCCCTGGCGGGCACGGCAAATTCTGGAGTGTATAATTTGGCACCAACAGGTGCTGTTTCATGGTATGAATTTGCATTACATATTGTCGAAACAGCGCGGCGGCTGGGTGCGAATATCAAGACGAAAACGGTTGTGCCTGTGACTTCGGCAGAGTTTGTGACTAAAGCTGCACGCCCGCTGAATTCGCGGCTAGACACGAGGAAGGTAACCGAGACTTTTGGAATTGCTATGCCGGACTGGCGCCTAGATGTAGATAAAGCACTATCTGTTATCTTAAAATGAAAGCTGCGATTCTAAAATTTGCTTATACTCTGCTTGGCAAATCACCATGGAAAACACGGTTGATCAAAAAGTATGGTGAAGAGCTTGCCGTGTTTTTAGCGGGCAATGAAAAGATAATTTTTCCACCCATAAAGAACCCGACTATTTCTGTTCTCATTCCGGTTTGGAATAGTGCTTATCATACGCTGCGGTGTTTGAAATCTCTCGCGGCAGATAACAGCTGCGCGCTTGAAGTGATTGTATTCAACAATGCAAGCAGCGATCAGACTTCTGAATTATTGGAGCGGTGTGAGAACATCGTGGTGATCAACAATCCTGTTAACGTTGGCTTCGTGGGGGCAACCAATGGAGCTGCGGCGGTGGCTACCGGGCGCTTGGTATTGATGATGAATAATGACATCACGATTGCCGGCGGAAAGTTGAGAGACGCGGCAAAGCTGTTTGATTCTGAACGTGATCTAGGGGCCGTTGGAGCTTTGCTAAAATTGGCTACGGGACGTGTGCAAGAAGCTGGTGCTGTAATTTACCGTGATGGTTCAACAAACGGTTTCTTGCGCCACCGTAAAACGGCTTCGGCCGAGGGCATGTTTGTGCGCGATGTTGATTATTGTTCAGGGGCATTTTTACTTTTGGATCGTGCGAATTTTCTGAGTATTGGCCGCCTCGATGAAGTGTTTGCGCCTGGTTATTATGAAGAGACAGATTTGTGTATGCGTGTGCTGTCTCTTGGCAAGCGCGTGGTCTATACACCCGAATTAGTATTATCACATTTCGAGTTTGGAAGCTTTGCTTCAGGCGCAGCATTCGAACGGATGGAGCGCAACCGAAAGATTTTTGTTGAGCGCTGGCGCAAGCACATCGATGACGGAAAGTTCTCTGCGCCATTTACTTCAAGCTTTGTGGCAAGCCGGAGGTTGGTGCGGAAACCTCGGCTTTTATTGGTTTTGGAAAATCTTGAAAGTGAAATGGTGCGCTTGGCCATTGCGAAGTTAGTTCAGCAAAGTTGGCAGGTCAGTTTACTTGTGAAGGGCTTGAAGACTGTGGATTGGGCCAAGTTTTATGAGGCTTATTCTGCGAAGGTTGAGTTCATCCCTGATAAGGGTTCAAGGCACTTGAAGAAAAATAGACCCAGATATTTTAATGCGGTTTTGTCCATTGATGAACAGGCAAAAGTCCATTTACAGGCAACAGTAACCGATGAGCCGATGTCGCCTGATTTGATCGCTGCGCTGGAGGGCGCTCGGAAAACTTTGAAGCTGTAAGACTAGCTTACCTTCCGGCGCTTGTTTTGGCGGTGTTGATCGATGACCACGGCGGCAACGATGATGATGCCTTTGACGATTTCTTGGTAATAGGCGCCAACTTGCAGGAACGTGAAGCCGGACGTTACAACACCTAAAATGATTGTGCCGATGAATGTGCCGGTGATACGGCCTACGCCGCCTGCAAGCGATGTTCCGCCGATGACGCATGATGCAATTGCGTCAAGTTCGTAACCAACGCCCATGCCGGGTTGGGCTGACTCGGCGCGGGCTGCTGTCATCACGGCTGCAAGACCAGAGAGAAGGCCAGCGACGGTATAAACCTTGATCAGATGGTTGCCGATGTTGATGCCTGAAACACGCGCGGCTTGTGGGTTAGCGCCGATGGCATAGGTGAATTTTCCATAGCGTGTATACGTGAGTAGAATGTGGAAAATGACAGCCACGACCAGAAACACGATCACAGGCCGCGGCACGGGAAAGCCCATGACGGGAAAGCTGTGGCCGAACCAGCTGAAACTATCGGTGAGCAGGGCGACTGGTTGGCCAAGTGTGTACCATTTGGCCAACCCGCGTGCTGAAACCATCATGCCAAGCGTGGCAATGAAGGGCGGGATTTTGGTTTTGGCTATGATGAAGCCGTTGATCCAGCCCAAGACCGCCCCGAGCAGAAGCCCAACGCCGATAGCCCACATCGGATTCAAGTCGACCCAGCCAAATTTGGCGAAGACCGCTCGATCATTGGTGGCAACTTGCGCAAAACTGGCCGCAACCATGGCGATAAAGCCCACCATGGACCCCGAAGACAGATCAACACCTGCCGTGATGATGACTTGGGTTACGCCGATGGCAATGATGCCAGTGACTGCAACTTGAAGCACGATGATAGACAGGCGTTGCTTATTGGCAATAAAGCTTTGGCCGATGAAGTACCAACCTAACAATTCAAAAACTAGAATGATGCCGAACAGTACCAAAAGGATTGAAAACTCAGGTGGGAACCTGCGCACTTTTTTCAAACCGGTGAGCGATTTGCCCGCATCTTGCTGAACGTCTGTCATAATCCCACTCCCCGCCTCATCAATGAGACGCCAATTCCATAATCTTCACTTGATCAGCATCTTTGCGGTCCAAGAAACCTGTGACCCGACCTTCATGCACCACCATGATGCGATCTGACATGCCTAACACTTCAGGCATTTCAGATGATATCATGATGACTGCAACGCCTTGGCCCGCAAGCTCCGAAACCAGCCGGTGAATTTCAGCTTTCGCACCTACGTCAATGCCGCGTGTTGGCTCATCGAGTATCAAAATACGAGGCTTGGTAAGCAGCCAGCGCGCAATCAAAACCTTTTGCTGGTTGCCACCCGAAAGATTAATGATGGGCTCTTGCATATCGGGCGTGCGCACACGCAATGTTTGCGCCATGGCTGCGGAATCTTTTGAAAGCTGGGCTTGCTGCACGAAGCCATAATTTACATAGCGGTTTTGCAACACGGCCATTTGAGTATTGTCTTGAATATCGAGAAGCAGGAAGCAACCGGTGTCTTTGCGGTCTTCTGTCAAAAAGGCCATGCCGTTTTTCATGGCCATGCCGGGAGATTTGATTTCAATCTGTTTGCCATCAATCTCGATTGTGCCAGAGCTTGCTGGCGTTACGCCAAACAGCGTTTCAGCAATATTGGAACGGCCCGACCCCACAAGACCAGCTATTCCTAAAATTTCGCCTTCCCGCACAGAGAAAGAAACATCCTTGAATACGCCGTTCAATGTTAGGTTTTTGACAGACAATTTTACTTTGCCAATTGGCACAGTTTTTTTGGGGAACATCTGGGTAATTTCACGACCTACCATCATGCGGATGATTTCATCACGCGTGACTTCAGTCGAAAGCTTGGTTGCAATGTATTTGCCATCACGAAAAACCGAAACTTCATCGGCAATTTCGAATAACTCACTCATTTTATGGGTGATATAGATGATGCCTTTGCCTTGCGCCTTGAGTGCTTTGATGATGCCAAAAAGATGTACAACTTCTTTTTCAGTCAATGCCGAAGTTGGTTCATCCATTATCAACACATCAGAATTGAAAGAAACGGCTTTGGCAATTTCAACCATCTGACGATTGGCCACGCTGAGCGTTCCAACTTCAATCATGGGATCAATATCAATATTCAGGCGATTTAGCAGTTCTTCTGTTCGACTGTACATTTCGCCGTGACTGATAAAGCCCCAACGGTTTTTCGGCTCGCGTCTGATCCAGATATTTTCGGCAACAGTCATCGGGCCCATCAGGTTTAATTCCTGATGGATCATCGCGATGCCGTTTTCCAAAGCATCAAGCGGGCTGGTGAGGCGAATATCAACGCCGCGCAGTTTGAAAGTTCCGGAATCGGGGGTGTAGATTCCGGCAATAACTTTCATCAATGTGGATTTGCCAGCACCGTTCTCGCCCATCAAGGCATGGACAGTTCCGCGGCGTAATTTGAATTGAACATTATCGAGCGCCAATACGCCCGGAAATTCTTTACGAACCTCTTCAACTTCCAACACATATTCTGCATTGGGAACAGCGCCGCTTTCTCGCACGGCTTTCATTGTTGAAGGGCTAATCATTCAATCTCTCATTAAAAAATGCGCCACCCCGGAGGATGGCGCATATTTGTAATTTTGTCGATTAGTTCTTGGACATGAAATCAGCCATGTTGGCTGGTGTCACGAGTTGGAATGGGATGTAAACTTTGGCATCCACTTTTTCGCCCTTAATCAACTTGATTGCTGTATCGACAGCGCCCTTTCCTTGGCCTGCAGCGTCTTGGAATACAGTAACGCTCAGATCGCCAGCTTTCATCGAAGCCAAAGCTTCCTGTGTGGCATCGATGCCGCCAACTGGAATGTCCTTGGTGGACATGCCTGCAGCTTTCATTGCCTTGATTGCGCCCAGAGCCATGTTATCGTTGTTGGCGATAACAGCAGCTGGTTTCTTGCCAGCAGCGATCCAGTTGGTCATCAAATCTTGTGCCTTAACAGGATCCCAACCAGCTGTTTGCTCGTCAATGATCTTCATGCCATCGCAAGGAGCCTTGCTGATCACTTCATGAATGTCCTTAGTGCGTTGCACGGCTGCTTGGTTAGCAAGATCGCCTTCCATGACCAAGATATCGCCTTTGCCGCCGATCAGTTTGCAAATTGCTTGGGTTTCCAATGTGCCTGAGTCAGCTTCATTGGAAGCAACGAAAGCACCCTTGGGGCCCAAAGCATCAACGTCTGCTGGCTGGCGGTTTACGTAAACGATTGGAATGCCTGCTTCGTTTGCAAGCTTTGTCATTGGCGCGGTTGCTGATGTGTCAACAGCGTTGACAATCACAGCGTCAACTTTAGCCGCGATGAAGTTTTGGATTTGGGAAAGTTGCTTTGCAACATCGTCATCAGCGATTTCGATTTGCACAGGTTGATTAGCAGCAGCGCCGGCCGTTTCAATGCCCTTGCGGAGCACGGTCAAGAATGTATCTGAGTTGGCCATTGATACACCGATGTTGCCAGCGAACGAGGTCGATGACATCAAACCGAGAACAGCGGCGGCGAGAATAAGTTTCTTCATAGTAGTGCTCCTTCTATCGAGTGTCCGGCAAGCACCCGTTGACTGGGCCGGAATCCTCTTGCGAGGAAAGGCGTTTCAACCGCAATCTGCTTGAGGCATAGGGAATGATAGAATGGATGCAAAGATTTGGATCCTCCCACCACCCGTGCTTCTTTGGCGCGTTGCGGCTTGCGTTCGGTGAACCATTTGTTTCACCTATGCGTAGTAATGGAAAGCCTATTCCAATTTGACGGGGAGTCAATCATCGCATTCCAAGTGCGCCGGAAACTGTCAAAAACTATCAGAACATATCTAGATGTTTTCGCTCATATGGATTTCGGGAGGCAACATTAATGGTGGCAAATGGGGCATTTCAGCTCCTGTTGTGGCTTTTGCCATTACCTCAACCAATCGTCTCGCCAATGCAGTAAAGGGTGTGCCCAAAGTGAGATCAATCACGCCATCAATTAAAGCGGCACGTGTGCCTGGGGTCAATTCGTTGCAGACGGCGATCAATCTGTCTCCAGTTTGGCGCTCACGCAAGGCTTTGATCAGGCCTTCCTGGCCGCCACCAGACACATATATCGCAACGAGGTCAGAGTTGTTTTCGATGAGCTTGGTAATTGCGTCATAAGCGATCACATCGTCGTCCAGGTTGACGATCGGTTCCAGCAACTGAAATTCTGGTGCATGCTCGCGCATGAAGGTTCGGAAACTGATTTCAGATAGTTCCTGATTGAGATAGCGATGGCTGCCGACTAGAATGCCAATTTTGCCGGGCTTTTTTGAATGCCTACTGATTGTCCAACCCGCAATGCGCCCACATTTACGCGAATCTGCACCAAAATGGCCACAACATGAGGGACTGGTGATATTGCTCAGCAATGTAAAAACGGGTTTTCCAGAGTCTATAATCTGTTCAACTGCTTCATTGACGAGGGGGTGATCCATAGCGACCACGGCCACAGCATCAACATTGCGCGCAAACTTCAGAAGTCTTTCGGCAATAATACTGGGCTCAACATCTTCGATAAATTCGAGGATCGGTTTGCCTTCAACTATGCGTGCTGCTTTGGTGGCTGCGGCCAGTTCCTTGCCGAAGGTTTGATAGAATGCGTCTGGTTTTTGCAAAAGGAATCCGAATTTGCGCTTTGGCGATTCAGCTATTCGCCGCTTCAATAGTCCAGTCGCGTGGTAACCAATTGCTTCTGCCGCCTCTACAACACGAATTGCTGTATCTTCGCGTACCGGCAGTCGGCGATTTAAGACCCGGTCCACGGTGGCCACGCTGACGCCAGCCTTTAAAGCCAAATCATTGATCGTGGGGCGCGATACCATGTGGGGTTCCTGCATTGAATTGCTGCAGTGCTATCATATGAAATAAAATGATGCAAATTGATAGGATTACCCAGAATTCAATTGTTCCAAGGCAATGTTGATTCTACTGTCACACTGACCTAGAGGGTATTTTCCATGAGTGATGCCATATTTCCGCGCGACTACAGTCTGCTCGGCCGCGATGCAAAGCGGGCTGAGGAACAGGGCTTGGCCAATGCGCAATGGTATCAAGCACCGATTGCACGTCCGCGTCTCAAAGAATTGATGAAGCGTTCTGACGGGCCTGCCATTCGCGATACTTTGATTTGGATCACTTGTTTTATCCTTACTGCTGGCTTCGCAGTTTACTTTTTTCCATCTTGGTGGAGTGTGCCGTTCTTTTTGGCTTATGGCGCTTTGTATGGTTCCTCGACTGACTCACGTTGGCATGAATGCGGGCATGGCACAGCGTTCAAGACACGCTGGATGAATGATGCGGTTTATCAAGTGGCGTGTTTCATGATCATGCGCGCGCCAACTGTTTGGCGCTGGAGCCACACGCGCCATCATACCGATACGATTATTGTCGGCCGTGATCCTGAAATTGCAATCATGCGTCCGACTGTTGTTTTGAAATTGATTGGTGCTTATTTTGCAATTCCGCAAACCATTGATGCTATCAAAAAATTATTCATTCATGTGTCTGGTCATCTCACACCTGAAGAAATGACGTTTGTGCCGGAGATGGAGCGTTCGCGGGTTTATTTTGTTTCGCGGGTCTGGATTGTTATTCATTTAAATTCGATAGCGCTCGCATTGTATCTGCATAGCTGGTTGCCAGTTTTGCTGGTTGGGCCCCTGCCCACAATGTATGGCGCATGGCTTCATGTTATGACGGGCCTTACTCAACATGGCGGGCTTGCAGAAAATGTGCTCGATCACCGCCTGAACAGTCGCACAGTTTTGATGAATCCAGTATTGCGGTTTCTGTATTGGAACATGAACTATCATGTGGAGCACCACATGTTTCCCATGGTGCCTTATCATCAATTGCCGAAGCTTTATGAAGATATGAAGCCATACACAGTGCCTGCGACCAATGGCGTGATCGCAGCTTATCGTGAAATGATCCCCGCCTGGATCAAGCAAATCAAAGATCCCAATTATGTTATCCCGCGTGACTTGCCTCTCGGCACAGCGGCGGTGACCCAACCTCTTGCTGCTGAATAGGACGTCTCATGACTCAATGGATTGAAGCTTGCGCGAAAGACGCTGTGGCTGAAGAAGATGTGATCAGGTTTGATCACGACGGTCGTACATTCGCAATTTTCCGTTCGCCAGATGATAAGTTTTATGCGACGGACGGCTTGTGCACGCATGAAAAAGTTCATCTCTGTGATGGCTTGGTGATGGACAATATCATTGAATGCCCCAAGCATAATGGCCGGTTTGATTATACAACTGGCAAAGCCAAGGGTGCTCCTTGCATTGTGAACTTGAAGACCTATCCTGTTAAGGTGGAGGCTGGAAAAGTCTTCATCGATATTGCTTAGTTTATGAACAATCCAGGCATGGTGATTGTTGGCGCTGGCATGGCCGGAGCGCGCGGCGTGATTGCGCTGCGTGCTGCTGATTATCAGGGCCCGATTACCTTGATCGGTGAAGAGGCGCATTTGCCATATGACCGCCCGCCACTGTCTAAAACTTCGATTACGGGTGAAGAAGAACCTGCACCGATTCTGCTTTTAGATGATGATCAGTTGCGATCACTGAATGCGACATTCATTCGCAATGCCCAGGCAGTGAAACTTGATTTGAAATCGAAAACGATTTTGCTGAGCAATGGCGAGCATGTTGCTTACGAAAAACTTTTGCTGGCCACAGGTGCAAAGCCTCGCAAGCTCAATGTTGAAGGCGGCGCACATGCTTTGCTGCTGCGCGATTTTAAAGATGCGCAAAAGCTGCGTGATGAATTCAAACCAGGTAAAAAAATTGTCATAATTGGCGGCGGTTTTATTGGATTGGAACTCGCATCCAGTGCTGTTAAGCGCGAATGTGATGTGACTCTGATTGAAGCGCAACAACGTATTCTGATGCGCGGTGTGACTGAGGCAATCGCCAAGATTGTTCATGACAAGCATGTGTACGAAGGCGTTCAGATGTTGGTTGGTACTGGCATCGCCAAGCTCGAAAAACACGCTGTGCATCTGGCCGATGGGCGGATTATTCCGGCTGACACGATTATTGCAGGGATTGGTGCTGCGCCAGAAATTGCCTTGGCAGTTGAGGCCGGACTAAAAATCGAAAACGGAATTTTGTGCGACGAGAATATGCGCACGAGTGACGCCAATGTTTTTGCGGCTGGCGATTGCGCTAATTTTCCGCATGGTCTGTTTGGTGCGGCGCGCACGCGTCTAGAGGCATGGCGCAGTGCGACTGATCAGGCGAATACTGCTGTTGAAAATATGTTGGGTGGCGCTAAATCCCATCATGCAATTCCGTGGTTCTGGTCTGACCAATATGACCTGACGCTGCAAATTGCCGGCATGCCACATATGGGGCACAGAGTTGTCAGGCGTACATTATCGCCTGATTCATTTGTTGAATTTCATCTCACTTCCGAAGGCCGTTTGATTGGGGCCAGCGGCATTGGCACCGGTAATGCCATTGGACGCGAAGTGCGCCTTACAGAAATGTTGATTGCCAAAAACATTTCGCCGACCGAAGCGCAGCTTGCAGATCCGACAATACAATTAAAAATACTTCTAAAGGGATAAAGATAATGGCCAAGAAACGCCCAACCGTTGCAGACGTGCGCGCCAATAAAGGCAAGTATCAATATTCCATGATGCGCGTGGAAAGCTGGGACGAGCTGGCCGCTGCGGAAGCCGCTGGGATCGATATGTGCTCAGTTCCACCAGAACTTTTAGCGCAAAAGAAGTTCCGCGATATTGGCCCGTCTATTTTCGCTGTGCCCGGCGTTTCACTTTACGATAACCCCGGCACCACTAACGATTTTCTGCGGTGGGGCTATAAAATGCTCAGTTATGGCGCTGATGCAGTTTACTGCGCAGCTTCGCTTCAAACTGTGCGCCGCATGGCCGACGAAGGCATTCCTGTGATCGGGCATACGGGCCTCATTCCTTCAAAAGCTACGTGGACAGGCGGATTCAAGGCCGTGGGTAAAACCGCTGAAAGCGCGATGCGGGTATTTGATCTGGTCAAGCGTTATGAAGATACAGGTGCATTCGGCGTGGAAATCGAAGTTGTGCCATCTGAAGTGACTGCTGAAATTGCGAAACACACAAACCTCTTTCTAGTCTCAATGGGTGCAGGCGTTGGCGGTGATTGCCAATATCTTTTTGCGGATGACGTGCTCGGCCAAAACACGGGCCACATTCCGCGCCATGCAAAAATTTACCGCAACTTCGCCAAGGAATTTGAGCGCCTCCAGAAAGAGCGGATCGCTGCCTTCAGTGAATTTGTGAACGATGTGAAAACCGGTGCCTATCCAGAAGCCAAGCACCTTGTGGGCATTCCAAAAAACGAACTCGAAAAATTTATCAAATCACTTCCCAAGACATAAACGAAGACATAACGGAGAACAAAAACCATGATCAGATTTGGCGTCATTGGCGCAGGCCGTATCGGCAAGGTGCACTCAGCCACCATCGCTGCAAACCCTAAGGCGAAGCTTGCATACATTGCAGATGCTGTACCCGCCGCAGCAGAAGCCTTAGCTAAACAGTATGGTGCAAAGGTTGCTTCAGTCGATGAAATTATGAAAGCCAAAGATGTGGATGCGGTTCTGATCGGTTCACCCACCGGCTTTCATGCCGAACAAATTCAAGCCGCTTCAAACAATGGCAAAGCCATTATGTGCGAAAAACCAGTTTCATTGGATGTGGCCAACATTCATGAGACATTGAAAGTTGTTGAAAAAAACAAATCGACTTTGATGATCGGTTTCAACCGCCGCTTTGACCCGAACTTTGCAGAGCTGGAAAAGCGCATTCGTTCAGGTGCAGTCGGTGAAATTGAAATCGTGACGGTTATTTCGCGCGATCCAAACCCACCACCACCTTCTTATGTGAAAGGTTCAGGCGGCCTGTTCCGCGATATGATGATCCATGATTTCGACATGGCGCGCTTTTTGATGGGTGAAGAATTTGTCGTGGTGCAAGCCTTGGGTTCATCATTGGTCGATAAGGGCATTGGCGAGGCTGGCGACGTCGATACTGCTGCCGTGCAAATGCAAACCGCTTCCGGCCGCATTGCCGTGATTACCAATTCACGTCGTGCGACATATGGCTATGACCAGCGCATGGAAGTGCATGGGTCCAAGGGCATGCTCTCTGCTGCCAACGTCCACAACACCACCGTGCAATTGCACACTGGCGCTGGCTCACAAGCTGACCCTGTTCAAAACTTCTTTTTGGAACGCTATTTCCAAGCTTATACCAACGAACTCAACACCTTTATCAATGCTGTTGAATCAGGTGACCGCAATCCTAAGCCATCAGGCTTTGATGGTTTGCAAGCTGGTATTTTGGCTGATGCAGCAACGTTGTCGTGGCAAACTGGCAAACCGGTAAAAGTTTAACCACACAAAAACAAAGGGCTCCTGACAAGGAGCCCTTCGCTTACAAACTGGTATCCGGGTACGCAGTACATTATCCCGGAAAGCCCTCGACACCGCCCCGAAAGGCTTACGCGTGTCATGAGAGCCACATTAGCGCACACAAGTTTCCAATCCCTTTCCAACGAAAAAATTTGCATTAACAGAGCCTTACCGGATTGTTTTGGGTTGACCCAAATCGTGCCAAAACAGGTCACATCGGGGGAAACATGGAAAATAAAATTTAAATTGCAGCTATGCACAAATTTCATGGATTAGGGGTTCACAATTCGTTTCAACGCTGTTAAAGCCACGCCAACGCATAACGCGGGATGGAGCAGCCCGGTAGCTCGTCAGGCTCATAACCTGAAGGTCGTCAGTTCAAATCTGGCTCCCGCAACCAAATTAAAGCCCGTTATCTCAATGAGATAGCGGGTTTTCTTTTGTACCAAACAGCTCGATAATTCGCGCTGGGTAACACCTGGGTAACAATTGGAAAAGAAATTGCGGGTTATCCACAGAAAGGTTGACTTGCTAAGTTAAAATTCGATTGCGCAGTATCATCATTGATAGCACCAAGATATCAGGCTTGCATTCAATCGATTTTTTGGAGCTTATTCGAAAGCCAACGTCAGGAACCCAGCTGACTAAATACAAAATTTATCCCAAAGGGCTGCCGGACCGAATTTGGTTGCGTGCATACTGAGGAAGGCTAAGGCACACCCTTGCTCTTTCAGAACCAATCAAATCTATTACCCAATCCCAATGGCCTGGTAACACTCGCATTCGCGCATTCATAAGTGAAGCAAACACTGCGTCAGCTAGAGAACTCCTCCCTAGCACATTTGCAACTGAACTGTGGCACAACAGGTCAACCGTGCTGGCAATCCGTAAGGTCGCATAGCGCTCCGCGCAGATGCGTCGAGCCTTCCTTTCATCCAGCACAGCAACAGCATTCTGATTGACTGCATGAGCAATTGTAGACGCCTCCCCATCGTCAAGGGTGTCGGTGCCAGGACCTATTACGAGATCTCCAAACAGAAGTTCATCAGTTTCATCTATATTTGCAATCCTGCAAAGTCCAGCAGTCACGAGCCCTTCGATCAATTCATCGTCGCGGCGACCGTTTCTGGCATCCTGCTGCAATTCTCCAAAAACTACATCAGTGAGAATGATTTCAAATGGTAAAGCGCCAAGGATAAGATCTGCGCAGCCTGTCGCGTTAAGGTTGATGGCCGTGCTTGTGTCCAAAACCAGTTTAACCGAGGAATCATCTAAACAAGAGAGCCCCATCGGCTTCGCTCCCTTCCTCTAGCTCAAGGTCATCAAGCATTTTGCGCAGTTCGACCCGATCAACATGAAGCATGCGCATCAACTGACCTTCGCTTAACAATTCACGTCGCCAAGCCTGTCCAGCAATAAGCGCCAATCGCAAAGTCGTCGGACGGCCAGCATCAGCCTTTTGAGTATCCGTCGCAACGAGATCACCCAACACTTCTCTGGCTTGCTCGTCAGTTATCTTGCCATTTTCTTCAAACCAATCCCAAGTACCAGGCTTCGTGAGTTTCAACTCCTCAAGTCGACGCACTATCGCTTCACGCGAGACACCAAACGCATGAGCTAGCACGATGACATGTCGCCGCGTAAGTTTGTCAGCACCTAAAGTGACCTCTTTGAATTTCTGCATCACAGCTCTAACAGGCATCAAGAACGCAATTCCAAATGCTGTGGCGTATCGCTCTTCGCGGGAGCTATCGACTTGGTCTGACCCAAGAATTTCAGCTTCACGTCGTGAAGAGACAAGATGGCCCAGCTCATGAGCAGCGGTCTGTGACCGGCGCACCTTAGGATGGGCTGCGTTTAACATAATACACGCACCCAACACTTCATCGTAGGCAAACAAACCAGAAATTCGGCTGTCCAGTCGGCGGACATAGACGCGCACGCCCATCTCCAACTCGAGAATTGTGGTTAAATCAGTAATAGGGCTAGAACCCAGTCCCAACCACTGTCTTAACTCGAGCGCATCTTGTTCTGCCTGCGCCCGCACATCTCCAGATAAAATCGGCCGTTCTGGTGGATAATTTCTGATACGCTTCACACCCAACAAGCCTTCAAGTTCTATTTCAGCCTTCGCCAAATCTGAAAGACTGCGCACAGCTAATTCTACTGGATCATTTTGACTGTGGAACAGTTTTCGAAATTTCGGAGTGAGTTCAACATTGATGGCTTCACTCCGAAGCATTTCATTGATTGAGGTATTATAGATTTTAGCCAGAGCGCGCAGTTCGCCTAGCCGGACAGGCCGCAATCCTTGTTCAATTGCGACAAGCGTGGTGCGCGAAATATTCACGGCAACGGCTGCTGCAGCCTGCGTGAACCCTGCGGTATCGCGAGCGTTACGTAATCGTTCACCCACTTCGAGCGGCGACAAATTTTCTAAAGCACTAGTCATCGTTTACTCCCAAGCCATTTCGTGACGAACGATTGCGGCCCAAGTGAGTCAGTAAATTCTGTCCATTCATTTCTGTGTTGTGTGAGCAATCTGCTTAGCTTTGTTTTAGTTTCCTGTTGAGGAGCTCCTAATGCTTTTGATAGCTGATAGCTATGAGCATCCATTGTAGAGTCATGATTTGGCGTGCTCCATAGACTGGAGAGATGGTCAAGGTGCAGGGTTCCTGCAACTGCATATTGGAATTGCATTTTGGTTATTTTGTTGAAACTATCTGCAGCACCCGCTTCGAAAGTTGAGGCCGAGAGATTTTCCCATATATAGTTTTGATTGGGATCATCGATTTTTGCAGCATGCAGACTTAACCTTCTGAGCATGCAGGCAGCACATATGCCGCATTGGCGTCGGCGACCGCCAATCGAAACCTGCCTATTGTCTTGCCAACATGACCGCATCTTGCCCCATTCGGGAGTAAGACCATTCAACGCCGCGTAGGCAGTTAGTGTTTCTCCTTTGGTGTACCAGAGGCGCGGAAACTCGAAAACCACGTCATGATCAAGGAGTGCTTTCAGGAAGGCAGACATTTTTAACGTGAAACGAGGATGATTGCGAAAATCCTCGTATGACTGCCCTACGGTGACAAGGGATGGACCCAGTGCACCTTGTCCGCTTTCTGGCACAAACACTTTTTTTGCGTCAGCGAGGTAAGCTGCTAGTCCACTCAGCATTGCAAATTTGAACCCGCGCGTTCGTGCGCTGGATTCCACGAAACGATGTTCCCCTGGACGTACATTGTATGGGATAGCCGCAAAAGGTTCTTTCTTACCGTGCTCATCCTCGGGCTGGTCACATCTCTTTTTGCCTAGACGAACTCGAACGAGAGATTTTCCATACTCTTTGGACAGCAATGCCCCTACCGCATTTGAGTCTAGTCCCTCACTGAAAGGAATGACACCAACTGCGCCCGTCGTCAGATTGAATAGACCCTGCTGCGGTCGGGTGGCTGCTTTCTGCCGTTGGGTGAAAGTGATGTGCCAGCAATCTCCGGTCAGAAATTCCAATGCTTGGTGTAGCGCATCCAGAACGTCTTGTTGATTCCATTTGGATGGGCCATGTACGGGAAGACTCAACGTAATGTCGCGACTCCATCCTAATGCGGGGCGGCGATGAGTTCTGTCGCAAAACTCTACTGCTGCTGCCAGCAAGAACGCATCATAAATTTCGGGCTTCCAGTCGGCATAGAAGTAGGAGGCGAGATTTTCGGCGGTAAAGTTTAGATTCTTGTCAATCTCACATGGCATCCAGCCTTTTCGGACGCGTCCACTAGCTTCGATCACGCCAACCCTTATCTCGGGCAGTTTCGCGTCGCGGTTCATGGCAAACTCACTCCGTCATCAAGGGTTTGTAGTTTTTGGGCTTTGGTTAACGGAACTAGAGAGCGAAGACCCGCCGCACGGCGTGAAAAATCAGCAATTGGGGCGAGCTCTATCGCTTGATTGAGTCTAGAACGGACGTTTATCGCTCGCTCTTCATTGCTTTTGCGAATGTAGTGCTCCTCGACTTGTCGGGCACCTCTCGCAGCAAGTTCGGTTACCGCATTTTGAATGCCTTGTTGCAAAGCATCGCTACGATCTCTTCCGGTTTCGACAGCTTGAATGACAGAATCCAAGACAAGCTGTTTCAAGCCATGACCCGCCGAGAGTTCGCGACGCGCAGATTCCAGTTCTCCGGCTTTGTTGTCGTCCAGCAGTGATGCCTGTCGCGTATCGCCCATTATTTCCTTGATCCCTCTTACAAGTTCATCGCAACTCTCCTCTGCCCAATCGTCTTGCAATGCAGACATAAGTTTGTCGGACACTTGCTTGGGCTCGAATGCGGCAAGATCAGCTCGCTCAGCAACTTTCTTCCAACCGGACTTCATATTTAAACTTTTATGCGGACCGTCACTCATGGCGATTCTCCAATGTCAAAAATATATTATAATATATCTGACAATGTCAAATATAGCAATATGCAGTAAATGCACCTAATATTCACCGCTAACCAAGCGGAGAATATATTTGCAGATGCGGTGAAAAATGGATATAACCGCCGCATAAAATGCGGAGAATAGTAATGAGCTACTACCACGAAAGATCAGAATGGCCCCAATTTCGCTGGGATTCAGAGAAACTTGCCAATCCATTAGCAGCGGTCAGACATTGTCAGGGAAGGCTGATTGGGCGGATGGAAGGCCTTGGTTTTTCACTGCGTAATGAAGCAATGCTCCAAACACTTACGCAAGATGTTTTGAAATCTAGCGAAATCGAGGGCGAAATCTTAGATCAAATGCAGGTGCGATCATCAATTGCACGTCGCCTTGGCATGGATATTGGCGCCCTGACTCCCGCTGACCGAAACGTTGAAGGCGTGGTAGAAATGATGCTCGACGCTACTCAAAACCATGGAAATCCCCTGACAGCAGAACGCCTTTTCGGCTGGCATGCCTCCCTCTTTCCTACCGGCTTCAGCGGAATACATCGCATCAGTGTTGGCACCTGGCGCACCGACGAGCGAGGGCCAATGCAAGTGGTCTCCGGACGTATTGGCAAAGAGCATGTTCACTACCAAGCGCCGGACGCCAAACGTCTCGATGCGGAAATGAATAGGTTTCTTAAATGGTTTAACGCCAATACGCAGATCGAACCGGTTCTCAAGGCTGGTCTTGCGCACGTGTGGTTCGTAACCATTCACCCCTTTGATGACGGCAACGGCCGCATCGCACGCGCTATTGCTGACATGTCGCTGGCACGCGCTGAACAAAGCCCGCAGCGTTTCTACAGTATGTCTTCGCAAATTCGCAAAGAGCGCGACGCATACTACGACATGTTGGAAGCGACCCAAAAGCAGGAAAGCGGAGACGTTACACCGTGGTTGCTTTGGTTTCTAAATTGCTTAGACCGAGCCATTATCGGCGCAGAAATCACGCTCGCGACGGTGTTACAGAAGGCAAAGTTCTGGGAGGCTCATTCCACCGCAAACTTCAATGAGCGCCAACGCGATATGATCAATCGACTTTTTAACCGTTTCGAAGGAAAGCTAAACACGTCGAAGTGGGCCAAAATTGAAAAATGCTCAGCGGACACTGCACTCCGCGACATCACCAATTTGGTTGAGCGAGGTGTGCTCAAGAAAGAAGCTGGCGGAGGTAGGAGCACAAGCTACGTCTTGCATGATCAATAGGAAAGTCAGAGAGCTATCTCTTTCAAAGCCTTTACAGAATCAAAACCAAGAACTCTTGCGATCTCGATGAATTCAATCACATCAATGCGTCTTTGGCCGCTTTCTAGTCGAGCCACGAAGGACTGGTACTCATCAAGTTTTTCTGCAAGTTGTGCCTGGGTCAGCCCTGCGGCTTCTCGCTTCGAGACAATAAGATCAACCAAAGCCTTATGACGTACTGATCCCAGTGTTTTTCCCAATTTGCCCGCCTCATCTCGAGTGGACAATTGAAATAATCTGAATTCCAGATTATCTTAAAATCAGATAATCAGCTACCTTGGTGGATCGTTCATTGAAAACACCGCGCACTCCTCAACGATTCTCTTGCACTCTTGAAGTTGCGGTCACGCAAGAGAACGAGCACATCGACGCCGATGAAAGTGTCATCCACATCGCTTCACCTTCTGGGAAAAACTTACTGTCATTGACTATCGCGCATGAGATTGGTCAACAACTTAAATCGGCACTCAATGAAGTGACGCCATCAATCAACTTTGATGGGAGTGTAGGCGTTGTATTCGACGATGAATTTCAACAAGCAAATCACGCAACAGCTGTTGCCCTCGATCAACTTGTTGCCGATGCAGTCTCACCTGATATGCTTGAAGACGAGCCGGACGCCAACAAGATGCTTGCAGAATTCCGCATACGTCTGATCAAGTCCTTGGAACTTGTAGAACAAGCCATCGTATCACTGCCAAAACCTTGAACTCATGTCTTCCTGCGCCATACAAGACTAAGCTTGCCGTTGTCCTCAAACATGGCACCGCGAAGTGGCTCCGAGAAAGATGGATCATCAATAAAGGCACTCAAATAGTTTCGGGGTTCTGTTTCATGGGTCTTGGCTTTCCAGGCGGCACCAATTTCTTGCAGTCCAAACATAATCCGAAAATCTGGCCCATCTTCTTTCACTTTGTTGTCTATCGCCACAAGCCGCAGCTTTGCGTGTAGTGTCAGTGTGCGAATGGAGCCGACATAACCGTCCGTGTCAGGTACAAAATGACCAATGACCGTCATGATCCAGTCTCCTCATTTGAACCCTCTGCGGACCGCTTCGGTCGCGTCTTGGTTTTGACGAGAGGAAGTGCCATCGGCTCGTCTTCAAGCTCTTTCCGTCCTTTTCTGAACCCCGCATCCGCTTTCAAGAAATTGTCCAGCATAAACGGCACAAGCTCTGCCACAGGCTCTTCGGCACCATAGGTTCGCGCATAAAGTGCCGCATAGTCATCAAGCGCCTTCTTCAAATCAGGTTGAAGGGTGATCGTGAGCTTGACCGGAATTCGATCCGGCAATTGCGTGAGTTTGAGCATGGCTACCTCCGCTTTGTTTGGGGATAGGGTTCGAGGATCAAGTCCTTGTGGACGATAATGCGCAGCGGCCAACCGGGTCGAACGTTCAGCGTTGGTTGCACATCCAGTTGCCGTTGCACGAATTGCTGTCCGGCTTGATCGGTATTTTTGACCGCCGACTGCTCAAGTGCCGAGATCAAATCATTCTGATTGTTGCCAAGTGTCAGTTCTGATCCCACGCCCAAGAGCGTGGCCAAGGCAACGCCCTTCAAGAGGCTCCAGGTATGGAAATCTACCTGATCCTCTAGTCCGGCATAACCGCCCTCATCAGTGGCTGGGAGATTATCGATAACCATTGACGAGCCATCAGGCCGGATCAATCGTTGCCAGACAACAAGCGCACGCTTCTGACCAAAGGCGACAACACTATCATATTTGCCGATGATCTTGGTGCCTTGGGGAACCAGCAGATAGCGACCTGTCACCGTGTCATAGACATTCTCAGTGACCTGTCCGATGACAAAGCCCGGCAAGTCCGAATTGAGCCCCGTCACCAAGCTGGCCGGAATGATTGATCCTGCCATGAGCGTAAACGGTGACACAGGCTTTTGCAGACTGTGTTCATTGTAAATCGAGCCATCCGGCTTGGCATTCAGGAATGCCAGCTTCTTGTCTTGGGCTGTCTGCAATGCCTGTGGTATTTGACCTTGCAAGCTGTCGAGCTGTCCCAGTGCCGCAAAGGGAGATGGCGTGGTTGGGGCAGAAATAGGGTTCGCAGCAACCACATCGCCTGACTTGCTGGTGGCCGCCGCTGTGTAGAACAGTTTTGACTCCCGCCCCTGCTGGGCCAGCCGTGCGAGACGAATGCGGTCAGCACGGGCAATGTCGGCTTCGGGATCGGGTTGAAAGGATTGGCCTGCCAGTGGCAGTTCTGGCGGAGCATGGGTATCAACTTTGTGCATGGCATCGCCAAGATCACCAGGGATGGGCGGCCCAAGCTTGGGGATGGCATCATAGGTGGATGGCAGACCCGCAAGCCCTTCCGCCGTTGGTTTGCGGTCCGTGTTATAGAGTTCCTGCGCCTGTTGTCGCCCCCGAAAATCCGGCGGATTGAGCGCAAACCACACCGCGCCGAATAACAGAAGTGAGAACATCGCAGTTCCAGCCATCAGCACTTTGCGATTGATGCGCCTGACGGGTTTGGCTTTCACGCGGAGTTCGATGTCGTCGGTTGGTCTGCGATTGGACTGTTCCACCATCACCGATCCCCCGCGCTGGAAAACAGATAATGGTGTTTAGGCTGAACGGCATCGGTGCGGAAAATCTTCACGACGGCTTGCGGCTTGGTGCCGAGACGCAGTTCCGCCACAGCGAACAGCCGGTCAACGATGTAGGTGTTACCCTTGACCCGGTAGTTGACGAGTGCTGGCGTGCCGTTGGACCCTTGCACAAACAGTGGCGGCGCTTCGCCCTGCGGCAACGATGATGGGAATTGAATATAGACCTTCGCCCCATCATCAAAGACGCGCGAGGGTGCAAAACTGGCGCTGCCTTCGATTCTGTAGCGGAAATTGAGATTATCAAATGTCTGCGCACCTTCTATGGGCACAGTATCGATGCTGGCCACGCCGTCATTCTTCTTTTTGATCGCAATCAAATCATCTTCGGGATACGTCCATGAGAGGGAGGACATATAAGTTGTTTCAGTGCTTTCAAGTTCAAGATGATAAGTGCGGCGTTCCGTGGTGATCACGAGATTGGTTTTGAGATCGGACGCAATGGGTTTGACCAGAATATGAACCTGGGCAGCGGTACCTTCACCGCTTGTGGTGTCACCTACAATCCAGCGCACCGTGTCGCCGGTTGACACCGAAACCAGTTTCTCACCCGGCTGCAAGGCCACATCGCTCACCTGATTGACAGAAGAATAGAGGCGGTAAAGTGCGCCTGAACTGAAGGGATAGACTTGGATGGCGTTGATATAGCCCGCTTTCACGGGTTCCTTGGTGGCAGCTGCATTGGCTTCATCGACGCGTGCCAAAGGGTCACTGATCTCTTCAACTGTTTTCGATTTACCTCCTAGCTTCTTCAATTGGCCGGGCAAGGGCAGTGGATTCACCTTTTCAACGATCTGCACAGGTGATGCGGGCTCATCGATGACCTTGGCTTCGATGAAAGGTTCATCCGCGAATGTGTCCATGGTGGCCTTGTTGGTACAAGCGGATAGGGCAACAAGTGAGACAGTGAGAATGAGATACTTCATGGGTGGGCTCCAATGTTTATCGTGAGGTTGGGGGTTTGGGCAGTGATACGGATTCAAGTTCGCGCGACCAGTTGATGGCGTTCACATAAATGCCAAGCGGATTGGCCCTAAGCGTTGCTGCATCACGCGGAGGTTTGGTCACAATGGTGAGAACGCCGGTGAAGCTTTGTTCACTTGCGGCTGACCCATTCTCAAAGGCCTTCTCGCGCCAACGCAATTGGAAAGAAGTCGGCGAAGCCCTGACCACGCTGGTGATCTCGACCGACACCGAACGCTGGCCTATTTTGGCGAAGGGATCATTCTCGCGGGCATAGTCATTGAGCGTCTGAGCAGCGCGGTCCGTGGCATAGTCATAAGCCTTGAGCCAGTTCTGCTTCACGACGACAGGATCGATGGAGACTTCACGCACATGTTCAATGAAACGGGCAAGTTCGGCCGCAATCTGGGCATCAGATGGCTCGTAAGATTCAACAGCAGGAGCCACAGCACGAATGCTTCCACCGCGTTCCACTTCAACCACATAGGGCGTGACACGAGAGGTGGTTGACAGCACCGCAAGTTGAAGTGCAAGTCCACCAACCAAACCCAGACAGCCAAAGGCCATGAACCGCCAATTGCGGGCCTGGACGCGGGCTGACCCAATGCGCTCATCCCAGACTTGGGCTGCCTTCTGATAGGGTGTGACTGGGACTTCGGTTTGACCGTAGCGCAATTGTGATCGCTTGAACTTCATCTAAATGTTCCTTGTGCATTAGCTGTTGGGATCGAGATCGGGGCCTTCATTGGAAGCACCCCGGTCACCTTCACGGATCGATTGACTGGCGACCGTGCCGGCACGGGTCATCTGATCACGGCGGCGAATACGCTTGGCCCAATCGGGTTCGGAACTGTCGCCACTGGATTTGCCTTTGCCGCCACTTGATGGTGATGGAGAACCAGACCCACCTGCCGCCTTGAAGCCGTAGGCCGAACCTTCGCGGTAAGCGTCCTTCACGGGAGCCGATGCTTTTGAGGCCGCATCTTTCATGGGTTGACCCACGGTGGCCTGAAGTGCTCCGCCCATGCCGGCCTGTTTGAAGCCAGCTTGCGCTGAACCTGAGAGTGATGCTGCTGAAGTGACGGCACGACCAGCAACAGATAATCCGGCGCGAGCCAATGCGCCTGCACCAGCGGCCCCAGCCACACCAGCGGCGGCAAGCCCTGCGGCTGTTCCCACAGCGGCACCGGCTCCCAATTGCGGCGCCCCAGAGATCAATCCCGCTGCAATGCCCGGTGCAAAAATGGCAAGACCGAATACAGCAATGGCTGCCAAAATATGGGCTGCCGCCTGCTCCAGCGTGATGTCGCCTGTGGGTGCTGCCGTAATCGTACCGAACAAGGTAGAACCCACACCCACCACAATGGCGAGCACCATGAGCTTGATGCCCGACGTCATGACATTGCCAAGGACCCGTTCAGCCAGAAACGAGGTTTTGCCAAACAGCGCAAAGGGTACGAGGACAAAGCCCGCCAAAGTGGTCAACTTGAACTCGATGATGGTGATGAAAAGCTGGACCGAGAGCACAAAGAAGGCGAGCAGCACAATGATCCAAGCGAGCAATAATACGACGATGGTCACGACATTGTCGAAGAAGCTTGTGAAACCCATGAGGCTTCCGGCCTGATCGAGCAGTGGTTGCGAAGCCGTGAAGCCTGTGCCAGCCACAAAACCTGGCCGCATTAAATCGATTGCGGTGAGTGACGCTCCTGACGCCTTGAGGCCCAGACTGGCAAAGGAATTGAAGATGATCGTCGAGAGTGAGGCAAAATTATTGAGCAGTAGTGCAAAGAAGCCGACATAGAGAATTTTGCGGATGAGCTGCGCAATGACATTGTCCTCATGCGAGAGCGACCAGAACAGACCTGCGAGGATAACATCGATGGCCACCAGCGTTGACGTCAGAAAACTGACATCCGGCGTCAACAGGCCAAAGCCTGAATCGATGTAAGTCACAAAGGTCTGTGTGAATTTGTCGATGATATTGAGGTCATTCATAAGAACAGCTCATCCTTCACACGTGTTGCAGCACGCATGTTCTGTTTCAATTTTGTGTTTTGTTCGAATTTGCGACTAGGGCGTGTAGGCCCTGCCATCACCGACGAAGGTTTTGAACCGCAACCGTGCCTCTTCCTGTGAAGCCAGTTGCCTTGCGCGTTCGAGACTTTGTGCGCGTTGATCTGCGGCCAGCATGTTTTGCAATTGCAGTTGCTGTTTGACGCTAAGACCTACAAGCTCATTACCGGCCTGCTGCACTTGCAGATTGCCAACCGCACTCGAAGATTTTGACAGAAGGTCTGAAAGCACATTGCCGTCTTCACTGGTGTTTTGCACGACCTTGGCTTGGAGGCTCATGCTGCGTTTGAAGGCTGATAACGCTTCGGTCCAGCGGGTCTTGGCCTGGGCCAGGCTTTGGTCATTGGTCAGAGCTTCCGCATAATCCGATGGAAATAGCTTCTTCATCTCGCTGTCGGTTGCTGTCACAGACAGGGCAATACCATTGGCCTTGTCCAGCAATGACTTGATGTCATTCATTTGCGATTTGAGATCACCACCAATGGATGATCCCAATTGTGCCAGATTAAGATCCATCTTGGCCAGAGATTGCGCCTCATTGGTCAGCTGTTTGATTTGATTTTGAATCTCTTCAAGGCTGCGTGCGGCGGTCAACAGGTTCTGCCCATAGTTCCAGGGATCAAAGACCACAAAGGCCTTGGCCGATGTGGGCAACATTGTCGTTACTGTCACGCCTGTGGCCAAGGCCAGAGCGCCAGCGAGGGCAAAGTGAATCGTCTTGCGTTTAAGCTTGATCATGTGTTATCTCCATATTGTGGGATGCGCCGTCCCGTCCTTCTAAAAAATCTTGTGATGCATGATGTGTGGAACCGGGCCGATCAACCTGTGTTGCCCGTTCGATCATCTCGGCTTCGGCCTCGAAACCCTTGGCCCGCATGAACGCGATGACGAAACCAA
The DNA here is from genome assembly GCA_964244815.1 of uncultured Aestuariivirga sp. Classification (GTDB taxonomy): domain Bacteria; phylum Pseudomonadota; class Alphaproteobacteria; order Rhizobiales; family Aestuariivirgaceae; genus Aestuariivirga. Next base: position 4,927 of record CAXTKH010000019.1, on the reverse strand, counting down.
CCTCATCATGCTCTTTCAGCAACTGGTCCATCAGCTTGTGGTCTTGCAAAGTGGACGCCGAACAAATGGCCAATGCCAATGGCCCGAGGTCTAGCTCAAAGAGGCGATTGCCCTTGGCCGTCTGGGCATAATAATCCTGCTTCGGTGTGGCCCTGGAAATAATCTCCACCTGCCGTGGATTAAGACCGAAGCGTTCGTAAATCTCGCGTGTTTGTGTTTCGATGGCACGGTCATTGGGAAGATAGATGCGGGTTGTGCAGCTTTCGATGATGGCAGGTGCAATGGAACTTGTTGCAACGTCAGCCAGCGACTGCGTGGCAAAGACCACGGCAACATTCTTCTTACGCAATGTCTTCAGCCATTCGCGGATGCGGGTGGCAAACAAGGGCTCGTCCAGAAACAGCCAGGCTTCATCCAAAACTAGGAGTGTAGGCCTGCCATCAAAGCGCGCTTCAAGTTTGTGGAACAGATAAGTCAGCACCGGCAAGACCAAGCCTTTGGTCTCCATCAAACCTTCCAACTCGAAATGCATGACATCGGCAAAAGATAATTTGTCGTCCTTGCCGTCGAGCAAATTGCCCCAAGGCCCTTCCAGCGTGTAAGGCTGCAAGGCCTGCCGCAGTTGATTGGATTGCAAAAGTAATGACAGACCTGTCAGCGTGCGTTCAACTTTGGGTGCCGAGGCTAAGCTGGTGAGTGCCGTCCAGACCTGATCCTTGATCGACGGGTCAGCCGCAATGCCTTCGTGGGCAATGAGAGCAAGAACCCAATCACGCGCAAAGGCGCGCGTTGCTAAATTGTCGATATCGCTCAAAGGCTGGAAAGCAAGACCAGAGCCAATGCTGAGATCAAGGGCCGTGCCACCCATCATCAAAGCCGCAGCTCGTGCCGAACGTCCTTTGTCGAAAATAAAGACTTGGGACTGCTCATAGCGCCGGAACTGCAAAGCGAGCATGGCGAGCAGCACCGACTTGCCAGCGCCAGTGGGTCCGACAATCATGGTGTGACCCACATCACCCACATGCAGGTTGAGCCGAAAGGGTGTTGACCCCCGCGTTGCTGCATAGAGAAGTGGCGGCTGATCAAGGTGATCGTTCCAATGCGGTCCTGCCCACACACTCGAGATCGGCATAATATGCGCAAGATTCAGCGTGTGAATAATAGGTTGTCGCACATTGGCGTAAACATTCCCCGGCAATGATCCCAACCACGCCTCAACCGCATTGAAGCTTTCGCGGATGGTGACAAAGCCGCGTGCATTCACGACGCGCTCAACCTGTCGCAAGGCTTCATCGGCGTCTGACTCATCTACGGCTGAGACTGTGATGGTCGTTGTGACATAACCAAAAGCGACATCGCCGGACCCCAAGTCCTCTAACGCCTCATTGGTCTCGGCCGCTTTGGTGGAAGCATCGGTATCAAGCAATGCCGTTTCCTGATTGAACAATACTTCTCGCAAGATGGCAGTCACCGATTTGCGTTTGGCGAACCATTGCCGGCGTTTGCGGATGAGAAGCTTTTGCGCTTCGGGTCGATCTAAAGCGATCCAGCGGGTCACCCAGGAATAGGGAATGGCCAAATCATTGAGTTCATCAAGAAGTCCGGGCGTCGTGGTGCCGGGCATTCCCAACACCGAAATCGTCCGGAGATGTTGATCCCCCAGTTTGGGTGCCATGCCACCAGTGAACGCTGCGTCCGTCAGCAGCGCATCCAAATAGGCGGGAATAACCGGAACCGAAACGGGATGGGTTTTTGTCGAAACGCAAAAGTGTAAATATGTCAGCGTTTCCGCATCATCAAGGAACCTAATCTCCGGCAAGATATTGGTGAGGAGATCAAGCCCACGATCCGTCTCGGCGATAAAATAATCACGCCATTCAAAGCCACGTGACTCCGAAATACCTCTCTCATCATCACCGCGTTCAACCAGATAGGCTCCGGCCTTGGATTGCGCCTCGGCGGGCGGCAGCCAGCAGAACGAGAGAACATAGCCGCTCTCAAAATGCCCGCCCTCCGTCTCGAAACTCTTACGGCGTTCTTCGTCAACCAACAGCGATACCGGATCAGGGAAGTTGGACATCGGATAATGTGAGGCCTCGGTGCGTCGTGCTTCAAAGAACAAGGTCCAGCCTGAGCCAAACCGCTTCAACACATTGTTGATGCGGGCGGTCACACCAATGAGTTCGGCTTCGGTCGCACTTTCAAGATCGGGACCGCGATATTTGGCTAGCCGCAGAAAACTGCCATCCTTGTTGAGTACAATGCCCGGACCCACGAGGAAACCCAAGGCAAATAGTCTACGAGCAATTTGGGCTTCTTGGCATATTCGGTGAGGTTCAGCATGAAAGACTCCCCGGATGTCTGGCATGGCGAGAAATGACTTCAGCGAACTGCACGTCTTTGCGCGCCGCCGCCGCCGCAAACGCATGTCCCACCACCCAGACAATCAGGCCGACGATCCAAAGCCTGAGACCCAAGCCGAGGGCGGCTGCCAATGTGCCATTGAGAATGGCAATGCCACGCGGTGCGCCACCCAAAAGAATGGGATCAGTCAGTGCCCGATACAGGGGAACTTCAAAGCCTGGAAGATGGGATGAAGATGTCATGATTTGCTCAATGCCTTCCCAGATTCACACCAACGCGCCGCCGCCGAAGGAGAAGAAGGCGAGAAAGAAAGATGTGGCGGAAAAGGCAATCGACAGGCCGAAGACGATTTGAACAAGACGCCGGAATCCACCTGATGTGTCACCAAAGGCCAGTGACAGGCCGGTGGTGATAATGACGATCACGGCAATGATACGGGCCACCGGCCCTTCAATGGATTCCAGCACCTGCGTCAGTGGCGCTTCCCACGGCATTCCCGAACCTGCAGCAAAGGCAGAGCCTGACTGCACCGTCACAAAAGCGATGCTGGCGAGAATAAGTGCGTTGATAGACCTCATATTGAACTCCTCATGTGGGTTGGATGTTGATTGGAAAAAATGGGCGTGAGCTGGTAGTCGCCGTCGGTATCAAGACCTTCGACGCGGGAGACTTCGGTCACCTTGCGGCCTGAACCACGTCCTTCAAGGAACACGAGAATATCGATGGCCTCGGCAATGAGGCGGCGGGGCACTGTGACGGTGGCTTCCTGCACCAGTTGCTCAATGCGGTAGAGCGCACCCCGCGCTGAGTTGGCATGAACTGTTGCAAGCCCACCGGGATGACCTGTGTTCCAAGCCTTCAACATGTCGAGGGCTTCAGCGCCTCGCACTTCGCCGACAACGATGCGATCTGGCCGCAAGCGAAGAGTCGAGCGCACCAGATCGGCAAGGGACACAACACCAGGCTTGGTGCGAAGCTTCACACAATCTTCAGCGGCACAATTGAGTTCGCGCGTGTCTTCGAGGATGACCACGCGGTCATTGGTCAAGGCCACTTCAGCAAGCAGCGCATTAACAAGCGTGGTCTTGCCGGAACTGGTGCCACCAACAACAACGATATTACCCTTGGCGAGAACGGCTTCCTTCAACCATGCAGCCACCTGGGGCGGCATGATGGACTGTTCGACATAATCATCCAGACGATGCACCAATTTGGCGGGCTTCCTGATCGAGAAGCATGGGCCGGGTGCAACGGGCGGAATGAGGCCTTCAAAGCGTTCTCCCGTTTCGGGAAGTTCTGCACTGACAATTGGTGAGCGCTCATGCACTTCCAAACGGATGTGGCTCGCCACCAACCGAATGATACGTTCGACCTCCGACCATTGCAGAACGCTGCCTGAATCAGCACGACCCCTATCCAATCGGTCGAGCCACAGCCTGCCATCTGGATTGACCATCACTTCGACCACCTGGGGATCGGCCAGTGCTTCGGCGATTACCGGGCCAAAAGCTGTCTTCAGCATGGCTTCGCGGCGGGCCAAAGCTTCTTCGCCAAATGACGCGATGATCTTATCCATTGTCGCCTCCTGTAATTGGAGACGAAGCACCCGGCGCAACGTCAGGAGGACGGGACGCAGACATGTGTCCTCGTTGCGCCGGGGCTTCTCCCCCACGTCCAGGCCCGCCAGAAACGGAGGAGGCTCTGGACGAAGAAGTGGCAGTTGATTGAAAATTAGTTGAACCATCAAAGGCGGGCTCATCGATATCGCGGGTGAAGAGATCAGGATCGTGCGCGGTAACTTTCTCCATCACTTCGCTCACCAAGGTCTGGCTTCCAGCCAGGCGTTTGGCCAATTGTCCGATGAAGACCTCAAAGCGCTGGTGACCCATGGCGCGGGCTGCTTCTTGTTCGACTTTGGGCAGCGGCGGTGTGACAATCAGGTAATAGCGCAAGAAAAGACCGAGACTTTCCAGAACCACTTGCTGATGACGGTCGATGGTGGCGACTTGCCGTCCGAGTGAATCAAGCCGCCTGAGAAGACCTGCGTCATGGGAAAGGTCGCGCTCGGAAGCGAGCAAAGTGTTGAGCGCCTTCTCGGTGAGCTTGGATTTGTTCTTTGTCGGGTCTTTGCAGGCGAGGTTCAGACGGTCCACGACAAGGCGTGAGAGATAGACGGTGACCTTGATCTTGCTGGGCGCGCGTTGCTTCATGACATTACCCTCAGAACAGTGGCAGGGCATCATCGCCCTCCGCATCATTCACACCAAAGCTGCGTTGTGCCGCTGACCGCGCCATCGGATCGGTATTGGCGGTGGCCACTCCAAAATCGTCGTCAAGAAGCGAAAGGTCATCGGGTAGAACTTGCTCTTGGGGCACGGGAGCCTGCGGCTCATTCCATGGTTCACGGGTCAGGCCACCGTCGTCGCCTTCGCTGCCATGAAGCTGGCTGAACCAGGGCTTCTCAAGCCGTGTGTCTTCGGCGCGTACCTGGCCTTCCCAATCATGGGGAGCGTGTGGTGGGACATCAGCATAATCGTCTGACTCCAAAACAGGTGGTGGCAGA
>CAXTKH010000018.1:0-49709 GCA_964244815.1 uncultured Aestuariivirga sp. | reverse complement strand
AAAAGTGTCAACCATGTCCCCGAACATATGTCAGCTATGTCCCCGGGCTAAACACGAAACCGAGAGATCGATGAACCACCTCAACCAGATCTTCTGCCAGAGCGCGATCCAGACCCTGCACCGGTTCCAGATGAACTGCCAGTACCGCCGGGTATTATTGAAGTGACCTAAAGAAAAGGTAATTCAGCAAGTGCAGCATTTTCGCTGCGACCGTTACGCAAGACGACCACACGATCGCCCACTTTTGCTGAAACAGAGACGAGCGCAAAGCCGATGTTTTTCTTCAGGCGGTATGACCAAATGATGTTGGTCATGCTGCCAATCTGCTTTCCATCAGACTTTATTTCAAACCAGATTGACGAAGGCCCCGATGGTGTTTCGTCATCTAGAATAACACCTAGTTGTTGGCGCTTTGGCCCTTCAGCTTTTATCTTACGGAGAGCTTGAATGCCCACAACTTCATTTGGCAGATTGACATCAACATATTTTCCAAGGCGCACTTCGAAAGGATTGGTCTGGTCGTCTGTGTCGCCACCATAGGACAGGAGCCCGCTTTCAACACGCTCGTGGGCATTGGGATTTCCCGGGCCGATGTTCCAGGCTTTGCCTGCCTCTTTCACGATGTTCCAGAGTTCGGCGCCACGAGTTTTATCCATCAAATATATTTCAAAGCCACCTTGTTTCGACCAACCAGAGCGAGCTACAGCCAAGGGAATGCCGGACAAAGTGGTTTCCTTGAACCAGAAATATTTTAAATCTCGCACCCAATCACCAAAAATTGACGCGACAACGTCTTCGGCTTTTGGCCCTTGTACGGCCAGAGGCGAAGCATCGGGCTCTATGATTTCAACGTTGAGCTTACGCTCTGCTGCAATAGCCCTCGCCCAAAACAGGATGTTTGAATCAGCAATTGAAAACCAATAGAGGTCATCAGCGCGTTTCAGCAAAATGGGATCATTGATCAGTGTTCCGACATGATTGCACAGCGTGACATATTTGCCTTGGCCTTCCACGCATTTTGAAATGTCGCGGGGCGATAATATTTGTGCCAGCTTTGCAGCATCTGGCCCTCTCAACTGCACTTGGCGCTCAACCGCTACGTCCCACATGGCAACGCCATTGATCAGCCGCCAATATTCTTCCTCTGGCTTGCCGTAGCCAGTGGGCATTAACATGCCGTTGTAAGTGGTGAAGCTGGTAACGCCTTCATTCAATGTCGATTGGTAAAACGGCGATGGACGCAGACGAGCGGATGGAAAAATTGATTGCATGGAAATCTCAGATATTGAGTTCCATTCGTCTTGTCGAAACGCTGGCTTATTGTCCAGCACATATAATTCGTTGCAACTTAGTTTTACTCAACAGTCTGTGCGACCTGTCAAAAGTTATACAAACAACTCCACCACTTTAAACGTGGTCACATCCACCAAGCCCAAATCCGAAATTCGCAAGTCGGGGATCACCACCAAGCCGAGAAGCGAATGTTGCATGAAGGCGTTGTTGAGATTGCATCCGCAATCCTTCATCGCCTGCACCATTTTATCAGCTTTAACCGCAACGATTTCGGCGGGCTCATCTGACATCAATCCGGCGATGGGGAGTTCAACGCGGGCGAGTTCAACGCCTTCGCTAATCACCACCACGCCACCGCCAATTTGTTTCAACACATTGGCGGCTTGGGCCATATCCGACTTGTTGGTGCCGATCACAATCATGTGGTGGCTGTCATGGGCCACGGTGGAGGCCACTGCGCAGGGCTTGTTGTAACCGAAGCCCGTCACGAACGCATTGACCACATTGCCTGTCGCTGCGTGGCGCTCGACGAGTGCAATTTGACACACGTCATTTTTTAAATCCATGCTGACAAGGCCAGAACCTACGGGGAGTTCAGCGGTTAAAGATTTTGTTGGCGCCTGGTTTTCAATCACGCCAATGACGCGCACTTTCACTTGGTTGGCGCCCAGTGGCGCTTTCACATCAAAGTCAGCAGCGGTTACATCACGCTTCATATTCATGGTGGATTTGGCTTCACGCGGATAGTCAAAGCGTGGGAACTGCGCCAGCAATTTGCCATGGCCCGCCACCACTTCGCCATGTGCCATCACCAAATCAATCGGCAGATTTACGAGATCAGACGTGAGTACCAGATCGGCGCGCCGACCAGGTGTTATGGAGCCTAGCTCGCGCTCCAAGCCAAAATGAGTGGCAGTATTGATCGAAGCCATCTGAATGGCGCTGATGGGCGGCAGCCCTTGCGCGATGGCATGGCGGAGCACGCGGTTCATATGACCTTCATTGACCAGCGTTCCGGAATGACAATCATCCGTACACAGAATAAAATTCCGAGAGTCGAGTTTACTTTCTGTCACGGCTTTGATTTGGGCGGCCACATCATACCAAGCGCTGCCCAAACGCAGCATGGCGCGCATGCCTTGGCGCACACGGGCAATGGCATCATCGACATGGGTGCCCTCGTGATCATCCGCAGGGCCAGCAGCCACATAAGCATGAAAGGCATTGCCCAAATCACGCGAGGCATAATGGCCACCCACGGTTTTGCCGGCCCTTAGCGTGGCTGCGATTTCGGCCAGCATTTTGGCATCGCCATGAATGACGCCCGGAAAATTCATCATCTCACCAAGGCCGACGATATTGGGCCAGTTCATGGCTTCGGCCACGTCCTCGGGCGATATGGTGGCACCTGGCGTTTCAAGGCCCGGAAAACTGGGTACACAGCTTGGCATTTGCACGAATATGTTAAGCGGCAGGCCCGCCGCTTCATCGTGCATCAGCTTCACACCAGCGAGGCCCAACACATTGGCGATTTCATGCGGATCAATAAACATTGACGTGGTGCCATGAGGAACCACGGCGCGGGCAAATTGCGTGACGGTGACCATGCCTGATTCAACATGCATATGGCCATCGCAAAAACCGGGTGAGGCATAGCGGCCGGCGGCATCAATGATCTTGGTTTTGGGGCCGATGGTATGCGCGGCATCTGGCCCCACATAAGCAAAGCGCCCGCCATAGATTGCGATGTCTGTGGCAGGGATAATTTCACCGGAATGCACATTGACCCATTTAGCATTTTTGACAACCGAGTCCGCGGGCTTACGCCCCATAGCAACGGCAACAAGATCAGGCCCAAGCTCGGCCCATGATTTGAGAGTTTTCATGGGGGGACTATTGTGCAGGGTTGGGGCGAGGTCAAATGGAATTCTGAAGTGACTTAGCGAGCATCAACCGCGAACTTTTTATGCCGCCTCAGGCACATAATGTAGAACCAAAAGCTGTTCCCGCGGCACAGGTATTACCGCATAGGGACGCCCTTCTTCATCGCTAAACTCCACCAACAAATTTGCAGCATCAAGAACCTCAACAACCGTACCGACTTGTCCGCTTGCGAGCGATTTTTCTGGCGCATCTTCAAGCAAGGCCACCACGTCTAAAAGTTCAGGCCGCTTCTTTGTAATCTTCGACATTTTATTCATCACAGCACCCAACACGTTATCAGACGGGGAAATTCTTCTCCGGTTTTTATGATCCAACCTGTTCTTACCACAACAGTCTTATCTTGTCGCGTCAAAGATAAGTCAACCCGCCAGCGACTGCCAAAGCTATCAGTTTCTTGCCTTTCTGCATGGTAGTTTTGAATGCCTTCCAGTATTTGCTGCTGCAACCATATAGCATCTGCAACAGTCAAACCAAGTGCATCACGAAAAACCCGCGCCTTATGCCGCCCACGCGGATGAGATGAGTTGAGGCAGTATTCGCGCAACTTTACGATATCAACTATGTCATTTTTTGCATTTGGAATTTTTTGCGTGTAAATCGAAGATAGCCCATGAGTTTTTGAAATACAAAATATGCCGGAGATAAAGAAGGCTTAAAATAAAGTCCGATTCACTTAGACTAATTAAACTCACTGCAATGCTCCGCTATACTAAATTGCTTGTAGCTCAAGCGTGCCGGATTGATGCCAGTATTTGTCCTTCGCAAAAACCGGGAGAAGCATAGCGGCCAGCGGCGTCGATGATCCTGGTTTTGGGGCCGATGGTGTGAGACGCATCCGCCCCCACATAAGCAAAGCGCCCACCATAAATGGCGATATCTGTGGCAGGGATAATTTCACCGGAATGCACATTCACCCATTTGGCGTTTTTGACAGCAGTGTCCGCGGGTCTGCGGCCCATGGCGACGGCAACAAGATCAGGCCCAAGCTCGGCCCAAGATTTGAGAGTGTTCATGGGGGGACTATTGTGCAGGGTGGGGGGTGAGGTCAAATGGAATTCCAGATCGGTTAAAGACAAAATTGGTACAATCCCTTTAACTTTATTGAAAAGGCATAGGTTTAAGGAGTGGCACTATCGCGTAAATCCCATTCATGGAGATAACTAATTGTTCGAAATTTTCTTGCCGATACGGCTAAAATATACCGACTATGGATATCGAAGAAAACGCTTTTCCATTTTGCAGAAATGGGTCGCAAGCATCCAAATTTTGGCTGCGATGGGCTTCAAACAGCAACAGATAACACAGGACGACGAAAGCACATTAGAAGTAAAAGCAGGTTATGTTCAGGACGCCACATTTTTGTTGGGTGTTCAGCGCTCGTTGAGTGCTCACGGAGTTCAAAGTTCAAACTTCTTAGATCGCAAAACATTGGAAAAAATCGAAGCGCTCTATCATGTTTTGACTTTTTCTTCAGGAATAGACAATACGGCTGTCCGTTATGGAATTAATAGGAAAATTTTAGAGCTTCAAAACTGGGTTAGGGAACTTAGAATTTCAGGTCCACTCAAAGTCAAGCCAAATATTGCTGGCGATCATCGGGATATTTGGTTTGAGAACCGTGAGCGAGAAGAAGTGATTAAATGGTTAACTCAACAAACGCCAGAAACTTGGCATGATGTAGCGACTGGATTTAATTGGGGTTTTGGATGGGAAGAAGTACTCGGATGGATAGTCGAACAACCGGAGTGCGATTTAGCAACTGCTCTGCAAGTCTTTGCAGTATCCGAATATGCCGACATCAAGAATCAAAACAAATCATCTGGCCAAATCATTATTTCCAAACTCTTCGATAAAATTGAAGCAGGACAGTATGGAGCGGCAGGTCTAAAAATTAGCAAGCCAGAGCGTTGGATAGTTATCAACGCGGACAAGAGTCCCAAGGCGGTAACTTTCCAATCGAGAAGTTGGACTCCTTCGAATGAGCTTCTTAAAATAATAATTTAGAAACAGCACGACATAACTGAGAATTCAATGTTTGCGGCTCCAGTGGAACGAGATCATGGCGCAAGCACATTTTGTCTTGGTCGCAAAATCCGCACTCCCCTCTCTTGCTTGTTTTGCTGCGCAAGACAAGCTGCTCTCTCCCGCAAGGGGAGAGAGTTGGAGGGACGGAGTGTGAAGTTTAGATTGCTCGCTTCCTACCCCGCATCACCGCCGCCGCCTCTTCCAGCAGTACTTGCGACGATGCACACAACACATTCCCGCCCTGCTCTGGATCATTATCCATCCAGCTGCCCACCACGCCGCCTGCGCCTCTGATGATCGGGATCAAGGCGGCGATGTCGTAGATTTGGAGTTTGGGGTCCATGGCGATGTCGAGGTGGCCTGCGGCCAGCAGCGCGAAGAAATAGGCATCGCCACCGAAGCGGTGGGCGGTGACGGATTTGCGCAAATGTTCGAAGTTGGAATTATCATCGTAGAGGTAGGGCGACGTGGTGCCTAATGCAGCTTTGGACAGCGGCACAGGCTGGCGCACGCGAATGGCTTGGGTTTTGTCATGATGTTTGTGCCATGCGCCATCCGGATTGCCATAAAACATTTCGCCCACGAAAGGCTGGTTCATGACGCCGAGCAGAGGATGACCGTCGCGGTACAGCCCAATCAGCGTGGCCCAAGTGGGCATACCGATCACGAATGACCGCGTGCCATCAATGGGGTCTAGCACCCAGGAATAAGTTGAGCTGCCAGGCTTATTGCCAAATTCCTCACCGATGATGCCGTGGGACGGGAAATGCTTTTCGATCATCTGGCGGATCACCAGCTCGGCGCTGCGGTCGGCTTCCGTTACGGGGTCCCAGCCTGCGTCCAACTTATTGTCGATTGTGATGTTCTTGCGAAACTGAGGCAGGATGATCTTGGCGGACGCATCGGCGAGTTCGAGCGCAAACTGGGTGAGTTCAGCGATTTCAGCTTGGGTCGACATGGTTTTGCCAATCAATTGAGATATTTAAACATACGCAGCGCACTAAAACTTGCCACCAAAATCGTAAAATCGGCAGTTTATGTTGCAATGCAACATTGAGGGTGTATCATGCAGAATTCACATAGCTTCAACATTTTCTATTTTACCAATATATTTCAGATACTTATATTTCTGTGAACAATTATTTACCAATATTATGACCAATCGGTAAAATTTTTCGGATTTAATGCTTGAAATCTCAATGTTGCAATGCCAAATCTGGTTCACGAGATGAGGCGTTTGTCTCTCTCTGCCCTTCTTGGGCGTTTCCTCCCTAGACTTCGGGCCGGTCACTTTTGTGTATCGGCCCCTTTTTTTGTCTAAAATTAGAAGCTTACTCGGCCGCTAGGCGCTTTGTCGTTTGCTGCTCAATAGCTGGCAAGAACATGGCCAAATCCCTCAAAACCCGGGATATTGCGGTCTCAACGTCCACAAAGCTCTTGTTTTTCTCCATGCGCTCCTCGTCCATGTAAAGCGCGCGGTTTATTTCAATTTGCAGCGCATGGCGATTATGGTGCGGTGCACCATGAGTTTCGGTGATGAATCCGCCTGCATAAGGCCGATTGCGCACCACGTGAAAACCTTCTGCGGCGAATAGCTTTTCAATCTCTGATGAAAGCTCACGGTTGCAGGCGGCACCAAACCTGTCGCCCAAAACAATATCAATCTGAGGCTCATGATGAGATTTAATGTTGCGCACCGCTGAAGATGGCATGGAATGGCAATCCATCAACAGGCAAAATTGGTTGGCGGAAAACACTTCTTCTACCATCGCTGTTAGCGTGCGGTGGTAAGGCCTGTAGACCGTATCAATCCGGCCCAGCGCCTCAGCCAAACTGATCTTGCCGCGGTAAATTCCCTCACCTTCTGCCACCAGCTTTGGAATTGTGCCAAGGCCCGATGCCACGCGCGGCGATCCTGGGTTCATGTAACCCGGCAGATCTTCCATGAACATGCGGGGGTCAAGCTCATAAGGCTCGCGGTTTAAATCAATGAAAGCACGTGAAACGAGTGAACGCAGCAAAGGCGCTCCATTGTCCAGACAGCTTTTAAAAAGTTCATCAACAAAACAATCTTCCGACTGGCGAAGCGCTGCTTCCGAAAGCCTGGATTGCTGCAGAAACGCAAGTGGCACAATTGATCCACTGTGCGGCGAATTATAAACAATGGGCGAAACCCATTCAGGCGGAGCTAATATCTCAAAATAGCACTGGCTCATCAGCCATTCCTTCTTGCTTGATGTGATCACTATGAACGCGCATTTTGCGACTGTCCACCACTTGAAAAGTTAAATCAATTCACACCCTGTTTACCGTTACGCGTCTAGAAGCAAAGCTTGACCGCAATTTGCAGGCAGCACATAAAGAGCACCATGGTGAAAATATTACTGGCCGAAGATGATGATGACTTGCGCCGCTTTCTTGTGAAAGCGTTGGAAAAGGCCGGCCACCGGGTTTCGCCATTCGCCGAAGGGGCATCGGCTTATGAAGAAATCAAACAGGCGAGTTTTGACCTGCTGCTGACTGATATCGTGATGCCCGAAATGGACGGTATCGAACTGGCCAGGCGCGCGGCCGAGCTCGATCCAGCCTTGAAAATCATGTTCATCACGGGCTTTGCCGCCGTGGCGCTGAACCCTGATTCCAACGCGCCCAAAGACGCCAAAGTCTTATCCAAACCCTTCCATCTGCGCGATCTTGTGGATGAAGTGAACCGCCTGATGGCGGCATAAAACCCACCCTTGCCTTTAAACCAAGTGGCCGATATATGCAGGCCAATGTCATTAAACAAAGTGGGCGGTTAGCTCAGCGGTAGAGCACTACGTTGACATCGTAGTGGTCGTAGGTTCGATCCCTATACCGCCCACCATTAATTCTTATAATAATCACTAATTCCTCAAACAGTGAAATTCATCGGGGAGTTTCAAAGGGTTTGTCTGCTGAGAAATTCGATGTAATGGTCTCAACTGACAGCTTTAAGCGCGTCCTCAGGTGTTATCTGCGCGAAGTCTCGGCTCGTAAAATTTCTTTTCCAAAAATCGATTTCGACGATTCGTGAGAACGGTTCGTCACTAGGGTGAGACGCAGTTCGCAATTCATTCAATTGTTGTGTTGAGTGTAATGATTTTCATTTAAGGGCAGAGCAAACGAGACGGAACACAATTGGCTAGGGAAAATCTCGAGGCCTTTGATTTTGGCCATCTCGTGGTCTTGGTTAATCGAGGTCAAGTTCTTGGCGTTGTTGTTGCCAATCCACCGGAAGGTCGATCATTTGTGTCGTTGTAAGGCTTCTGGGCAAACGTCCAACTGACCTGAGCCCCAGCTATGCACCAGTTGTAAGTATAGTCTGCCCTTCATTATTGCCCTGTTGGGCTGGTTGCGCAATGGCCATGGGCGCGTAGACATCAAGTATCGCAGCGCCTGTGGCCATTGCTTTGGCAGGCGTCGCGGATTTGGCATATTCGGACGGGGTGAGCCATCCGAGTTTTGAATGCGGACGATTGGTATTGCAGTCGTGTTTCCAAGCAGCAAGAAGGCTGCGGGCTTGGTCGAGTGATGTGAACAGGCTTTCGTTCAAAAGCTCATCACGCAGCTTTCCATTGAAACTTTCCCCTCTCGCGGTTTGAAGGCAAACCGCTGCCGGGCGGCGAATGAAGGCATTTTGCTGTGGTTTACCGGGTGCGATGTAGTGCCATTCAACCACAGCCTCTTTTGACCAGCGCAACATGGCCATACTGGTGAACTGTGTGCCATTATCTGAAACAATCATGGCTGGTCGTTTACGGGTGGCAATGGCGGTGTCCAGCTCACGGGCTACACGCAAGCCTGAGAGCGAAGTATCAGCCACCAGTGCCACGCATTCACGGGTGAAGTCATCAACCACCGTCAAGATGCGCAAGCGTCTGTGGCAAAACATGTCCGAGACAAAATCGAGTGACCATCGTTGATTTGGTTCTTGCGGAATAGTCATGGGTGAGCGGGTTCCAAGGGCTCTTTTACGACCTGCACGCTTACGCACTTGCAATCGTTCTTCGGTGTAAAGCCGCCGCAACCTCTTGATGTTCATCACAATGCCTTCACGCTTCAGCATCTGATGCAGCCGCCTGTAGCCAAATCTTTTGCGCTCATGGGCAAGTTCGCGTAGCCTTGAACGCAAGGTTATATCATCAGCGCGTTGCCGCACATAACGCACAACGCTCCTTGCCGCTCCAAGCACTTCACACGCCCGCCGCTGACTCACCTCATAATCCTGAATGAGGTGAAACACCGCTTCCCGTCTCACAGCGGGCGTTACCATTTTTTTGAGTTGATATCTTTCAACATCAAATTGTCGAGCATGCTGTCGGCTAGCAGTTTCTTTAGTTTGGCGTTCTCGTCCTCAAGCTGCTTGAGTTTGCGCGCATCGCTCACATCCATGTCCCCAAGCCGTGCTTTCCATTTGAAAAACGTCGCCTTGCCAATGGCGTGCTTGCGGCAAAGATCAGCGACCGTCATGCCACGCTCTTGCTCACGCAATATCCCGATAATCTGCTCTTCGTTAAACCTGCTCTGCTTCATCGTCTTCTGCTTAAAAACGGGATCAGACTCTACTCATTTTTGGATCAATTTGCAGGGCTCAGGTCAACCCCGTTCGCTTTAGCCTGCGACCACCACCATATAATAGCGACTATAGTTAGAAAATCTTCAAGCAATGAATAATACATGTGGTATTGGCTAACCAACGTCCAACTCAGATAGTTGAACATTGGCAAACCCAATATGCGATTAGCGTTTAGAGTTCCGATGGGTCATTATTCAAATGGTTCAAGAGAAATTATGATTTCAAAGCAACACAACCTGCCCCGTTCGCACACTTTCATCGGCAGCAAGCACGATGCGCAAAGAATTAATTGCATCTTCGGCGTGAGCTGTCATGTCGAGATTGTCGCGGATTGCGCGCAAAAATAATTCCTGCTCGCGGTTGCAGAGTTCTTGGTGGCCGGGTTCATCGTGCATATGGATTATTTCATCGGCATGCTCAAACTTTCCGTTTGGTTTCAGTGCTGCATGGTGAACGCGAAGTGCGCTGGTGCGTGTGTGACTATCGACGTCCGACGATTGGGTTTTAGACTCGTCCATGGCGATTGAAACAGAGCCTTTAGGGCCAATCATGTCTTTTACAAAAAAGGCTGTCTCACTTATCATCGGACCCCAGCCCGCTTCATACCAACCGACAGATCCATCATCGAAGGCAACGTGCAAATGGCCATAATTATACATTTTGGCATCAATCTCGCTGGTGAGCCTTGCGCCAACGGCATGAACGCGAACAGGTTTGGCACCGGTGACTTGGCACATGACGTCGACATAATGCACACCACAGTCCACAATAGGGCTGATCGAGTTCATCAATTGTTTGTGAACATCCCACTGCGCACCGGAAGATTGTTGATTGAGGTTCATGCGCATCACCAACGGTTTGCCTAGAGTTTTGCCAACTTCTACAAATTTCATCCATGATGGATGGACGCGGAGGATATAGCCAACCACCAGTTTTTTGCCTGATGCTTTGGCGAGTGCAACAATTTCTTCTGCTTCAGTAACTGTTCCTGCCAACGGCTTTTCAATAAATACGTGGCAGTCCGAGTATAGTGCTAATTTTGCGTAGGCAGTATGCGTATCAGGCCATGTGTTGATTGATACGGCATCGGGCTTGCACACGGAAAGTGCTATTTGATAGTCGGCAAATGCAGGCACACCCGGGAATTCTTGTTTGATATCTTCACGCTTTTCAATACCGCGCGTGCAGAGACCTACGATTTCAAAACCATCAATCGATTGGTAGGCCCGCGCATGACTTATGCCCATATTGCCAACGCCAACCACAAGTACTCTGATTTTTTTCATTTCCCATCAATCCATGTTTCTAAAACAGTGAGGTCATCAGTCAAATGCACGAGGTTTGCCAGATAGCCTTCCTGGATACGGCCAAGCTGATGGTCAGCGCGAATAAACTGCGCAGGGGTTAGCGATGCCATACAAAGTGCGTCTTCAATTGATATCCCGAGTTGGTTAACGCAGTAGCGCACGGCTTCATCGAGTGTGAGATTTGAGCCCGCCAACGTTCCATCTTCCAGTGAGAGGCGGCCCTCCTCGCGTCTGACCATTCGACCTTGTAAATTAAAGTGATCTGGCCCGCCTGCCGCTGTCGGCATGGCATCGGAGACCAGCATGATGCGAGTTTTTCCTTTTGCAGCAACGGCCGCTTTCATGGTGGCATCATGAACATGCAGACCATCAGCGATAAGACCACAATAGCTATTGGCATCCGAAAGAGCGGCACCCACCATTCCAGGCTCGCGACCGTTCATTTGACTCATGGCATTAAAAATATGCGTGAAGCTGCGAGCCCCTGCATGAAGAGCACTTCGCGTTTCTAAAAATGAAGCATCAGAATGGCCAAGGCTAACGAGAACCCCGCGCTCTGCAAGTTGCTGTATCAGTTTAACCGGGACACGATTAGGTGCCAATGTGAGCATCACCACACCACAATCTGCATTTGCGATGTGTTCAACATCCGCATTTGTCATGGTGCGAATGAATTGTGCATCATGAGCGCCCTTGCGAGCCAAATCAAGAAATGGCCCCTCAATGTGAATGCCTAAAATGCCTGGAATATTTGCGTCATATGCCTGTTTCACGGCCGCAAGTGCCTCAACCAGAATTTGTGGCATATCAGTGATAACTGTTGGAAGCATTCCCGTGATGCCAAACCTTCGGTGTGCGGCAGCGATGCGCTTTACAGTTTCGATCGTGGGATGATCATTGAGAAGTGCTCCTCCACCACCATTGACCTGTAAGTCAATAAAACCCGGCGCTAGAATTCCGCCGAGCAAATTGCGTTGTTCGATAGTTCGCGGAATATTTTTTTGCGGAATGACATGGGTAATAAGAGCACCCTTAATAACGACGGCAAGGTTTTCACGAATGGTAACGCCATCAAATACGCGCGCGCCTGTTAGAGCAAAAACCATCAAACGGTCTCCGTCACTTTTTTAAGCAAACGTGGCCGATCAGGATCGCGACCGCGTGCCTGCGCAGTTGCTTCAACACAGCGATATGCAGTTTGAATTATTGATATTGGATCAAGTAGCGCTTGCCCAGTGCGTTGGAAGGGCAGACCACCCTGCTCTGTGACCAAGACATGAGCTCCAGTCTTCCGCATTTTTGCTAGCGTGATTTCAGACGATGGTCGCGATTTATCGTCAAGTGAATAAACTAAAACAGGATAGCCTTCGCCAAGAAGCTCAATTGGCCCATGCATGACTTCAGCCATTGAATAAGCTTCGGCATGAATGGCGCAGGTTTCTTTAAGCTTTAGCGCAGTTTCGGCAGCAATGGGTAAAGAAGGTCCGCGACCTACAACGTAAAGTGATTCAGCATTGTGCGTCATGGCAATTACTTCCGGCCAGCCAATCTCTATTGCTTTGGACAAATGTTCTGGGAGCTGCGCTATCGCATTCAACAGGTCTCTATCATTCAACCATTGTGCTACAATGGAAGCGCCTGCAACCAACGAAACGATGAATGTTTTGGTAGCAGCGACACTCAATTCAGTGCCCGCAAATAAGGGTAAGCAAATATCTGCAGCTAGTGCGGCTGGAGAATTTTCATCATTAACGACAGCAACCGTCATTGACCCAGCACGTCTGGCTGCGTCTTGAAGAGCGAGTATATCTGGGCTTTTCCCAGACTGCGAAATTGTTAGGCAGAACCCGCCCCGCGCCTGAAGTTTTGCACCATAAACAGAGACGACTGATGCGCCTATCGAGCAGCATGGAATACCGGTTAAAATCTCGGTCAGATACTTAAAATAGCCTGCCGCATTATCTGAACTGCCGCGTGCTGATGTAATAATAACTGGTGGTGGTTTTGAGCGAAGCCGCTTACCAATATCTGCTAATGTGTTGGCGTTGCGGTCAAGAAATTGCGCCACTGCTTCCGGTGCCTCGGCTGCTTCCTTCGCCATATGGCTCATGACTTGTTTTCGGGAGCGATGGAAAGCTCCGCCACAAAATCATAACTATCGCCGCGGTAATGGCAGCGTGTAAATTCAACAATGCGGCCATCAGGAAGATATGATATACGTTCAATGAAAAGAGCGGGACTGCCATTGGGTAGATCAAGCAATTTCGCTTCAGGGGTTGACAATGCAGTTGCATGCAATCGTTGCAAAGCACGCACCGGCCGCACTCCGCGAAGTTCGAGCGCCGCATAGAGCGAACCATTGACAGTCTCGGGGTTATCCAGAAATTTACAGGGAATTACAGCGAGTTCAATTGCCAGGGGCTCACCATTGGCGCGGCGCAAGCGTTTAAACCTTGCGACATATTCACTTGGCGATATCGAAAGCTTCAGTGCCTCTTCTGGTGTGGGCAAGCCAGTCGAACGATCTAGCCAATCTGCGTCAGTTTTTAGTCCACGGAGCTCCATGTCTTGGGTAAAGCTGGTAAGGCGTGAAAGTGCTTGTTCAATGCGGCGTACTGGGCCCTTAACATAAGTGCCAGAGCCACGTTTCTGGAGCAACACGCCCTCGGCAACCAGCTCGGTAAATGCCGTGCGCACAGTGACGCGAGAAACATCCAACAGTTCTGCAACATCACGCTCACTTGGAATTGAATCACCAAGCTTTAAGTCGCCAGCGCTAATAGCATCCTGTACCAGTTTTTTTACGCGTGCATAGAGTGGCGCACTGCTGCCTACCTCAAAATATTTGGCATTGAATATTTTTTGCGCCGTATTCATACCCAGTACTCCGGCAAACCCGAAGCTTTGCGCGCCATCATAATGGCTCCATCTTGTGCGTCTGCAATAGGTTCAACCAAACATCGCTTTACATCTGCATCTAAAAAGGGTGGATAGACTTTCGACAGACCTCCAAAAAAACAAATGTTTCGAGCCCCCCTTACCAAAAGTGCGCGACCTAAATTTGAAATTGCCGCCGCACCCTCAATTACAATAGTCATACCGTGCACGTCGCCTTTTGAAGCACATTCAAAAACCAGTGGCGCCATTTGGCCGTAGTCTTTAGGTTTGGCCTGTTCTGACCAGCGCGACAAATCATAACGTGTGCGCCCAACGCGCGAGAGAACCTCCTCGATGAGAGGCGTAGGCTGTAACAATCCATCGATAACCAATGCAGCACGCCTGACGGCGTGATGACCTGCCCATGCGCCAGATCCATGATCGCCCAATGCAAAACCCCAACCACCCACCATGTGACGGATCTCATTTACAACTGCAAAGCCGATTGACCCGGTGCCAGCAATAACGATGCCGCCATCGCCGCCTGCAAAGGCTCCAAGACAAGCAATGTAAGCATCATTGTCCGCAGTGACCGATGCGAATGGCAGGTTGGCAGCTTTAATACGTTCAGCACCCACAGATGTTACCAGTCCTGCCAACCCCAACCCAGCATGCAGCTGAGTAGTATTCAGGTTTGCTTGCATCGCAGCACCTTCCGCAGTGGCCACGATGTTTGCCAACGCTCCATCGAAGCTCTGATATATGTTTGACGAGCCACCAACAGTCTCGCCCATCAACTTACCTTCAGCATTACGAATACGGGCGCGGCAACGACTGCCACCGCCATCGATTCCAAGAAAAAATAAACTCGAAGCGCTCATATTATTATAATACCAAAACAATACCAAATTGGAAGAGTTTTGTTAACGTTACAATTTTACTCACATACAATAACAAAATAACATGGTTAACAAATAGTTCTGGACAAGTGGTAGTAGTTTGGTATTGTTTTTGTATGGCAAGTACTGAACAATCACTTTCCGAATTTAAAAACATAGACACGTGGCCTAGCGCGGAAATATTGAATGCTTTAGTTGCCGGACAAGAGCGCGCGATTGCAGCAGTTCGCAGGGCTATTCCACAAATCGCTATTGCTGCTGAAGCTCTCGCGGCAAACTTGCAGGGCGGCGGAAGCTTGTATTATGCGGGCGCTGGAACATCTATTCGGATCGGGGTGCAAGATGGGTCTGAGCTGCCCGCGACATTTAATATGTCAACAGACAGAATTGGCTATCTTATAGCCGGTGGCCATACCGCCATGTTTGATACTTTAGCTGATGCGGAAGATGACTCCGCAGAAGGTGCACGAGCAGCCACTTTTCTTCGACCAAAGGATACACTTGTCGCCATCGCGGCGTCTGGTACAACCCCCTATACAATCGCTGCTGCCAAGCGCGCTAACGATAACGGTGCCACAGTGATAGCCGTTGTAAATAATCTGAACTCCCCATTGGCTGCAGTTTCGAAATTTGAAATATTCCTCAACTCGGGCCCTGAGGTGATTGCGGGATCTACGCGATTGGCAGCAGGCACCGCACAAAAGGCGGCAATAAATCTTTTGTCCACACTTGCTCACATAAAACTCGGTGCGGTTTACGATGGCATGATGGTTGCTGTGCAAGCCGGCAATATTAAGCTCAAAGAACGCGCGCAAAGGATTGTTTCAGCAATCAGCGGCGTTGAAACACAGGAGGTATTGGCAGCCCTTGACGCTGCAAACGGTGAAGTGAAACCAGCGATTTTAATGTGTTCCGGCGTAACTTCAATTGAACAGGCCCAAAAGATTCTAGCTGACAATAACGGTAATTTGCGACTAGCCTTGGCATCGCTACCTTAGCCAAGTTAAACTCTAAAAATTTTAACAACAAAATAGGGAGACTAAAATGCTCAAGACAAAACTAAAGACACTTTTATTTTCTGCCATTGCTGTTACGACTTTTTCAAGCATAGCATCAGCAGGGAAATTGACGATTGAGAGCTGGCGCAACGATGATGCAGCAATCTGGAAAGAGAAAATCATTCCAGCATTCCAAGCCAAGCACCCCGATATTACGATTGAGTTTACGCCAACCGCACCAAAAGAATATAACGCCGCCCTGAATGCGCGCCTGCAAGGTGGCACGGCTGGTGATATTATTACGTGCCGCCCATTTGACGCATCGCTAGAACTTTTCAATAAAGGCTATCTCGCTGGACTCAATGACGTTCCAAGCATGAAAGGTTTTTCGGATGTTGCCAAAAGCGCTTGGAGCACCGATGATTCAAAGACGACTTTCTGTATGCCGATGGGATCGGTAATTCATGGTTTTATTTACAACAAAGATATTTTCGCTGAATTGAAGTTGACCGAACCTAAGACCGAAGAAGAATTTCTTGCAGTATTAGAAGCAATTAAAAAAGACGGCAAGTATGTTCCGTTGGTCATGGGCACTAACGATCAATGGGAAGCCGCCACGATGGGTTTCCAAAATATTGGGCCAAATTATTGGAAAGGCGAAGATGGACGCAAGGCTCTGATTGATGGTTCAGCCAAACTTACTGATGCGCCGTATGTTGACACATTCAAAGCACTGGCAAAGTGGGCACCCTATATGGGCGATGGCTATAAAGCGCAGACTTATCCAGACAGTCAAAATTTGTTCGGTCTTGGAAAAGGCGCGATCTATGCCGCCGGCTCTTGGGATATTTCGACCTTTCGCGGTCAAAATGTGCCAATGGGAGCCTTCAAACCACCAGTTCCTGCGGGTGCTAAGGATTGTTACATTTCAGATCACACGGATATCGGCATCGGCATGAATGCAAAAACACCAAATGCTGCTGACGCCAAGGTGTTTTTGGATTGGATCGGGTCAGATGAATTTGCAAATATCTTCGCAAATGCATTGCCAGGCTTCTTCCCGCTATCAAGTGCAAAGGTGACAATCTCAGATGATGTCGCTCAAACTTTCGTTGGTTGGCGCAACGAATGCAAATCAACCATCCGCGATTCCTATCAAATCTTGTCGCGTGGAACGCCAAATCTTGAAAATGAAATGTGGAACGTCTCAGCCCAAGTGCTGAACGGAGCCATGACGCCAGAAGCGGCTACGGCACAACTCGAAGATGGGTTGAAGAAGTGGTACGCGCCACATCAGAAATAATTGCATCAACCCTGGGCCGCTGATTACAAATTGATCAGCGGCTTTTTTATACGAGTTGAAAATGGCAGAGCCGATTGTAGGAAACAACACAAGTATCGTTGGCATGGGGCGCGGCTCTTATTATTGGATGCTCACTTTTTTCTTGGCGCCAGCTATCATTGTCTACAGTGTTTTTTCGATTTATCCATTATTTGCCACCATTTTAAATTCGCTCTATCTGCGTCAGCCTGACGGAAGTTACATTTTCAATAGTCTTGGCAATTTCCAGACATTGCTCACTGACACGACGTGGTCGGTGCCATTTTGGAATGCCTTCCGCAATAACTGTTACTTCTTCATCATTCATATGTTGGTGCAAAATCCAATTGGGCTGGCACTGGCCGCCCTGCTTAGTCTTCAACAATTGCGATTACGCTCAACATATCGCACGTTGATTTTCATGCCGACCATGTTGTCGGTCGTGGTTGTCGGATTTAGCTGGCAGCTTATTCTCTCACCATTATGGGGTGTCTCCAAAACGGTTTTGCGAACGTTAGGTCTTGGTTACCTGTTCGCACCGTGGCTTGGCCAAGAAGCCACGGCACTTATCACGATTTCGCTGATTTCAGTCTGGCAGTTCGTAGGTATTCCCATGATATTGATTTACACGGCACTGCTCGCAATTCCTGACGAGCTTATTGATGCTGCGACTGTTGATGGCCTTAATCAGTTTCAGGCATTTATCTGGGTGAAGTTGCCGCTCATCTGGCCAACCATAGGCCTTGTTTCGGTATTGACTTTTGTCAACAACTTCAATGCTTTTGATTTGATCTACTCGATAAAAGGCGCGCTCGCCGGCCCTAACTTCTCCGCCGATATCATGGGCACATTGTTCTATCGCACGTTTTTTGGAAACCAATTACAAAATGGTGATCTCTCAATGGGTTCAACAATTGCTACCATGATGTTTATGATCATCTTGATTGGCGTCATGATCTATCTCTTCCTTATTCAGCGCCGGATGCAACGATATGCGTTCTGAGATTTAAGCGATGAGAAAATCTATCAATGGTATTGTAGTTCACACAATATTGGGGCTTTATACGGCGCTTGCGCTTGCACCAATTATCCTTGTGATCATGAATTCATTCAAGACCCGCAAGGCAATTTTCGGAAGCCCCCTTGCATTTCCAGACGCTTCGACATTTTCGTTAATCGGCTACCAAAAAGTATTCAGCGACAGTTCGGTTTTGAGTTACTACGCAAACTCAATTTTTGTCACGGGCGGTACTATTCTTTTCACACTGTTGTTTGGCGCTATGGCAGCTTGGGCACTTTCTGAATATAAATTTCGGTTGAATACGGCACTCGCACTTTTCCTTGCAATTGGAATTATGGTGCCCATTCGCTTGGGTTCCGTAGCCATCATTCAGCTGATTGCGCAGCTCAACCTGATCAATACACTATCTGCGTTGATCTTAGTCTACACTGCGCAAAATCTACCTCTCGCAATATTTATACTTTCCGAATTTATGACGCAAATTCCAAAAGACTTACGTGAAGCAGCGCGCTGCGATGGCTTAAGCGAATATAATATCTTCTTTTACATTGTGCTGCCGCTGCTGCGCCCTGCCATGGCCACAGTAGCCGTATTCACAATGATACCTGTGTGGAATGATTTATGGTTTCCACTGCTCCTTGCACCGACAGCTGGAAAGCAAACAATCACACTTGGCATTCAACAATATCTTGGACAATACATTACCGATTGGAATTCGGTGTTGTCGGCATTGTCTACTGCCATCATTCCAGTGCTCATATTTTACGTCATCTTTTCCCGCCAACTCATCAGAGGTCTGACCTCTGGTGCTGTGAAATGAGCTTTATATGTCCGAAGTAAAAATCAGTAAGCTATGTAAATCTTTTGGCTCCGTAGAAGTATTGAAAGATATTGACCTTACCGTCGAGGATGGAAGTTTCGTCGTTCTTGTTGGCCCCTCCGGTTGCGGGAAATCTACGCTACTGCGCTCGATCGCCGGACTTGAACCTGTAAGCGCAGGCCGCATGACTATTGGTGGCAAAATTATAAACGACTTACCGCCTGCACAACGCGAAATTGCTATGGTGTTTCAATCTTATGCACTTTATCCGCATATGGATGTTTATAATAACATGGCCTTCGGTTTGAAATTTGCCAAAACACCAAAGACCGAAATTGAAGCGCGCGTTAATGAAGCTGCACGTATTTTGCAACTTGAACCTTTGCTGAAGCGGCGCCCGCGTGAGCTATCCGGTGGCCAGCGGCAACGGGTTGCCATTGGTCGGGCAATTGTAAGAAAGCCGCAAGTGTTCCTATTTGATGAGCCTCTGTCAAATTTGGATGCAGCGCTGCGTATCAATACCCGCGTCGAAATAGCGAAACTTCACAAATTACTGAAAGCTACCATCATCTATGTAACGCATGATCAAGTCGAAGCGATGACGCTCGCTGATAAAATAGTGGTCATGAACAAAGGGCGCATTGAGCAAACAGGAAAGCCCCTTGAATTATATTACAAGCCTGCCAATCTTTTTGTAGCTGGATTTATTGGGTCTCCCGCTATGAATTTTCTGCCTGCAACCGTTGGAAAAGACAGGTCATTGTTGATGGCAGATGGCCAACTGGTAAAACTGAAACTGCCGACGAACATCAAATCCGGGGATGTTTTGACTTTAGGCTGCAGGCCCGAACACATTAAGTTGGGACGCAAAGGGCAACTCCAGCTAAGCGGCATTGTCGAGATCATTGAACGTCTTGGAGAAACAGGCTTTGCACATGTGCGTCTTAATTCAAATTATACGATTATTGCAGAACTCCGCGGTGAGCCGGGCATATTATCTGGCGCTTCGACATTCGTTAGCTTTGATCAACATCATCTCCAACTGTTTGACGAGAGTGGTGCGAGATTGAGTGACTATTGATCGATAAAGAACTGTTTACAACGGGAAAGGCACACAATCACAAGATGGCATTATAGCATTCAATCGTCACATGTTGGAGGTCCAGGATCAAGCAGGACTATTGAAAGCCGCTGGAATGGAATTGGATGAACTATTTTTTCGAAATGAAAGTCACGAGCTAGCAGCATGAAAATTGCCAGCTTTTTGTAGCACTGTTAAATCAATTAATGTAACGTGAATGGCTTGATGAAACTAAGCTTTTCGCCTGCGTGATTTGGCAAATGTATCAAACGCAACTGCAAGTACTATTATTACACCGATAATAATTTGCTGCACGTAAGATGATACATTCATTAAAACTAGTCCATTGAGCAGCACACCAATGAGCACGGCACCGATGACCGTCCCAAAAATAGAGCCAGAGCCCCCAAACAGACTAGTGCCACCAATTACAACGGACGCTATGACAGTAAGCTCATAACCAGTGCCGGCCACGGCTTCGGCAGAGTTAAGCCTGGCAGCCAGCACAAATGCACCAAGGCCTGCAAAAAAGCCCATTATGATATAAACGCTCCAAATGACGCCAGTGACATTGACTCCGGCTAAACGTGCAGCTTCAGGATTTCCACCCACCGCATAAACCCTTCGTCCATAGCGTGTATAACGCAGAACGATATGGGCAACGAGTGCAGAGAAAAGGAAGATTATGACTGGCACTGGAACAGGCCCCACGCGGCCTTGGCCCCACCACGCAAAGTCCGGCTGAAATCCAGAAATTGGACCGCCAGCAGCAAAAAGCAAAGCCGCCCCTCGAAACACCGACATGCCACCCAGCGTAACAACGAAAGCCGGTACTTTCAGCTTGGTGATTGCAATACCTTGCAGCGCGCCTCCAAGCAAACCAATAGTGATTGCAGCCAGCGCTGCTAATGGCCAAGCATATCCAATAGCCCCGTCCCCTACAGTAAACCGATCTTGCATGCCACCTTTAGCAACGGCAGCAGCCACCAATCCTGCAAAGGCGAGAAGCGAGCCGACCGAAAGATCGATGCCTGCTGTGAGGATAACAAATGTCATTCCAATAGCGAGAAGACCCGTAATCGAAACTTGTCGCATCACATTAAACAGATTGATTGATGATAGAAAACGCGGCTCTAAAATTGCAAACATTGCCATAAGCACCAGCAAAAAAATCAATGGTGCAAAACGGGCCAGAAATGAAAAGGCATCAAAGTCGTCACGGCTGCTGGGACCAGGTGCATTTGTCATGTCTTGGTCCTCTTTAAGCCGCACGATCATTTCTAAGTGTCATCAGTGTCATGAGTTTTTCCTGGGTCGCATCAGCGCTTGCAAGCTCACCCGTGATATGGCCTTCGCGCATCGTGACAATGCGGTCTGAAAGCGCAAGGACTTCAGGAAGCTCTGACGAAATTACGATAATGGCGATTCCCGAAGCAGCCATTTCAAACAAGAGATTGTGGACTTCGACTTTAGCTCCAACATCTATACCGCGCGTTGGTTCATCAACAATAAGAACCTTGGGACGCAAAGCCAGCCAACGCGCGAGTACAACTTTCTGCTGATTACCGCCCGACAAATTTCCAACAATTTGATCCGACGATGACATACGGATGTTGAGTAGTTTTTTATAATCTGCAATCAGACGATCTTCTTTTTCAGCACTGATGAATATACCGAGTGATGAAATGCGATCATGGGCAGCAATCGATAAATTAGACCGAATGGCGAGTGCAAGAAACAATGCTTGTTGCTTGCGATCTTCCGGCACCAATCCAATACCTTGCTCAATGGCATCCCGAGGAGACTTGATTTTAACGGGTACTCCTTCAACAAGAATATGGCCTGCATCAATCGTATCAGCTCCAAAGATTGCCCGGGCTGTTTCTGTACGACCAGCACCTACAAGACCAGCAATACCCAAGATCTCACCTTTCATTACATTGAACGAAACGCCGTGTAGTTCAATTGCACTGGA
The DNA here is from genome assembly GCA_964244815.1 of uncultured Aestuariivirga sp. Lineage (GTDB taxonomy): Bacteria > Pseudomonadota > Alphaproteobacteria > Rhizobiales > Aestuariivirgaceae > Aestuariivirga. Next base: position 27,551 of record CAXTKH010000018.1, on the reverse strand, counting down.
GTCGGTGTTCTTTCGACAGCGTGATAAGCCTTCAACAGCTAGTGCAATATCATGTGTTGGGCTCGTTGATTGGCGCTTAGCCAACAGGCCAAGTTCACGTCCAACCATCATCCGAATAATACGATCAAGCGATATTTCGGAAACGACTCCAGAACCAACATGCTTGCCGTCGCGCAACACAGTATAACGGTCACAAATCTCAAACACTTCTTCGAGGCGATGAGTGACAAAGATGGTAGATATGCCATCTCGTTTGAGTGCACGAATAATATCAAATAACTTTTGTACTTCAACTTTGCTAAGTGCTGAAGTGGGTTCGTCCATCACAATAAGGCGTGACTTCATAGATATGGCACGGGCAATCTCAACCATTTGCTGTTCAGCAACAGAGAGATCACGAACAAGGGCATTTGGGCTTCGATCGAGTCCAATTCTTTTCATGAGTGCTTGTGTTTGCTGTTCTAGTGCGCGTCGACTTATAAAAAACCGCGATCCTGGTTCGCGGCCGATAAACACATTCTCGGCTATAGTCATGTCAGGCGCCAATGTGAATTCCTGGTAGATTGTAACAATTCCAGCAAGCTGTGCAACCTGAGGCGAACCAAAGCTTACTGATCGGCCGCAAAAAACAATTTTACCGGAGTCTTGTGGCTGCGCGCCCGACAAGATTTTTAGGAGCGTCGACTTTCCGGCACCATTCTCGCCAAGAAATGCGTGAATTTCAGCAGTATCAACTTCAAAATCGACCGCATCAAGCGCGCGTACGCCAGGAAAGGATTTTGAGATCCCCGACATTCGCAGCAGTGGCAAAGCCTGAATTGTTGAATCCATGACAATAGGCGTCTGGTCGCGTTATTAGCGACCAGACCTCATCTCCAATTTGTTTACTTAACTTCACCCAAACGTTCGGCGATATTCAAATTATCTTTTGTGACAGCAACTGGTGTGAGCAACAGCACTTTCTCAGCGGGCTTGGTTCCATCCTTTAGAAAAGCGACAAGTGTTTGAACGCCAAGAGCACTTTGCTTGCCGGGGAACTGTTCAATGGTTGCAGTCATCCCACCATCACGCACTTGGGCCAACGCTTCGGGTAGCGCATCGAAGCCAATAATAACAATACCAGTGAGATTGCGCGCCTTTACAGCTTCCATAGCACCGAGCGCCATGTCGTCATTCGCAGCAACAATCACCTTTGGCGGTTCGGTCATGCCAGACAGCGCAGCCTCAGTGACTGAAAGGCCTTTGTCCCGGGCAAATCCTGCTGTCTGTTCAAATACTATTTTGTACTTGTCTTTTCCATCCAGTACATTGTGCAAACCCTTGTTGCGGTCAATGGCCGGTGAGGCCCCCGATTGACCTTGCAGGTTGATGATAGAAGCGCCATCGGGGAACATGGAAACAATCAAGTTGCCTTGGGCTTCGCCACCCTTCACGTTGTCAGCACCAACATGCGCAAGTATGCCTTCTACCGAAGGGACGCGGCGATCAACAGTGACGACTGGAATCCCTGCATCAACGGCCTGTTTCAGTGCGGGCGCCATGGCATCTACTTCGTTAGGGCTAATCACAATGCCCTTCACGCCTTGGGTTATTGCAGCCTCAATATCCGCGGTTTGTTTCGGTGAAGATACCTGTCCATCACTTTCAACAGCTTCATAACCTTGCTTTCCAATTTCATCTTTGAAAGCACTCATCATGTGTACAAAGAACGGAAAACTCAGGCCCGGGACTGATGCCAAAATTTTGTCGGCGGCTAGAGCTGGTGTTGCTGCCAAAGACAGAGCAAGTGCACTGACAATGACTAATCGTCTTGAATGTTTGCGCATGTTATCCTCCACGAATGATTTCGTACAACGAAAACTATATATCAATTATGGCGATCAATAGACTCTGACAGGCAAATTCGCCCAAAATAGGTCCATAAAGAATTGAAATACGCCATTAATAGTATTCTGACAAATCTCACGATAGCGGGTTACGTTAAGATGTTCCAAGCTTTGAGAAAGATATCAGGTGCTCCAAAATTTCCCGATTTCAACGCAAGAGCCATCTCGGGTCCAGAACAGCTTAGAGTCCACGGAACCCCGGGATCGATTTCTGGTCCAATCGATAAAACTTTGATGCCCAATGACTTGACGATTGCACCAGAAGTCTCGCCACCCGCCACCAGCAAGCGCGAAAATCCAAGCGAAGGAAGAGCTTTAGCTACACCGGCTAATAAACTCTCGACACTTTGCCCCGCTACGTCACGTCCAAGTATATTTTGCACCCGCCCCACATTTTCTGGGTCATCACTCGAGTAAATTATAGGGATCAATTTTGCAGGTTGTTTAATCAACCACTGCAACACAGTTTCCGCTGTTAGATTACCAGTCGCAATTTCATACGGGTCAATGCGAAAACTAGGCAAGCCTGCAGCAACAGCAACTTGAACCTGCCCCCGCGTAGCAGCTGAGCAAGAGCCAGCCAATATTATTGCGCGGCCTTCAGGTGCAACCAACTTGAGAGAAGGCGGTGTAAGTTGTTCAATCAGTCCCGCTTCCACGTAAGCACATGGAAGACCGATAGCGACACCTGAGCCGCCCGTGATCAATTTCAAGTTCACTGCAGCTTTTCCAATGGAACGCAAATGCTTATCATTCAACGCATCAACAATCGCAAAGCGCTTGCCTGACATTTTCTGTTGTGCAAATGCTGATTGAATTGTTTCTGCACCTAAATCGACATCGGCATAAGCAACAAGCCCGACCTCACTCGAAACCTGGCGGCCAAGCACACGGCGCAAATCTGAATCGCGCATTGGCGTAAGCGGATGATCGCGCATCGAACTCTCGGCCAGGGGAACTCCATTGACATAGAGATTGCCCATATAGATTGAACGACCGTTGGCTGGAAAAGCCGGACAAGCGATCGTAAAATCTTCCCCCACTTTTTCAAGCAGAGCTTCGGCTACAGGCCCAATGTTGCCTTGATCGGTTGAATCAAACGTAGAGCAATATTTAAAAAACAGCCGCATGGCACCATTCTTTTGCAACCAATCAGCTGCGGCTAATGATTGCGATACAGCTTGGCTCGCTGGGATTGTGCGAGACTTTAAAGCAACAACCACAGCATCAATATTTGCGAGATCAAGCAGCTCCTCAGGCACACCTGTTGTCTGAACTGTGCGCAAACCCTCGCGCGAGAGCATGAGAGCTAGATCTGTTGCGCCAGTCAGATCATCAGCAATGCAACCCAAAAACATCGATGTGAATCCTAATTCAAAAATCTATTTCTTAAGAAACTCTGCGAATGCTGTTTTGTAAGCGTCATGCCAACGCGACAGAGGTGGCCGGTTTTCAATAATATCGCCGGCAGCCCAAGCGATCCGTTTTTCATCAAGCGGACGCAACACATCATTGTCAGGACAAAGAATGTAAAAATCGCCAGCATCAATAGAAGTCACCATAAAATCAATTGTTTGTTCTGGTGTCCAAGCAGAGGCGGGTTTTTCCGTGCGATCACCAGCCGAAAGTGGCGTATAAACAAAACCCGGAATCAGCAAATGCGCACTAAGCAAATTCGTGGGTGTGTTGCGCAATTCATGTTGCAAAGCCTCCGTGAAAACTTTTACACCAGCTTTAGCCAGATTGTAGGCGGGATCTCCGGGTGGTGTAGTAATTCCCTGTTTAGAGCCTGTGTTGATGATCAGTCCGGGTTGACCATGCGCAATCATGGAAGGCGCGAAGCTTTGCACGCCGTATATTATCCCCATAAGATTCACATCAAGCACCCGTTGCCAATTCGTCGTGTCTAAAACGGAACTTCCAGGCTGAATTCCCGCATTGTTCATCAGCACGTTCAAATTGCCAAAATGCGCGCTTACGGCGCTATGTAGACTTCGAACTTCACTTGCTTGGCTCACATCGCACACATATGCAGAAACAAAATCAGCCCCGAATGGCGAAGCTGCGACAACCGATTTGCGCGCCTGTTCCAATTGCGGCCGAGCCAAATCCACCAAAGCAACTTTAAAACCCATTGCAGAAAAACGTTGTGCAGCAGCCAAACCAATGCCAGACGCTGCCCCGGTTACAACGGAAACTCCATCTTTCGCGAGGTCTGCAAGCTTCGGCAAAGCTGAATTTCCTTTTCTATCTCGTCTAATAATAGCATGTCTGTATTTTTATGCGCTCCAAATTTCCCAAATTTCTTATCCCGCAACATGAATTCGAAGTGCGAACTTCCACCCTTTGCAATTAAACCGGATTGACATCTGTGAAAGATATAATGATTATAAATTCATGACAACGCCGAATTCGTTGAAAGCTGCAGTAATTGGCCTCGGTTCAATGGGTCTCGGCATGGCAAAGTCCATTGCAAAAGGCGGGCTGTCAATTTCTGGGTTTGATCTGAATCCTAGTGCAATGACAGCACTTACTAATAATGGCGGTGTAGCTGCACTCAGTGCCACAGATGCAGCGAAAGATTGCGATATTCTTGCAATCGTAGTTGTTAATGCAGCCCAATCTCGTACCGTTCTTTTTGGAGAGAACGGTGCAGCAACCACGATGAAGCGCGGCGGCGTAATTATTTCTTGTGCAACAATGTCACCCACCGATGCCCGTCTTCTTGCAAAAGAAGCGGGAGCCCTTGGGCTTCATTACCTAGATGCTCCGATGAGTGGTGGCGCTGTAAAAGCCGCCACGGGAGAACTCACTTTTATGGCATCAGGCACTGCAAAAGCTTTTGAGCTGGCCAAACCTGTGCTCGATTTAGTTGCTGGCAAAGTTTACAATCTTGGTGATGCGGCAGGCGTCGGCGCTTCATTCAAAATGGTCAACCAACTTCTGGCTGGTGTTCACATCGCTGCAGCCTGCGAGGCCATAACATTTGCAGCGAAGCTTGGCCTTGATCTCAATAAGGTCTATGAAGTGATTATAGCGTCGGCTGGCAATTCGTGGATGTTTGAAAATCGGGTGCCGCATATACTGGATGGCGATCATTCGCCAAAAAGCGCCATTTCCATTTTCACTAAGGACCTCGGCATTGTGAGCGACATGGCACGGCAAGAGAAATTTCCTGTGCAAATCTCATCCACAGCTTTGCAAATGTTTTTGATGACCGCCGCAGCCGGGATGAACAACGATGACGACTCCTCTGTGGCCCGCATGATTGCGCAGATCACCGGTCTTGATTTACCACCTTCCAAATCGAGTTGAGTACATGCCCAAGTTTGCTGCCAATCTTACGATGATGTTTAATGAGTGGGCATTTCTCGACCGTTTCAAAGCTGCCGCTGATGCTGGTTTCCAGAGTGTTGAATTTCTATTTCCCTACGACCATTCAGCCGCAGAAATAGCTGTTCAATTAAATCAGAACGGACTCAAACAAGTCCTGTTTAACTTACCAGCAGGCAATTGGACTTCTGGTGAGCGAGGCCTTGCAGCGCTGCCCGGACGTGAAGAGGAATTTAAGAAATCTGTCCAGATCGCGTTGGATTATGCAGTTCAACTCCATGTGCCGACGCTTCACATGATGAGCGGCCTTGCCAACAACACCAACTCGCTGGCCGTTGCCGCTTATCGGAACGCAATTGAGTTTGCATGTGCGGCGGCTGCCCCGCATGGAATAAGTATTGTAATTGAACCCATAAATCCTCGCGATATGCCGGGCTATTTTCTCAACGACTTCAACGTCGCCGCGAACCTCATCGCCGATATGGCTTTGCCCAATCTCAAACTGCAATACGATATTTATCACCGTCAAATTATTCATGGCGATGTGATGACCAGTCTCGAAAAGCTCTTGCCGATCATCGGTCACATTCAAATCGCCAGCGTTCCAAAACGAAACGAACCCCTCACCGGTGAGCTGGATGATGCTCGTATTTTCCAACATCTCGATGCGCTAGGCTACCAAGGTTTTGTGGGCTGCGAATATCGCCCAGCCAACAGCACAGTTGCTGGCTTGAGGTGGCGCAATCACTGGTCTAATTGAAAGCTATTTTGGCAAATAATCCCGCCAATAATGCTTTTCTTTGAAACCCAACACTTCGTGCGTTTTCCGGTTTGAAATGGGTGCCTCAAACTTCCCCATCTCGCGCGTGATCGGCGTATTAGGCGCATACTTGGCCAGAAATTCTTTGGTCGGCATATCAGCCGTAATTGTATCATTGACCGCATTGAACACTTGATATCCAAGGCCATCCTTCTGAATACACAAATGTACTATTTCACCCAGATCGCGCGCATCAATATAGCTCCAGGCATTGCGCTTGCGCATCGGTGGGTTTGCTACATATTGCGAAAAAGCACCATATTCATGTGGCTCAATAACATTACCAATACGAAGCGCATAAATATCAGCACCATACCGCATTGCAAAAGCACGAGCCGTTTTCTCATTCACAACTTTTGACAGACCATAAGAATCCATCGGGTCGCTGTCATAGTTTTCATCCAGAGGAAACGAATGATAATCCTTGTCGCCTTCAGCAAAACACACGCCATAAGTTGTTTCACTCGAAGCTATGATCACCTTGCGCACGCCTAACTTCATAGCCGCTTCGATGACATTATAAGTACTCATCACATTGGCTGAATATGTTTTATTATCAGGCTCTATCAAAACCCGAGGAATCGCTGCAAAATGCACCACCGCGTCGGGGGCTTTCGGAACCTGCCCTTGTTCATAGCCTTCAAAACCAAAATGGGTCGACAGCGCATTGAACGCTTGGCCACTGTCAGTCAAATCTGCAATCAAAGTATTAACACCAGGCAGACTCAACGGTTTCAAATCAACATTGAGAATAGAATAGCCCTTTTCCAAAAGGAGCGGCACGGCATGTCTTCCTGCTTTGCCTGTTCCACCCGTAAAAACAATGCGCTTGTTCAAGTTGTCACTCCCTCATTCAAGTTCAGCGATGCCAATCAAATTATAGAACAGTAATAATTCCAATTCCGCAAGTCGCATAAAAAATGGAATTCATAACATCAATACACCTAAAATATGCGTCGCGTTTTTTTGAATGCAATAAGATCGTTTGACACGATGCTGAGTTCGCGCAATTAATTCACATGGAGGATACGTCAAAGTCTCAGAAGTGAGTTTAGCGATCCAGCCTCTGAGACCTAGAAGTTTACCTCCCTGACAAAAACAATATCTAATGGGAGCTCTAGTTATGTTTGAAGAAATCATAAAAGTTGCACAGACCCGTCGTAGTGTTTTTAAAACCATAGGTGGTGCAACAGCACTCGCCGGAATGATGCTGGCCGATGCTGGGTTTGATCCAGCAATGGCCCAAGCGCTTAAACCAGCAGGCAAGCCGATGAAGGCAGCCTTTTCAAATGCTGGCCTCCAAGCCTCATGGTGCGCCCAAGGCAAACAAGCTGCTGAAGCTTGGGGTAAGCTCATGAACGTTGAAATTACCTGGTTTGATGGCGAACTTGCCGCCACCAAGCAACGTGCAGCCATCGATAATATGGCAACTCAGAAGTGGGATTTTGTCGGAATTCAAACTTTCGGTATCGGCACTTTGACGGATCCTATCCAGAAAATGATTGATGCAGGAACGCCAGTGATTGCCATGGACACATTGGTCGCTCCTCCAGGCACCATCGCGATCCACACCTTCATTGCGCCCGATAATATCATGATGGGTTCATCAGTCAGCACCCAACTAATGGCTGCAATAAAGGGTGAAGGTAATGTTGTGATGACCCAGGGCGCACTTGGCCATTCCGGCGCGCAAGGACGTGCCAAGGGATTTAAACAAGTGCTCGCTTCATTTCCAAATGTGAAAGTTGTCAATGAAGAACCAGCAGATTGGGATGTAACCAAAGTGGCCCGCATCTGGGATTCGATCCTCACCCAGAATGACAAGATCGCTGGCGCATTCTTCCACAATGATGACATGGCGCTTGCGGCCTATAATGTGATGAAAGCAAAAGGCCGCACTGATATTGTCATTGCAGGTGTCGACGCTATGCCACCAGCCGTTCAAGCTGTGCTTGATGGCACAATGTTGGCTACAGTACGCAATCCTTCCTGCCGTATTCACGGCTGGGCAGTTGCCGCAGGTGTTGCTGCTGTGCAGGGCGGAGAAAAAGCCGGGAAAGATATTCCAAATTTCATTTTGGCTGATGGTCCCGTCATTACCAAAGAGACAGCACCTGGCCACTTGTGGCTTCAGAAAAACTTCTTGATCTAATACCTTCATGAACGAACAAATAATTGAGAGGGGCGGCTTGCCGCCCCTGCTTCAACTTTCAAATGTGTCGAAATCATTCGGCGGCATAGCCGCTCTGAAAGACGTAGACTTCACACTTCATGCTGGCGAGATCCATGGTCTCGTCGGTGAAAACGGTGCTGGCAAATCAACTACGATGAAAATCATCGCCGGTGTCTATTCCGACTTTGAAGGCGAAATGCGAGTTGACGGAAAGCTTGTTCACTTTCGTTCGGCACGAGATGCTTTGGCCGCTGGCATCGGCATGGTGCATCAAGAGTTATCAACGATCCCTGACCTCACTGTTGCCGAAAACGTTTTCCTTGGACATCAACCTTTGACAAAATGGGGCACCATTGATTGGGACAGGATTAACAAGGAAGCGGCCAAACTCGTCTCTAGCCTCGGACTTGATATCGATCCAAAGACTCGCATGGGATCGCTTCCCGTCGGGCTACAACAACTCGTGGAGCTTTCGCGCGTTTTGTTTTCAGGTGCCCGTATCATCATCCTCGATGAACCAACTTCGGCGCTGTCTCCGCCTGAGGTAAAGCGCTTATTCGAAGTTCTTCGCAAAATCAAAGACGAGGGTCGTGGCATCATCTTCATTTCGCACTTTCTTGATGATGTGCTGGAGATTTCAGATAAGGTTACAGTGTTTCGCAATGGCAAAAAAGTTGCCACGGAAAATTCTGCCGCACTCACCAAGGATGCGGTAATCTCGCATATGATCGGCCGGGGTTCCATTGGCATGCATATGGGCGAAAGCTCTGCCCTCATCAACGATGATAGCAAAGCCATTGTGCTGGCAACAGAAGCAATTGGTGACGGTAAGCTATTGCGCGATGTATCGCTCCAATTGCGTGCAGGCGAAATAACAGGCGTCTATGGCTTTATGGGTTGCGGCCAGATCGAATTGGCACGCGCCTTGTTTGGGAAGATAAAACTCAAGCAAGGTAGCTTGCTGTTAAATGGCGTGAAGCGGGCTTTCTCATCAACAGCGGACGCACGTGGACAGGGTATAGCGTTTGTGCCGGAAAATCGCCGCATGATGCTGTTTCGCACCGAACCCGTTTACAAGAATATTACGATCTCGATTCTTGATCGCATCCATCGGTTTTTTGTTAAACCAAAGTCAGAGCGCGCTATCGCTGAGAGGCATATTGCCGATCTGCAAATCCGGCCTCCAAAACCCAGCATGATGCTAAGTTCGTTATCAGGTGGAAATCAGCAGAAGGTGGCGCTGGCAAAATGGCTAACGCATTTACCTAAAGTGCTGATACTTTCCGAACCGACACGGGGGATGGATGTAGGGGCCAAGGAAGATGTGATCCGCATTGTAAAGAATTTACGCGACCGTGGCGTTGCCATTCTTGTGCTCTCAACCGAGCCTGAAACAATTCTAACCTTGGCAGACCGTGTGAGCGTTATGCGCAAAGGAAAAATCGAAAAAGAATTCAATAGTGGAACAATCCACAAAGCTGACCTGTTGGCGTCGGCATAGGGGCAGCAAAATGAGCACAGCAGAAATTCAGAAGTCGAGTTGGTTGAAATCTTTGCTGAAAGATCAGCTTCGAAACATCGCGCCAGTTTTCACTTTGCTTGCACTGGTTACGTTTTTCACTCTGGCAAGTTCATCGTTTTTGACCATGGTCAACTTCATGAATATCCTGTCGCAAATATCGATCACCGCGATTATTGCAGTGGGGCTTACCTATGTCATTTTAACCGCCGAGATTGATTTGTCCGTTGCCGCCGTGGCAAACGCAATCGGCATCACCGTTGCCTATTTCACGTTGCAACCAGACTATGTGAACATTGCAAACTTGCCGCTGCCTGGCATTATCGCAATTGTACTTACTCTCGTGGGCGCGCTGGCTTTTGGCTTGGTCACGGCATTTGGCGTAACTTGGATTGGCATCCCGTCTTTCATTATGACACTGGCGATGATGCAAATTGCCAATGGCGTTTCAGCACTACTGGTACGTGGACAAATCGCATATTCCTATCCCGAATTGATCACCATGCTCGGCTCTGGATCAGTTTTTGGTGTCCGCTGGACGATAATAGTAGCTATTATTTTTCTGGGCGTGGGCCATCTCGTACTGAATTACACGCGCTTTGGCCGTTATATTTACATGACCGGCGGAAACCGCGAAGCCGCTGAATATTCGGGCGTCAATGTCAAATTCATCATTGGCTCAGTGTTGGTGATTTCGGCTATGTGTTCAGGAATTGCTGGTATGTTAGCCGTGGCATATTTTGGTTCCGCTCAGCAAAACCAATTTGATAGTTATTTATTAGATGCGATTGCCGCAGTTGTCGTCGGTGGCACAAGCTTGTTTGGCGGGCGCGGCGGCATCGGCAACACAATAATCGGCCTGCTGGTTCTAGGTGTTTTGAACAACGGCTTGGATCACATCCAGATTGATAGCTTCCTGAAAATTTTGATCCGTGGCCTCATCCTGCTAGTGGCGTTGATCATCAATGTGTACGCGCAAAAGCTCAAGGAAAACGAATGAGCGGCAGTTTAGCGCCGCTCCGGAAACAAATTCAGCAGTCCCTCTGGTGAAGCGTCCGCAATTCCGCGTTCCGTAATCAAACCGGTTATCAACCCCGCAGGCGTTACATCAAATGCTGGATTTGCGGCAGGGCTTCCTATTGGAGATATCCGCACCCGTTGAATTTTGCCCGTTGAATCCATTCCCTGAACAAAACTAACCTCGTCGCCGTTGCGCTCCTCAATTGGAATTTCTTTAACACCGTCCGTCACAGTCCAATCAATAGTGGGAGAAGGCAGCGCCACATAGAACGGCACACCGTTGTCTTTTGCTGCCAACGCCTTGAGATAAGTTCCAATTTTATTGCACACGTCGCCATTCGCAGTTGTGCGGTCGGTGCCGACAATCACCAAATCAACCATGCCGTGCTGCATCAGATGACCTCCCGCATTATCAACTATCAATGTGTGCGGAACGCCGTGCGTATTCATCTCCCAAGCAGTCAGCTGCGCACCCTGGTTGCGCGGGCGCGTTTCATCGACATAAACATGAACCGGGATGCCATTCTCGACCCCCAGATAGATCGGGGCTGTCGCAGTTCCATAATCCACTGTAGCCAACCACCCGGCATTACAGTGAGTGAGAATATTCACAGCTTCACCCGGTTGCTTTTTTGCTGCAATTTTTTTGATAATCTCGAGACCGTATCGCCCCATGGATCGATTTAATTCAACGTCTTCCTCAGCAATCTCACTGGCACGGATATAAGCAGCGGCTTTTCTATCTTTAACTGGCAAAGCTTTTAAATAACGCCGCATTTCGTCCAGCGCCCATTTGAGATTGATGGCTGTCGGACGGGTTTTATGAAGTGCCTCCCACACTTCATCCAATCCCGCATCGCTGGCATCACGATCCATGGAAATGGCCACGCCATAGGCCGCCGTAACACCGATCAGAGGCGCGCCCCTCACCCACATATCGCGAATAGCAACAGCCACTTCTTCAACTGTTCTCAGAGTAACGATGCGGAACTCATGGGGCAACCAGCGTTGATCAATAATATCAACGCTGGAACCATCGGCGCTTGGCCAAATCGTGCGGTAGTGAACATTGCCAACCTTCAAGATACAATCTCCATTTCAAGTCGCACTGCCAATTTGTTTATTTCATGCAAGCTATGAATGTGTTGCCTGTTCACCGCCAAATGACGTCCAAGCTTTAACGCTTTGGCCTCACAACTCGCCCGAAGATCCGCATCTTCAATCATTTCAAAGTCAGCATTATGAGCAAGTCCTAGGATGCGGCGGTGCATTTCAACACCAGCAAAGCCCAGCATATCCACCCATATGCCCTGCAAAACCGAGTCCAAAGCCTGCTCTGCACCCAAAGTATCACCTTGATCTTCAAACAACTGGCGCTGATAAAGAATGCCGTTGCGCTCACTGTGCCAGAGCGTTGAAAACTCGTCGCAGAAATTTTTCCAAATATCAACGATGACTTTGAGTAAATACTTTCTCATGCTCTCGCGGCTGCCGTTATCTTCGTGTCCGCGCTGAGAAAAATAACTCATCCAGAAATTTGCCAGCAGCATGCCCACATCGAATGCAATCGGGCCATAGAAAGCAAATTCTGGATCAATGACGCGTGTCTGATCTTGCGTAACCATGACTGAGCCAGTGTGAAAATCACCATGCAGCAGCGTTTCGGGCATTGCAGCAAATATATGTTTTAACCGCTGGGCAGCCACTTTCAGATCACGATCAGCGCGAAGCTGGGCCACAATGCTGTCCAGCTGCGGCGAGGTGTGCCGATTGAGTTTTGCATCATAGTAAGGATCGCTAAAGACCAGACTTTCAGTAATATCACACAGTGCTGCATTATCGGCAAATAGTGCAAGATCAGCCTTCCTGATCTTTGTGTCCATGCTTAAATCAGAACCTCGAAACAGGGTTCGCGCCAGAAAAATTCCAAGATCGCTTGCAATTTTGGGCAACTGTTGCCCCTCAATAAGTGCTCGCCGCAAAATAACATGTGGCGACAAAAACTCCATACCGATAATGGCCTGCTCTTCATCAAAATGATAAATTTCTGGAACCATTCCGGGGTCCCGTTTCGCAAATCGCGTAAGCGCATGAAATTCAAAATAAGAACGTTTCAGAGGCAGTGGCCAGCTCTCTCCTACGAGGCGCACATAGGGCAAAGCCTGTTTTACAACTACCGCCCCCTGAGGCCCTTCCACAACAAACACAAGATTGAGATTGCCGTCGCCGACTTCTCGTACGGCCCACTTGGAGGTATCCAAACCAACCATGTCATTCAAGGCCCCCAGAGCTCCAAGCCGAGCAGGCAAACTATCAACGGTCAATGCAACAAAGCTTTTGTAGGTTGGCATTTTTCGCTACTCATTTTCGAAAATACGACGTCTCACGCTACAAATCCTAATGCAAGCTTCGTGCGTCAACAAGCTTTCAAAACGATACTGCCATAGAGCCAGGTTTGGTCGACTCGTTCCAAGTGATTTTCAATATGTTCGAACAAAGGCCAACTCTACAATTTTTTTCCTGCAGCCGTAAAATCAAACTGCGCATTCGTCGCGCGCGTGGCATCGTAGAAAAGCTGCCTATCGCCTATATTCCTTTGGGCATTTATGAATGGCATGGTGAGCTTTTCCCCGTGGGACTGAACGCTTTGACCGCCCCATGGCATTTGCCTGCGAACTGCAATTGCGGACGGCAGCGTTGTACTGCCGCAATGTATTATGGCTGCGGCGGCGGGCATAGAGCATATCCCTGGACGATTATTCCGTCGCAACCAGTTCACATCGAACCACTGCTGGATTTCACACTTCAACGATTAGAAACGAATGGTGTGAAGCTTTCAGTTTTGTTTTCAGGGCACTTTGCGCCAACACAACTTGATATGATTGATCGACTTGCGCAAAAATGGAACGACCAAAATCGGGCATTGCGCGTGTTCGCAACAGCCGTGAACCGCGTTGAGGGCCTGTCTCTCGCACCTGATCACGCTGGGATATTTGAAACAACATTGTTGTCTGCAATATGGCCGGAGCTAATTCACTTAAACCGACTCCCGTCGCTAAACAAAGCACTTCTTCAAGATAACGATGTTTGGGAAGCAGGACGTCACGATCCAAAACATCCAATTTGGGGAGTCGTCGGCCCAGACCCACGCCATTTCAAACCTGAAGAGGCAGAGCCTCTATTGGATGCTACGGTCGCTTGGTTAATCGAAAAGGTTCACAAACATTTCTGAGTTGATAATGGATCGTGTTACAGGCACTGTTACCAACCATCTCTCTAACTCCGATTGAGCGCTAACAATGATTGATATCAACACTCTAAACTTGTCGAACCTGCAAATTGAAGTTCAAAACGATGTCGCAACCGTGCGGCTCAATCGCCCTGAAAAGCGCAATGCCCTGAATGCCGATACCATCGAACAATTCATTACGCTCTTCAATGCCCTGCCCCGCTCTAGCGTTCGCGCTGTTGTGTTATGTGCTGCGGGCAATCATTTTTCAGCGGGCCTGGATCTGGTGGAGCACCATAAGATGAACCGCACTGCGGCAGAGTTTATGCAAATCTGCATGCGCTGGCATGAAGCGTTCAACAAAATGGAATACTCTGGCATCCCCGTGATAGCTGCACTTAAAGGCGCAGTGGTCGGCGGTGGATTGGAATTGGCGTCAGCGGCTCATATCCGTGTGGCCGACACCACAACATATTTCGCGCTCCCCGAAGGACAGCGCGGATTGTTCACCGGCGGCGGAGCCACCATCCGTGTCGCTGATTTGGTCGGCAAATCACGAATGATTGATATGATGCTCACTGGCCGCATTTATAAAGGCCAGGAAGCGGTTGATGTTGGTCTTTGCCAATATCTCGTCGAAGACAGCGAAGTCAAAGCCCACGAGCTCGCTCACATCGCCGCTAAAAATCCACCCCTTTCAAATTTCGCAATCTGCTCAGCAATCTCCCATATGCAAAACATGTCGGCCCTTGATGCTTCATACGCCGAAGCAGTTGTCGCGGGTATCGTGAACACACAGCCTGCATCACGCGATTTGCTGGAAGCGTTCGCCAACAAGTCCGGCCCGCGAATCAAGCCCGAGTAATCAGCGTTCAACCAACTCGACACGGCGATTTGATTTGCGGCCTTCATCGGTTTTATTGCTGGCCACAGGTGAGAGCGCGCCAACTCCAGCAGCTATCGCCCGATCAGGGCTAACGCTCTTATTTTTCAGAATAGCCGCAACCACAGCCTCAGCCCGAGCGCGAGACAACGGCAAGTTGGTATCTTGGGTGCCCACATTATCTGTGTGCCCAACGATATAAACTTTAAGCGTTGGATTATCATTCAACAACTTGGTCATCTCCGCCAATGCGGGCTCCGCTTCGGGAGTCAACCTGGCAGTACGAAATTCAAAATAGACATTGTCTACGGCAACGTGGCCTTCAGATGAAATGCCTTTGGCCATCGCCTCAGCATCAATCATTTTGCCTTCAAGACTGGCAGTCGTGAGAATATCCAAATGCGCAAGTGCACGGCCGTTGAGGTCCGGCAAAGGAGACTGGGTATTAAATGCAACATAAACTGCAACAGAAGTTGCGCCGTCCTTAGACCGTGCCGCCAGATAATGTTCATCACCAAACGACCCAAAGGCCATATCTGAAATGCCACGAATGTTTTTCAAACGCCTGTCACTGGGATAGATGATCTTTTTACCCAGCAGCGCGTTCTTGCTGCCGCACTCACTGCCGGCACAGGTGAACAAGATTGAATAACCAGCAACTTCCAGGCCCTGAGAGTAATTTTGAAATAAATCTGTTGCGCTGGTGCCTTCAGGCGCAAGATAAAGCCTGCGATCCAATGTGCCTTCGAGGTTTTCAGTACTGGTTGGTGCTGTTCCCTTAACCATGGGGCCTGTAGCCAATTTAAACTTGGCAAACTCACCGTCTCTGCCACCGATTAAACATGCACCGTTATAAACGGGCAAATTCGGATAATCTTTAATATTGCTGATGGCAGGGCAATCCTTGGCCTGCAAGAAACCTGCACTTTGAAAAAAAACAGCGGCAACAAGAACCACAAGCGAAAAAAGTTTCATCTCATCACCGTCCTTCAAATTGGCAAAAACTTACTCGTCTCGATAAACCCGCTCGCGCTTTTCATGGCGCTCTTGGGCTTCGATGGAGAGCGTAGCAATTGGTCGTGCGTCCAAACGCTTCAAGCCAATTGGTTCGCCAGTGTCTTCGCAATAGCCATATGAGCGATCATCAATGCGCTTTAGTGCTGCATCAATTTTAGAGATCAACTTGCGTTGACGGTCGCGCGTGCGCAACTCCAGCGAGCGATCAGTTTCAGAAGAAGCACGGTCTGCTACGTCAGGCAAAATGTGGTTTTCTTCTTGGAGATGCGAAATGGTTTCTTTACTCTCCTTAATGATATCGTCTTTCCAGTTCAGCAACTTGCGCCGGAAATATTCAATCTGGCGCTCATTCATGAATGGCTCAGAGTCACTCGGCTTATAGTCTTCGGCTAACATTGTCGTCATATGAAGTCTCTCATTCCCAGTAAGTTGGGCGGCTTATAGCGAGCAAGACTCGTGGCAGCAAGCTTGCAAAATTGCAAAAAAACAGCCGTGATTCGAACAAATTACATGCTGCGGTGCAGCAAAATTACTACACAAATGTGAATCCCCTGTTTCAAACCGAAACACTAATGAATCGAGATACTTAACTTAAAATTAGAACAATATGTGCAAGTTGAATCAATATCTGGGTCAGTTTGGAAGTTCATCATGCGTATTGCGTCTTTTGGGATTTTAATTGCGGCAGGCACAGCGCTTTCAGGCTGTGATGCAAGTAAGCTGGACGCTGTAGCCAATCTGGGCACATCGTGTTCAAGCTCTGCTCAATCTTTAAATTGCGGCGCTCCAGCGGGAACCGGCACGGCCACACCAACGCCAACCACGCCTTCTACAACCCCGCCAAACACAAATGTTGGCAATACTGCCGCTATCGTGACAGGCGATACGACATTGATTGTCGATAATGGCAGCCTTTCTTCAACTCCCACTAATATGGGGATTTCCAAACTTACTTTAGTCGCCGGAACAGCTGCAACTGCCACAACTGCAGCTACGCCCAACACCGCAAAAATTGCGATTACCACAAACACTGCGACAAACGGAAATTGGCCCATCGCTAAAACGATGGACGAATATACCTTAGGCACAGCTATAGGGTCAGGTCTTGGCGGCACATACAAAGAATATCGCACTGTCAACAAAGTTCCTGGATCTTCAAACGCAGTTGATGAAGAACTGCAAGTTTGGACATGGAATGCTGGAACTGGAACTACTTATGCAACGCAGTATCGCGATGTAACAGGCGGTGGCAATCCGGCAACGCATCAAGCTTGGTCGTTTGGCGGCAATTATACCACCGCAGCTGCAATGCCGACGAGCGGAAGTGCAACATATTCAGGTCGTTTCGGCGGAATAGCAGTGTCCTCTAATTTCATAGACGATCCGAATTTGCCTCAAACGCTCTCGCGCAATGGCCGCTGGTCAGTGACCGGAGACACTAATATTACAGCAAATTTTGGCACGAACGGCACAATCAATGGGATCCTAACTCCTCGTGAATGGCATGCTTGGCAAACCTTGAATGGTGTTATTGGTTTTGGCTCAGCTCAAGATCCCAATTTAACAGGTAGTACAAATCCAATCGATAAAGCAAATTGGTTTCCTGCTATCAAAAACGGCCTACCTTATGGGGGTTTTATGGACGTTCCAATCCAACTAAATGGTAGTATCAAAACAAATGCAACGACAGCGGGAAATATCAAGCCAAACACCATAACGGGAACTGCCGGTTATTCAGCAAACAGCGGCTGGTTGAACACGACTTCAAACAGCTTCTTCAGTGCAGGTTTTTTTGGTGACAACGCGGAAGACATTACAGGCACATTCAGCATGGATGCTCAGATCCCCGATCCAATAGGTGGATTGCGCCCAATTAACGACGATCGCCGCGGCTTTATTAACATGCAGGGTATATTCAACGCATGCCAGACCGGACCAGTTTGCTAGCGGTTATCAACAAATCATTCAAACAGCGCGTGGCAACACGCGCTTTTTCGTGTTTGGCCGCGCTGTCGCTCACATGTGGAATGGCAATTGCTGAACCAAATGGCCCGCCGCCATTAACCGATAGCGACTTCAAACTTTACGAATCCGGTTCTGAGGATATGCGCGTACACGCCCTCATCGCCTTTGCTAAAAATGGCCAGCAAGAACAAACAGCTGAACTTTTGAAGCGCTATCCGTTGCGCGGGCCACATGCTGCAAATCGGACTTTATTTATCCAAGGCCTAATCCTTGAAGGCCGCCACGATTATTTTGGTGCAGCTCGGAAATTCCGCGCAGCATTGGCCGATGATCCAAAGCTGACCCTTGTAAGGTCTGAATTGGCCCAAGTCTTAGTCGCCCTCGACGAAAACGAAAGCGCCTCCCATCATTTAAGATTGCTTGAAGCCGATGCGCCAAACGCCGCTGATGCTGCGGGCATACGTTCGTTCATTGATAAAATCGGAACTAAAAAGCCCTACTCGATTTCCAGCTACATTTCAATGGCACCCACCACCAACGTTAATAACGGTTCCAACCATGACAAACTTATCTCAGACAATGTCGCCACCAAATTTCCAGGTGTTGATCCATCAGGAACCATCAACAATAAAAAACAGAGCGGGCTTGGGGTTTCGGGCGGCCTGAACGCAGGTTACAGCAAACGACTGAGCGACCGTCTGCAATTTGTTGTTGGTGCTGGCGTGAATGCCAGTATCTACACGGACTCACAATTTGACTCGGCGTCCACCAGCGAATCTGCCGAATTCAGATACCTCTTTGCCGATGGCTATTTCGGCCTTGGCGGCATTGCTTCGCAAAACTTCGTGCCTCCAAACAATGGCGGCCCAGTTTTAACCTATAATGATTACGGGCCTCGGGTCTCATTCACTTACCAGCTCACGCAGCGCGACTTGTTGAATAGCAATCTTACCTATGTCTGGCGCGACTATACAGGCTCAACAGTGGCCGATGGCACCGCACTGCACAGCGACATCGCAATCACCCACGCACTTGATTCAACAATGAACATTACTGGATTTGGCGGGTATGACCGGGCACTCACACATGATCCTTCATCTTCATACCAAACCTATTTCGGCGGCATGAATTTTTACAAAGAATTCCCATTGGGCATGACGGTTAATGCAAATGCGCAAATCCGCGTTTCACCATTTGATGGCGTAGATCCAATAACTGGCTTTACCCGCTATGATACGCGTTACATTGGCGGGCTGACTCTCACAAAGCGCGACCTCAACATCTGGGGCTTTGCTCCGTCGGTCAGCTACTCGTACACTTTGAACAAAAGCAACAATGCCCTGTTTGACTATGACTCCCATTCCGTCAATCTCAATCTCACAAAAGACTTCTGATGGTTGCTCTGGCGCTTGCGCTTAGCTAAACCCCTCAACCATGCGCTTTAAATCTGGCAAAGAATTCTCAAATCTCCCCTCCAAAGCTGTCACAGTTTTGGGCATGTCGGGCGTTGGCAAAACCACGCTTTCGGCTTTATTGCAAAATCATAATTGGTTTCAATACTCGGTCGATTACCGCATCGGCACACGTTACATGGACGAACACATCGTTGATAACTTCAAGCGCGAAGCGATGACCAATCCATTTTTGTGTGAGTTGCTACGGTCAGACTCAATTTATATCCGCTCGAACATCACATTTCATAATTTGTCACCACTTTCGACTTATCTCGGGCGACCGGGCAACCCTGCCAAAGGCGGCATCCCATTTGCTGAATACGTGCGCCGCCAAAATCAGCATCGTGATGCTGAAATTAAAGCACTGCTTGATGTGCCTGAATTTATTGAACGCGCTGGCGATATTTACAAATATCAAAATTTCATCTGCGATTCAGGTGGCAGCCTCTGCGAAATTGTAAATCCTGATGATGTGGATGATCAGGTGCTGAAATCACTTAGCGAGAACACCCTCTTGCTCTGGATTGAAGGCACACCTGAACACACTGCAATGTTAGTTGACCGCTTTCGCAAAAATCCGAAACCGATGTATTACCAACCTGCATTCTTAAAAGAAAAATGGACCGAATACAAAGCGCTGAACACCATTAAAAATGATGATGATGTTGATCCTAACGGCTTTGCCGTGTGGGGATTTGAGCAACTTCTCCATCACCGAATTCCACTATATAAAAAAATTGCAGATAAATTTGGCTACACTATGCATATGGCCGATGTACCTTCAATCAACACTGAAGCGGATTTCGTAAACTATCTCATTGCGTTGATAGATAAAGCAAAATAATGCCAATCCGTATTCCCAATGAGTTGCCCGCCCGCCGCATTCTTGAACAAGAAGGCGTGATGATCATGGACGAGTCAACCGCTGATCGTCAGGATATCAGACCGCTGCGCATAGGCCTTCTCAATTTGATGCCCAACAAAATAAAAACCGAAACGCAATTCGCACGTTTGGTCGGAGCAAGCCCATTGCAGGTCGAGTTGTCATTGATCAAGATGACAAACCACACCCCAAAAAACACCAGCCAGGAACACATGCTGGCATTTTATGAAAGCTGGGAAGACATCAAGGATCAACGCTTTGACGGATTAATTATCACTGGTGCACCCGTCGAACTTTTGCCATTTGAAGGCGTGACCTATTGGAACGAATTGAGCCAAATTTACGAGTGGACGCAGACTCATGTGCACTCCACATTCAACGTGTGCTGGGCAGCCCAAGCCGCACTTTACCATTTTCACAAAGTGCCAAAACATGAATTAGAGAAAAAGGCGTTAGGCGTTTTCAGCCATCACAATCTTAAACCTTCGTCCACGTTGTTGCGTGGTTTTTCTGACGATTTCGCAATACCAGTTTCACGTTGGACGGAAAATCTAAAATCCGAATTACCTGCGAACAAGAATCTCGACGTATTGATGGAATCAGATGAAGTAGGCCTTTGCTTGGTCAACGATTCCACCAAACGCCAAATCTACATGTTCAACCACATCGAGTATGATACCAACTCATTAGGTGATGAATACCTGCGCGATGCTGAAGCTGGCAAAGCAATAAACATGCCTGCCCATTATTTTCCTGGCGACAATCCAAAGGCAGCGCCACAAAACCGCTGGCGCAGCCACGCGCATTTGCTGTTCGGAAATTGGATCAATGACCTCTATCAAACCACACCGTTTGATCTGAAGAACATCGGCAAAGCTCGAACATAAAACTTTCCCTTGTTTTCCGCCATTTAGCCACCAATTATGCGTCTGAACCAGAAAAGGGCAGTAGGGGTTGAAATTCAGCGACATTATCGATGGCACAAAGCTAGCTGCAGGCGGCCTGGTGGATTTTGCCACTGGGATAGCCCAGCCAACTTTGCGCCTCGGTGTCACGGGTCTTTCACGCTCTGGGAAAACTGTTTTCATCACAGCACTTATACATGCGCTTTTAAAAAACGCGCGCATGCCAGTGTTTGAGGCCCACACACAAGGCCGTATCACACGCGCCTATCTAGAGCCCCAACCCGACGACGACATGCCGCGATTTGCATATGAAGAACATTTAAAAGCGCTAACGTCCGAACACCGTCATTGGCCAGAGGGCACCAGGCGCATTAGTCAATTGCGCTTAACACTAGAGTATGAACCATCAAGTTTTTATGCACGCAATTTCGGTAGCGGAAAATTGCATATTGATATTGTCGATTATCCCGGCGAATGGCTTCTTGATTTGCCACTGATCAATCTGACCTATCAACAATGGAGCCACAACACGATCACGGCCAGCAGATTGGCACCGCGTGCGGCAATGGCGCGCGATTGGTATGCGCATTTGCAAACACTTGACGCTTCCGCACCTGCGCAAGAACTGGAAGTGCAGAAATCCGCTGCTCTCTTTACGTCATATCTTGCTAGCTGCCGCAAAGACGAAATCTCACTTTCAACTTTGCCACCAGGTCGTTTCTTGCTTCCGGGAGATTTGGCAGGCTCTCCTCTTCTCACATTTGCACCACTTGATGTAACACCTGATGCCGTTTTTCAATCAGGCACCATGGGCGCATTGATGCAACGTCGATACGACTCTTATGTTACACGCGTCGTAAAGCCATTTTTCTTTGGCCACTTCGCAAGGCTTGATCGCCAGATTGTTTTGGTCGATGTTTTAACAGCACTCAATGCAGGCTCAAAAGCAGTCGAAGATTTGCAAACCGCTTTGACTGATGTGATGAGCAGTTTCCGTTTGGGTGCCAATAATTTCGCAACAAGTCTGTTCGGCCGCCGCGTTGAAAAAATCCTTTTCGCTGCAACGAAAGCTGACCAACTACACCACACCAGCCATGATAAACTTGAAGCCATGTTGCGTGTGCTGGTAAATGATGCCGCGCACAAAGCAGAATTTGCAGGCGCCACCTATGATGTCGCGGCCCTCAGTGCCATCCGCTCCACACGGGAAGCCACCGTAAAAATCAAAGGTGATGACCTGCCTTGCATCGCTGGCATCCCGCAAGATGGCGAGAGCATCGGCGCAACAAAGTTTGATGGCAGAGCCGAAGCCGCAATATTCCCCGGCGATTTGCCCCATGATCCGCAAGCAGCGCTGGATGGCAGCATGGAAGGCAAGTTGAAATTCTTGCGCTTTCGCCCACCATTATTAACGGGTGATACCTTCCCCCATATCCGTTTAGACCGGGCATTGGAATTTTTGATCGGAGACCGTTTCCCGTGACCACAAAATCCGATCACCGCTCGCCGCAAGCGTTCAAGCTTGAGCCCGAGCAAACCAAAACTAAAGCTAAGTCGACAAAGATAGAGTTTGCTGCTGAAGAATTAGAACAAGAGCTAGCCACCATTCCCGTGCCGCCTGATGCGCGCATATCAAAACGTCCACGCTGGGGCTTCATATTCATTTCAGCGCTCGCAACTTTGTTTTCATTATGGTTAGGCCTATCAGCAGTACAAATTGTTGACGACTTTTTCGCACAATCCGCCTTCATGGGATATATCGCGCTCACTGTTACTGGCGTGGCTGGCTTTGCAGCGCTTGCTATCATTTTGCGCGAAATTCGAGGGCTGCTCCGCCTCCGCCGCATCGAACATCTCCAACTTCAAGCAAGCCACGCTTTAAATCAAGACGATACAGCTTCGGCAGATGCCGCAATAGCAGGTTTGAAAAGCCTCTATGCTAATCGTCCAGACGCAGCATGGAATCTGAAAAATTTGAATCTTCATGCAGAAGATATTATGGACCCGCGTGACCGTGTTCGCCTTGCTGAACGCTATCTGGTTGATCCGCTCGACGACGCAGCGCACCGCATCATCGCCAAACGTGCCAGACGCGTCACTTTATTAACAACTGTCACCCCAGCAGCTGCCCTCGATATATTGTTTGTTGGTGCACAAAACCTCAGCATGCTCCGCGAGATTGCCAGCCTTTATGGTGGCAGACCATCAACACTTGCCACTTTCAAACTGGCGCGCATGGTCGTTACTCATCTAGCAGTCGCTGGCGGATTGGCGCTATCAGATAACTTTCTCCACTTGTTTGTAGGCAAGGGCCTGCTTGGCCGCCTTTCAGCACGATTTGGCGAAGGCGCGGTGAACGGCATTCTCACTGCTCGCATTGGACTTGCGGCGCGCGAAGTCTGTCGCCCTGTTCCGCAGGAGCAATCGAAACGCGAAAAACTTTCAACAATGGTCAAAGAACTTGCAAATTTCAGCAATAAAAACAGTGATGAAAATTAACCTTCCAAAGCATTTGTCTAAAATTCGAACGATTTTGGCAATATCTCGGTAACAATTGCAGATTAGCTTCCAGCTGAAAATTGGGAGCGGAAAGCTTGAGTTTTAAAGCCATTGCAGAAAACAGCGAAGTTGTCCGCCACGTTCTAAGTGGTGTGACATCCGGCTTAGTAGCAGACATGCCCTATGGCGGCATTTTGACTCTGATAACTTCACCAGCACATCTCAGCGCTCTGTCAGAGCAATGGCAGGCGCTCGAACAAGACACTGCTGTAGCTCCAACAATTTTCCAATCCTTCACATGGATAAAAAACTGGAGCGATCACTACGCGCAACCTGATTGCCAACACGAAATCCATATCGTAGCCGGATTTTTGAGAAACAAACTCGTATTTGTTCTGCCATTGATGAAAAGCTGCCACATGGGTGTATCAACACTCAATTGGGCAACAGATCCGCTCGGCCAATACGGCGATGTACTCTGCGCAAAAGATCAGAACCTTACAAAATGGATGTCAGCCTCTCTGCGCTTTATCAGACGGTTAAAGGGCATCGATATCATTCGCTTGCGCCATGTCCGCCAAAGCAGCGCAATTGAAAATTTCGCATCAAAATATTTCATCGATGCCAAACTTCACGAGCAAGCGCCCTATCTTGATCTCACGCCGTTTAAATCTGACGCTGACTACGATGCGCGCTACAACTCACAACAACGCAAACGTCGTAAAAAAATTCGCAACAAGCTCGAAGAATTCGGAGCAGTTGAGTTCAATATTTTAATACCAGGTTCAATTAATGATCACGCCATGTCTGAAGCTATTCGTGAAAAAAACGAATGGTTGTCGGAACGCGGCAGGTTCAACCGCGTTATGGGCTGCCCACAACACGTTGGTTTTTTAAAATCGCTGTCACGCAGCACTGCAGATGGCTTTGAATTTGTGACCACTGAACTGTCAGCAGGCGGAAAACCCGTCTCTTGGGAAATCGGCTTCAACTACATGGGCACACATTTCGCGTACATTACTTCCCACATCAATGCTCTGACGGACCTGTCGCCAGGCAGACTCCACATGGATTTATCACAAAGATTAGCTTTAAGCTCAGGCCAGCAACGCTTCGACTTAATGGTCCCAAACGACCACCACAAAGAATCTTGGTGCTCTGCAAAAATAGATACCAAAGATTATTTCTACCCTACCTCATGGCGCGGCAAGTTTTATGGTCATTTCTACCTCTCAACTCTGCGCCCCGCCATACGCAAAGCTTACTACAAACTTCCCCAACAAATTTTGAAGTTGCTGCAACCGATCACCCGACATTAATGTTGCATACGTCCTAGGCGTAAATCGGGTGGCACAGAATCGCTGCACCCTTTAATGCTGGCTTATGACACAGCAACAATCCGGCATGACAGCATATGAATGGGGCTTACTTCTGCTTCTCTCAGCAATTTGGGGTGGGTCATTCTATTTCTTCGCCATCCTCATCAAAGAGATCCCGGTTTTCACCATCGTATTCTTTCGCGTATTTTTAGCCACAGTTGCACTTTGGCTGGTTGTGCTGGCAAAGAAGTTGAAGCCCCCCGTGGGCTGGGCTCAATGGAAAAACTATTTTGTCATGGGCCTCATCAACAATGTCATTCCCTTCAGCCTCATCGTATGGGGTGAAAGCAAAGTGGCCCCAGGCCTGGCCGCAGTTCTCAACGCAACGACGCCATTTTTCACAGTCCTTATCGCTCATGCGTTCACTGCCAATGAACGCTTGAGTTGGAACAGATTAACTGGCGCGTTGATTGGACTGCTCGGCGTTGCCGCCTTGGTTGGCATCGATTCCATAAAATCGCTTGGCGGCGATTTAATCATGCAGCTGGCAATCGTTTTGGCAGCAGTTTTCTATGGCTTCAGCGCCGTTTGGGCACGGCGATTTTCTAACATGCCACCAATCGTCAATGCTGCTAGCCAAACTGCCGCTTCAAGTCTCATGTTGTTACCTTTAATGTTGGTGTTTGATCACCCTTGGGCACTTCCAATACCAAGTAACCTCGCCCTGTTTTCGCAGCTTGCGTTAGCGCTGCTGTGCACTGCAATTGCGTACATCTTGTTCTTTACAATATTAAAGCGCGCTGGCTCTACTAACATCAGTCTCGTCACATTCCTGGTGCCCATCAGCGCCATAATCTTGGGTGCAGCGCTTTTGAACGAACAGATCACACTCAATCATATTCTGGGTATGGCAGTTATCGGCATAGGCTTGGCCTTGATTGATGGGCGCATTCCCGCCAAGTTGTTGCAAACAGTTCGAGGATAGAATGGCGATTACAGAGTTCACACCATATGCAGGTGCAATAGGCGGCGGGCTAATTGGGCTGGCAGCAGTCATATTGATGGCAACAGCAGGCCGCATCATGGGTGCAACCGGAATTTTCCGCGGCTTACTTACGTTCCAATTTGATTATGCTTTCCAGTGGCGTTTAATCTTTATAGTTGGCCTTTTGTTAGGAACAGCTTGGGCCAGCCTCTTCACAGGCGTTGCACATAACATCAGCTTCGTCTCAAGCAATTACATGATTGCTATCGGCGGCCTATTGGTCGGCATAGGCACCACACTTGGCAATGGGTGCACATCAGGTCACGGCATCTGCGGCATCTCGCGATTTTCATTACGATCAGTTGCAGCCACCTGCATTTTCATGCTGTTCGCTATCATCACAGTGTTCATCGTCCGCCATGTAATAGGAATTGCATGATGCAGAAATTTTTCGTGCTCATCTCCGGTATATTATTCGGCGCAGGCCTCGCCATTTCAGGCATGGTCAATCCTGTCAAAATTTTAAATTTTCTGGATTTGTTTGGTCAGTTCGATGCAACACTGATCTTTGTAATGGGTGCCGGTTTAACCGTGGCCACCATCGGCTATCAACTCATCTTCAAACGCGGCAAGCCATTCTTTGGTAATAGGTTTCATTTGCCAAGGGAAACAGGCATTGATGCAAAGCTGGTCGGCGGAGCTGCACTGTTCGGCATTGGTTGGGGCATATCCGGCTTTTGTCCGGGCCCTGCCATAGCGAGTTTGGTATTCGGCTATCAACAAAGCTTTATCTTTGTCGCAGCAATGATTCTAGGAACAATGTTTGTGCGGTTTCTGCCAACGGCCTCAAATCTCGACTAACGCGAGGGACGTTAAATGGAAGCTACAGCCACACATTATCAAGATTTATTGATTATGCTCGGCGTGGCAGGTTTAGTCGTGCCACTGCTTCACCGCGTCGGCATCAATTCAATCTTGGGTTTCTTGGCTGTGGGCCTTGTATTGAGCCCGGGCTTGCTTGGAGCGGTGGCGGTTTATGCGCCATTCCTTAATAACTTTCTGCTGACCAATCCGGAAGAACTTTCAGCTCTCGCCGAATTCGGCGTTGTGTTTTTAATGTTTCTGATTGGTCTCGAAATTTCCCCTCAGCGATTGATCACCATGAAACATCTGGTCTTCGGCTTGGGTGGATTGCAAATTCTGCTATCGACCGCCGCGCTAACGGTAGTGATGATATGGCTGGGCTTTATAGATCGTGAAGCCTTGATAATGGCGCTGGCTCTTTCGCTCTCATCAACCGCAATTGTCATCCAACTGTTCACTGATCAAAAACGCTTGAACAGTGGCGCCGGCCAATTATCCTTCGCCGTTTTGCTAATACAAGATTTGGCGGTCATTCCAATTTTGTTGCTCATCAAAGTTTCCAGCGCAGGTTCCAGCAACTTTCTCGCGGCTGATCTCGGAATCGTGTTGGGCCAGGCAGCACTTGCAATCGCACTCATCGTTTTTCTTGGTAAATTTGCGTTGCAACCGCTCTTGCGTCTCGTTGCCAGCACCAAAAGTTCAGATCTGTTTATGGGCGCGGTTTTATTTATCGCGGTAGGGTCAGGCGCATTGGCTACGACTGCTGGACTATCGATGTCGCTCGGAGCGTTCACAGG
>CAXTKH010000017.1:0-50745 GCA_964244815.1 uncultured Aestuariivirga sp. | reverse complement strand
AAGAAACAAGGCAAACCTTCGCCGTCAACGCTTGACAAGTCAGATAGTCGCTCCCAGTCGTCCGAGCTCTTCACGGCTCAAGAAGCGTTCCCGTTTCTTTTCTTTATACTTTTTCACGCCCCGGCAAGGGTTGGTAAATGCAGGGCGCAGGTTCCAGCTTTCTGCCAAGTTGAACATGATCGAGAGAACACCAAGCACCCGATTGGCTTGGTAGGGAATGTGGCGGAGTTGATGGTGGATCTTGGCGATGTCCGTCCGCTCAATGGAGATCAGTTTCATAGTGCCGATCTCGGGATTGATGAAGATTTCGACGCAGCGTTTGTACTCCCCCGCTGTACTCGGTTTTAGATGGCACGGCACATACTCATCGATGAACCGCTCTCCCAACGAACGGACAGTGACAGAATTGCGAACAGCTTCCTGTTCGGCCGTAGGGTTCTTGTCGATGGCGAGGTCAGAAATGATTTGTTTGGCCTTCAGCCTTGCTGCTTCGGCGGTTACAGCGCCATGCGATCCGATGGTAAAGCGCCGCATAACACATTTGAGTCGCATCATGACGAAGTATGTCTTGCGGCCCGATGGTCTTACCCTCACACCGAAGCCCTTGATATCATCATCAAAGTGATCAACATCGCGATCTCGCACTTCGAGGGCTTCAACGGTACGTTTGGAAATCTTGATCATGGGACGCTACACTCCAGAAAGTTTGGATATAGGGAGCGTCGTTCCACATCCCGTTCTGGGTTACATATGGGTTACAATTGGGCGAGTAAAGTGGTGCATCGGCGGGAAAGTAGAAGTACCGAAAAATCGAAAAAGGTAAGAAAACACAGTAGTTTATATGAAATGAGTGAAAAGCGATTCAAGCTCCAGTATGCCCTTCGATGCTCTCATAACCTGAAGGTCGTCAGTTCAAATCTGGCTCCCGCAACCAACAAGCCCTTGAAATCGTAACCCGATTTCGAGGGCTTTCCTTTTAGTGATTCTGAAATTCACACTCTGGGGCACAGCTGGGGCAGACCAGAACGGGAATATCCGGGTAAAAACTGCTGTCCAAAATTAGTTGTGGATATCGATTGGCTAACAATCGGATTGGCGTTGCTGTGGTTCGCAGCGTCATATGAATGGCTGTCAATAAGCATTGAACATTGACCCGGTATCGGCATCCAGTATTGACCCTCTATGAGGGTTGGCTTGGGGAGCGCCCGGAGAGCGATGCGCGGAGCGAATGCGCAGCGCAACAAATAGCGGTTCCAGTAGTCCTTTTGGGCAGTCGATAATAGATAGATCGATAGATCGCTTCCTTGCTGATTGTGATAGACTGAGCTTCAAGCGCCAGCCGGCCTGAGATCGTTTCGGGCGACCAACCCATCGCAAGGAGTTGTTCGACACGCTCTGCAAGAGCAGGCTGGCGCGCCAATTTAAATCGGCAATCCCAGCGTCTTCGTCGTTGCGCCAACTGATCGGCCCGTATCGCATTGTAGCCACCAGGCCAAGACTTGGTCGCTTTGCCATTGCGCTGCAGCTCCCGCCCAATGGTCGATTTGTGAAAGCCACGCGGGCCTCAAGACCCACCTGCTTGTATTTGATACCCATCGCAACATCACTCTAGCAATGTCGCACTTGTTCCGCTAATCCCTCGAATCTGTGACTAATTTTAAGCACCCAGACATGCCAACCTTCGCTGGCATGACGCCTTAAAACTAGTTTACCGAAAAGCAATTTGTCACGCCACGGCCCGGCTCAATGCACAATGGCTCCACAGTTCTGACAGGGCCGTTGTAAGCTTCGCAATATCTTCATCTGTGTGAAATGGTGAAGGCGTGATGCGCAGGCGCTCGGTGCCTTTGGGCACTGTTGGGTAATTGATGGGCTGAATATATATGCCATATTGTTCCATCAATATATCGCTAATCATTTTGCATTTTGCGGCATTGCCGACCATCACGGGCACAATGTGGCTTTCATTATCGATGAGCGGAATGCCAATGCCTTTGAGGGCTTTGCGCACTTTGGCCACAGCGTTGCGCTGGCGCTGGCGTTCAAATTCACTTTCCTTCAAATGACGAACCGCAGTGCGCGCGCCCGCAACGATAGCTGGCGGCAGGGCTGTTGTGAAAATAAAGCCAGAAGCAAAGCTGCGCACATAATCACACAGTTCTTTGGATGCAGCGATGTAACCGCCCACAACGCCGAAGGCCTTGCCCAAGGTTGCTTCAATCACAGTGAGGCGGTGCATTTGGCCTTCGCGTTCAGCAATGCCGCCACCGCGTGGGCCATACATGCCAACGGCATGCACTTCATCAAGATAAGTCATCGCGCCATATTTTTCGGCCAAGTCGCAAATACCCTTAATGTCGCCGATGTCGCCATCCATCGAATAGACTGATTCAAATGCAATGAGCTTGGGCCGATCCACGGGGATCTCTTTTAAATGCCGTTCCAGATCATGCAGATCATTATGTTTGAAAATGCGGCGCTCAGCGCGGCTGTGGCGAATGCCTTCAATCATCGAGGCGTGATTGCCTGCATCAGAAAGAACAACACAATTTGGAATGCCACCCGCCAATGCTCCCAAGGCCGCCCAGTTTGAAACGTAGCCAGAAGTGAACAGCAATGCAGCTTCTTTGCCATGTAAATCAGCCAGTTCTTCCTCAAGCAAAACATGTTCATGGCTGTTACCTGAAATATTGCGAGTGCCGCCTGCACCTGCGCCGTAAGCGCGAAGAGCGGCGCAAGTTGCTTCAATCACCTTAGGATGTTGGCCCATGCCCAGATAATCATTGGCGCACCAGATCGTCACATCCTGAGTTGCGCCATCCTTATAGCGCCGTGCATTGGGGAAGCTGCCGGCCTTGCGTTCCAACTCAGCGAATACTCGGTAACGACCCTCTTTGCGCAGCTGATCAAGCTCGCTTGAGAAGAAAGATTGTGGATCGAAATGTGTAGTGGTCATGACAAGGCTCCAACTGCGGTGTGATGATGATCATTTTTGGGGCTCGGCGTTTTTTCCGGTGCCCGGGTTGACAGGGTCCAACTCCACATTTTTTCAATGGATAGTGGAAGCATGAGTAAAACATGTTCAAGCAGACCTATGGCTACAAGCGTGGCGGCCATGGTGATTTCGAAATTTTGTGGCAGATTAGCCAAATAAAATGTGAGGCCTGAAAGTGCGATGAAAGAAAATGGAAACAGCGCATTCATATTGCGGCGGCGCAGAAAGCCTTTCAACACATCCATGTGATCTGGCACGAATTCAGCACTCACATTACGAACGCCCAAAAACACATTAAGGCGCGCCGACAAATGCATGAGCCAGAGCATGGTGTAGGCCCAGAATGCAGTGTCATTGGCGATCAGATAGATCAGAATCGCAAAGGCGATCACAACAATCTCATGCCAAAGATTGGCGCTCACGGCATGGCCAAAATGATCGATGCCGGAACATCCATCCACACAGCGCTGTTTGCGTGGGCCGGTGATATAGCCCATATAGAGGGCCATCTCCGTCCAACCCCAGGCTAAAAGCCCTGCCGCAAAACTGGCAGCCAATGCGACTGTTGATGCATCACTGCGCAAGACCCACATGGTGAGGCCGCAGCCCACAAGAATAAGCGTTGCTGCCGCCATGCTATATTTGAATGTGCTTAAAGGAAGACTGTCGAGATAAAAAATCACAGCTGTAGAGAGGCTCCACATCACAATCACAAAAGCTATGGCGACAAAAACCAACATGTTTAGTAACTCGGTGCCAAACGAACATCGGCAGGTGCGACATTCGGCTTGGAACGCATGGTCAGCAATTGCAGGAACACAAAGCCAGCTTTGGCGCCTGTGGTCAATTTGCTGATCTTGGCAGACAATCCGCCCTTGGCTTGTTGCACAGAGGCTTTGTCAGTGATGACAATGAGCTTGTTGAGCAAGGCCAGATATCTTGGATTGTCGATATCAATTTCCAAGGGGAAAACTTGGCGGGCGATTTCCGAGGTGATGCGGAAAACTTTCATGCCATATTCCGTGGGATCAACCCCCAACGCTTGATGGAAATAAGGCCGCTGATGATCACGCACATACATGGTGGCGAAAATGGCGAGCAGGAAAAATTTCACCCAAAACTTATTAAGGCCTTTGAGTAAATGCGGATTGGCGCGCATTAACAAAGCAAAGGCTTCGCCATGACGAAATTCATCGTTACACCACTTTTCAAACCATTTGAAAATCGGGTGAAAGCGCCTATCGGGATGCGCTTGTAAGTGGCGGAAGATCACGATGTAACGGGCATAGCCGATTTTTTCTGATAAATAAGTTGCGTAGAAAATAAACTTGGGTTTGAAGAAAGTGTATTTTTTAGCTTTGGTTAGAAAACCTAAGTCAACGCCGATATTAAAATCTTTCAGCGTATCATTGATAAAGCCGGCGTGACGGGCTTCATCGCGGCTCATATATTTAAACAACTCGGTAATGTCTGGGTTAGTGCCGCGCTTGCGCATTTCGGCATAAAGCACGCACCCCGAAAATTCTGCGGTGAGCGAACTTACGAGAAAATCGACGAACTCTTTCCGTAGGCCCGGCTCAAGATCATCAAGCGAAACCTTATCCCACTCTTCAGAGCGGCGAAAATGTGCTTTGTTTGGATCTTCGCGCATCTCCTCCAGCAACTTATCCCATTCGGCGCGAACCGGTGTCACATCCATTTTGTCGAGGGCGACAAAATCCGTGGTATAAAAACGTGGGCTCAACATGGTTGTTGTTGTCGCCATTTCTGTGGTGTTCTTGGCCTTCAGGCCCAGGCGCTCAATCGTCATAATGCCTTCTCCTCTGAAAATGAGAATTCAAGCAGTTCCATGTATTCCATATTGCCGGTGAGCTCGGTCCACTTGCGCTCAAGCCAACCAGCGCGTTTTATGGTGGCTTCTCGGCGCTCGCTGTGGGTCTCACCATAGGGCACACGAATTTCTTGGCCAGAAACCAGAACTTCATCGCCCGGTTGAATTTTCACATCACCATCCAGCACCACATGGGCCGACAGTTGTTCAAACGTGTTCACGACATTGACAGTGCACATGACGTGTTCGCTCACTTTGGTGGCGAAGGGATTCATCATTGACTCTCTCCTTGGTTAGGGGTGGACAAAAGTGCGGCAAAAACAGCCGTATTGCTGGGGCCAAAGGCATTCATTGAAAGTGTTTTTCCAGAGACCTCGTCAATTAAGAATAGCTGGTTTCCCTTATGGGTTTCCAGTCGAAAATTTCCGTCTTGGCTCAAGCTTTTGTGTTGGCGATCATGCACCAATGTGCGCAGCGTGGCGCGGAAAAAACTGCCTTCGCCGCGCTTATATATGGAGATCGTTGCATGCGTTTTCGCATCGCGAACCACCACAGCGCCTTCGCTTGAATCTTCAATCGCCAACTCGCGTGATTGCAATGCTGGATCGCTTGGCAAGGAGGGTGGCGGTTGATAGCCATTTAAACGTGCCGCGCCGATCAAAACCAAAACCGCAGCCAACCCTGCAAAAATTGCGATGAATGGCTTGGTGGCGGAAGGCTGAACGGCGTTGCTGGTCATGATCTTACTCCGCCGGAATCATATGGCCGCGTCCGGCTTCATATTCGTTTTCTACTATTGGCATTTGCCCCCCCATCACGAAGGCCAAACGCGAAGCCACGGCTTCAACATCCGCAATATCGCGGAAGGCGGGTTGAGGTTTAGACAAGTTCCAAGGCTTAGCATGGGGCCAGAGCAGCAAATAGGCCAAACGCGTTTGCCCACCTGTCTTAAAGCATATTGTGCCACAACCCTGCCCTGTGTGCGCGAAAGAAACGCCGTCAATTTGGCGTAACGGCAAATTGATGATGACAGGCAGAGCAATGCCAACTTTCATCAAAGCGCGCTTATTGGTGAGTGTGTAATGCGTGGTGCGTGCACTTGCGTAGGCAAAGCCCAGCAAAATGGCGCAAGCTGCAAAGCCTAGTCCTATAATCTGTGGCACGGCGTGAAAGGCTTCGGCAAGGCTCGTACCTTGAGACAGTTTCCAAGTGCCCTGCCCAATGGTCAATGCCATAAAATATACCGCAACTTTGCGAATATGAAACGCATTGATTGCGAGGCGTTTCCAATCAGGTCGACCTTGCCACAAAAGGCGTTCGCCCTCTGGCAAATGATCAGGCAGGCCATCTGGAATAATGTCTGGAAGCTGGCTCAAAATAGTGGCTCCGCACGTTGAGGTGTTGCATATAATGTGCCAGCGCCATAGAAGCCGAAAATCTTTTCTTCTTCGAGGCGTGTCACGACATCAGGTTTTTTCTGTGTGGGCACCATAGCAAACTGGCCACCCAAAATTGATTTCACACGCACTTGTTTTGCTGCACCCGCAATTCGCGCCAATGTAGCAGGCAAAAGCACATTGCGAATCTTGCCTTTTTCACCGGTTTCGACCTCGAAGTAGCGGATGAGATATTCAGCTTGGTCAACCCATACATCGCGGACAATGCCACCAGTCTTGCCGTCGGCGCCCACCACCGTCATGCCAATTGGGTTTGGATCAGCGGGATCGACGTAGAAATCTGGGGCAGCACGAAGAGGCACCAGTTTAGGTGTGCCGTGAACAGTCATATCCGGAATATCGCGGCGCTCGGCATATGCGCCGGGGCCAACACCGGCCTTCATCGGATCACCATTTGGAACCAGCGGCGCACCAGGAAAATTGGCAGCCGGTGTTCCATTTACCGGACGCATATCTCTTGGTTCGGCGCGTGGGGCTTGAACAGATGAGCCATCGGCCAGTAAATATGTTTTAGGTTCGGGCACACGCGGGAAGCCATGCACGGTTATAGCACCAGATCTGTCACTTTCGAGTGGATAGCCTTCGCGCTTGTTTTCACGGTGTAGATAATAAACCAGGCCAAAGAAAAAGCCGATAAACAAAACTAATATGATTTGGGCGAGATCGATATTTCCAATGTAGGTCGTGTGCATAGGTTGCTCCCTTTCTTATCCTGGATATTGAACGAGACCGAACTTTGTGTTCGATTTCGTGATTGTTGATTGCCCGGCCACGCGCACCAGCGGGCCAAGCGCTATAAGTGTTACAAACAGCAGACAAATTTCTGTAGAATAGACAAAACCATATCCCGTAGCATTGCTTTGCAGCGTCGTGCCAAAATCACCGCGAAGCGCAAAGCTACTCACTAAATCACGAACGAAGCCGCTAAAGGCAACGGCAAGACCACCACATGTGGCTTGCACTGCACCCCAAGCTCCAAGTGCTAGGCCAGAGTCACCATTGCCAGCAACCTCCATCGCCGCAGTCAACATGCCGACCGCAAAAAGGCCATTGCTCAAACCTATGAAAGTCGCAGCAATTGAGAATGTTTGGGCAGAGTTTATGGATGGAGAAAATATAACTGCGGAAAAACCCAGTATGCCCATTAATACGCCGATCGAAGCAACGCGACATGGATCACCGCCCGTTGATAGAAGATGGGCCGACAAAGCAAAGCCGCATAATGTGCCAATTGCCATAAATGAGTTTAACAACGTGGTTTGGCCTACTGTCATTGCAAAGATCTGACCACCAAATGGCTCAAGCAAAATGTCCTGCATTGCAAAGGCGGCTGTTCCAAGTCCCAGTGCAACAAGCAAACGGAATACCCTGCCAGTTTTTAAAAGCGCCGAGAGAGCTTCAACAAAGCTGAGGCCAACTTCTTGGCGTGACGGGAGTTGAGGATTGCGTACTTCTTGCTTCCACATGGAAATGCAATTCAAAGCGACTGATGTGACGGCAACACCTTGGATGATTTGAATAAGGTGAATCTGACTGAAATTCTGTAGAAGTTTGCCAAACACCAGCGCACTTACGGCCATGCCTATCAGCAGAGTAACATATAGCAAAGCTACAACTCGCGGACGGGCATGTTCGGGTGCTAGATCGTTGGCCAATGCCAAGCCCGCAGTTTGCGTGGTATGAATGCCAGCGCCGACCAGAATGAAGGCCAGTGCAGCGCCTGCCTGCCCTATCCACATCGGGCCATGCGTATCACCAGACAATAGGATCAATGCAAATGGCATGATCGCAAAGCCACCAAACTGCATCAATGCGCCGAACCACATATAAGGAACACGGCGCCAGCCAAGAACCGAACGATGATTATCTGATTTGTGGCCGATCAACGCGCGAAAAGGTGCAAATAACAACGGCAAAGAGACCATCAGTCCAACCAGCCAAGCTGGCACACCGAGTTCCACAATCATCACGCGGTTCAAGGTTCCGGTGAGCAACACCATTGACATGCCTACGGCGACTTGAAACAGAGAGAGGCGCAGTAGGCGTGACAATGGTAACTCGACCGTAGCGGCATCGGCAAATGGCAGAAAGCGTGTACCGATGGATTGCCATATCGTGTTGACGCGTTTCATGAGCAGACCAACTCCTGAGCCTCAGAAACATAAAAGCCTGTGGCCACGCGGTGGCTACGGCCAAGTCTAATGCCCTTAAGAATGGCTAATGCATTGCGCAATTTTTTGGGCGGCTGCGGTTCAATTGCTGGCGATTTATCGCCGCGCGGAAAGAGTTTGCCTACTCCCCACAGAATAGCCAGCGGTATAGTGCGCGGTGGGAAGGAGAAGATCATCCCTTTGGTGGCCATGCGTGACAAGCCATCAACGATGTTGATCATATCTTTGATGGGATAATGGATGATAGAATCCATGGCCACGACATAGTCAAACTTGCCCAAAGCGGGGTCTAACATGTCGCCGGATAGGAACGTTACCTTTAGTCCGTTGGGAAGGCGGTCTCGTGCCACCGCCACGAGTTGGGGTGAAAGATCAATTGCAACGACTTCGGCCCCGCGCTCGGCAGCAGCTACAGCCAGTGCACCCGTGCCACAACCTGCATCGAGAATACGAATTCCGCTTAAATCTTGCGGCAAGTAAGACAGCAGAGTGGCTCTCATTTCATCGCGCCCCGCCCGCACCCTGGCGCGAACACCGCTAACGGGGGCGTCAGATGTCAAACGCTCCCAAGCTTTGACAGCTGTGCGGTCAAAGTAGGTTTGAATTTCATTGCGGCGGTTGAGATATGGTGTGGCCATCAATCAAACCCTCTCAATCAAAACCGAGGAAATCAAAGATGTCGCGATCTTTCATCGGCTTGGCATCTTGTGGTTCAACGCCGGCCCAAAGCTGAGCGGCAAGACGCATATATTCATTTTGCACTGCCAGGATTTCAGGGGTTTCTTCCACTTCAAACAGCGTGCGTTTCTTCAAGCGGCTCATGCGGATTGCATCTAAGTCTGGGAAGTGTGCAAGAAGCTTCAGCCCAATAGCTTCGTTGAAACGATCAATCTGATCTGTGGCTTTGCTGCGATTAGCAATGACGCCGCCCACGCGCACTTTGTAATTCTTGGCCTTCGCTGTGATGGCCGCCACAATGCGGTTCATCGCGAAGATTGAGTCAAAGTCATTGGCTGTTACGATAACGGATTGATGCGAATGCATCAGCGGAGACGCAAATCCACCGCACACCACATCGCCTAACACGTCGAAGATCACCACGTCAGTGTCATCGAGCAAATGATGTTCTTTCAGCAGCTTCACAGTTTGGCCAACCACATAACCGCCACAACCAGTGCCAGCAGGTGGGCCGCCCGCTTCTACGCACATCACGCCATTATAACCTTCGAACACATAGTCTTCAGGGCGCAATTCTTCAGAATGGAAATCCACAGTTTCAAGAATGTCGATGACTGTGGGCACCAAGCGCTTTGTTAGCGTGAAGGTTGAATCATGCTTGGGATCGCAGCCAATCTGCAACACGCGCTTTCCGAGTTTAGAAAAGGCCACAGAGAGATTGGAAGAGGTTGTGCTTTTGCCGATGCCGCCTTTGCCGTAAACCGAAAAGACCTTCGCCGTGCCAATGTCCAAATTAGGATCCATCTGCACTTGCACGGAGCCTGCACCATCCAAACGCTTATGCGTTGGAGTTCTATCGAGAACCAATGTCATGCTGCGACCTCCATGCCGATACCTTCCAATTTATCTTCTAATTCTTCACTGGCTTGTTCCAACGCTTCAAGTGTTGCAGCGTCAGGCGTCCAGAAATCCCGACGATGGGCTTCCACCAAACGGTTCACCATTTTAGCCGCGGCCTTGGGATTAAGCTCGCCCAGGCGCTTGCGCATGGCTTCGTCTTTCACAAAGGTTTCGGTGAATTGTTGATAGACCCAAGGCTCCACCTGGCCCGTGGTGGCCGACCAGCCAACTGTGTTGGTGAGGTGGCATTCAATATGTCGCACACCTTCAGGCCCGTGCTGCAACATGCCTTCATACCATTTGGGGTTCAGTGCGCGGGTGCGGCTTTCAAGTGCTACTTGTTCAGCCAATGTGCGCACTTTGCCAGCGCCGCGCGTTTGATCGCCGATGTAAACCGGAATGTCTTTGCCGCCTGCTTGTTTGGCTGCACGCGAAATGCCACCCAGCGAGTCAAAATAATGATCTACCGTGGTCACACCCAGCTCAACTGATTCCAAATTCTGGTAAGCCAGATCAACGCGCTTCAACACAGCTTTCATAACAACGCTCTGCGAGGATGATTGACCGGTTCGGCCATGCGCGAAACATTTGCGCGTGGTGAACATATTGGCCAGTTCTTCTTCCTCTTTCCACGCACCAGACTCAATCAGCTGGTTCACATTGCCGCCATAGGCGCCATCGGAATTGCTGAACACGCGAAGAGCTGCCTCTTCAAAGCCCACATTGCTTTCGGCCATCATGGAGAGTGTGTGCTTGCGGATGAAGTTTTGATCTGATGGCTCATCAGCCGATGCTGCAAGCCAAGCGGCTTCTGCCAGCATTTTGGTTTGCAAAGGCAAGAGATCACGGAAAATGCCAGACAGTGTCAGCATCACATCAATGCGCGGGCGCTTCAAATCTGACAGCGGAATGAGCTTCGCACCCGCCAATCGGCCAAATGAGTCAAAGCGAGGTGCTGCGCCCATCAGTGCAAGCGCTTGCGCCATTGGCCCGCCTTCGCTTTTCAGATTATCTGTTCCCCACAAAACCATCGCAATGGTTTCAGGAAGCGCATTGCCGCTTTCCATATGGGTTTCGAGAACAAGGGCGGCTTGGCGCGCGCCATCATTCACCGCGAAGGTGGATGGAATGCGGAACGGATCAAAGCCATGAATATTGCGGCCTGTGGGTAACATCTCGGGAGAGCGGATTAAATCACCACCCGCAACCGGGCGGATGAAACGGGCATCAAGGGCGCGCAGCAAGCCATCAATCTCGTGATCTTGGCGCAGCATTTTATCCATATGCGCTAGATCAATCTCGCGGCCATCAGCGGCTTCGGCCACATGTTGCAAAAGTTCTTCGCGTTCTTGATCAGAGATCGGTTGGCCCACAACATGAAGACCGTGTGGGATCAGCGTGTGTTCCAATTCATGTACGGCTGCGGCGAGTTTGCTCACATCAGTCTCAACAAGATCAACCGTTTTGGCCTGAGCCAAAATCAGATCTTCCAAAGGCAAGCGTTCTGGTGAATCCACTTCCAATGTGCGCCAGCGTTGCAGCGATGATTTTAACTCCATCAGCCCGCGATAAAGGCCAGCATGTGTGACAGGTGGGGTGAGATAGCTCACCAAAGTGGCCCCGCTGCGGCGCTTGGCGATGGTGCCTTCAGATGGATTATTGGCAGCATAAAGATAGATATTCGGCGTGGCGCCAATCAAACGATCAGGCCAGCAATCCCCACTCATGCCCACTTGCTTGCCGGGCATAAACTCAAGTGCGCCATGGGTGCCGAAATGCAAAATCGCATCAGCGCCAAAATCTTCGCGCAGGTAACGATAGAAAGCGGAGAAAGCATGAGTGGGCGCAAAATCACGCTCAAACAACAAGCGCATAGGGTCACCTTCGTAACCAAAGGCTGGCTGCACACCGACGAGAATATTCCCAAAATTTTGACCCAAAACCAGAATATGCGAACCATCGGTTTGCTTGCGGCCGGGTGCAGCACCCCATTGCTTTTCAATCTCGGCCAGATGTGGCTCGCGCCGCACATGATCATCAGCCGAAATCCGGGCCACCACATTGGCATCAGCACCATAACGTTCAGAATTGCCCACCAGCACGGCTTTGCGCAAAGCATCAACGCTTGCAGGCAGATCAACTGTGTAACCTGCCCGCTTCATGCCCTGCATGGTGTTGTAGAGCGATTCAAAGACTGAAAGAAACGCAGCTGTGCCCGTGGCCCCGGCATTGGGTGGGAAGTTGAACAGCGTGATCGCAACTTTGCGGTTCGCCAAAGCACACCGACGCAACGACACCATTTTCGACACACGTCGCGCCAACATATTGGCCCGCTCAGCATGAACAGTCATAGGCCTGTCTGCACCCGCATTTTCACTGCGGCCACCAAACACCATGGGTGAAATTGCGCCATCAATTTCAGGCACAGCAATCATCATCGTCGCTTCAATAGGGTGAAGGCCGCGTTCCGATTTTTCCCATGCTTCCAAGCTTTGGAACTCAACAGGCTGCGCTGCGAAATAAGGCACATCAAGCTGCACCAACATATCTTCAGCAGCCTTGGCATCATTATAAGCAGGGCCACCTACGAGGGAGAAGCCCGTGAGCGAAACGACCGCATCAACCGTGGCTTTGTCATCCTTCATGAAAAACTTGCGGATGGCGGGGCGGGAATCGAGGCCCGTTGCGAAAGCGGGAATCACATTCAAGCCTTGCGCTTCCATTGCCGAGATCACGCCATCATAATGCGCAGAGTCTTTGGAGAGCACGTAAGAGCGCATCAATAACAGGCCAACAGTAGCGCGGTTGTTGGACCGTGGCAGAGCCGACAAATCTTCACTCATCCGCGCTTTCAATTGCGGATGATAGACACCCACTTCGGGGTAAGTTTGCGGTGCTGCAAAGGAGAGTTTTTCAAAGCCGGGCACATAGCGCTGCACGAAATAACGGATCAGATGTTCAACATTATCTTCTGAACCGGCCAGCCAATATTGCATGCCTAAGAAATAAGCCCGCACATCTTGCGAGGTGCCCGGAATAAAACGCAGCATTTGTGGCAGGCGCTTCAACATGGCCATCTGACGCTCGCCCGATGAAGCTTTTTCAGCTTTCGAACCTTTGAGCTTTTTCAAGAGCGACATGAATGTGCTCTGCTTGGCACCCATATCAAACTTGCCCAATCGCGTTTGGCGAATGGCTTCACCAGCAGACATGAACACAGCGAGAGCATTATATTTGTCGCGGTTAGCTTCAATCGTCGGCAACACCGCATTCACATGCTCTTCCATAAACAACATATTGGCGATAACGATATTGGCGCTGCTCAGATCATCAATGCAAGCCTTGAGTGCAGCAGGACGAGCCGACCATTCTGATGCGGCATGCAATGAAAGCGAGAAGCCGGGAATGATGCGCTTCAGTTTCTCGCTCACGCGCGATACTGCGCTGGCCAGATGATGATCCAGCGTAACGATGACAACTTTTAGAGGGTTATCTGCTGAAGTGCGCTTTGGCATCGTACAGAGTCTCCACTGAAATGTTCATCACGCCACGGCTTGTGGCAAAGGCTTCGGTGTTGCGGCGCGCCTTCTTGCGCACGAAGAAAGGAATCTTTTTAAGTTCGGCTTCGGCCTCCGCCATCCAAATGATGTTGCCTGAAGCAGGCGTTGCAACTGGTGCAGGAGCTGCTTCTTGTTTCTGGTGGCCGAGATGCGACGGTGCAGCATTTTCACCAAATTCGAAATCATCTTTGAACATGTGCAAGAGATGTTCCTCAAGGCCCATCATCAATGGATGAACCCAGGTATCAAAAATAACATTCGCACCTTCAAAACCCATTTGTGGTGAGAAGCGGGCTGGAAAATCCTGCACATGAACAGGTGCGGAAATCACAGCGCAAGGGACCCCGAGTCGCTTGGCGATATGGCGTTCCATTTGCGAGCCTAAAACCAGATCAGGCTGCAGTTCAGCAACCTTGGCTTCGACATCGAGATAATCATCAGAGATCAAGGCTTCACAGCCAAGCTCCGCCGCAAGCTCGCGCACTTGCTTGGCGAATTCGCGGGAATACGTGCCAATTCCCACTACATCAAATGCCAACTCATCCTTGGCCATGCGGGCGGCCGCCATGGCATGTGTGGCATCGCCGAAAACGAAAACGCGTTTGCCAGTGAGATAAGTGGAATCGACCGATTTGGAATACCAAGGCAAGCGCCCTGTTTCGCGGGCCAGCAAAGGTGCAGCATCAAGACCAGCAAGCGCTGCCACCTCGGTAAGGAATTTGCGGGTGGCACCAACGCCGATTGGGATGGTGGTGGTAAA
The DNA here is from genome assembly GCA_964244815.1 of uncultured Aestuariivirga sp. Lineage (GTDB taxonomy): Bacteria > Pseudomonadota > Alphaproteobacteria > Rhizobiales > Aestuariivirgaceae > Aestuariivirga. The sequence goes on along the minus strand of CAXTKH010000017.1, from coordinate 36,393 downwards.
CTTCTGGCCGAAATTCTTTTCCAAGAAGCGCGCTGTTGCATCAGACACTTCAGGATAAAGCGAGATGTTGAAGGCCGCTTCTGGCAATTTCGCAATATCAGCTGGTGTTGCATTCATCGGCGCTGTCACGAGAACTTCCACGCCCAGCTCGGACAGCAAGCGCTTGATTTCTAAAATGTCGTCACGGTTGCGGAAGCCCAAAGCTGTTGGGCCCAAGATATTGCAGGTGTTGGCCGCGCGTTTTGTGGCTGGTTTGGCCAGTGCGCGTGTCAAGCGATAGAAGGTTTCGGAAGCGCCCCAGTTTTCTTTTTTCTGATAAGCAGGCAATTCCAAGGCAATCACTGGAATGGGCAAGCCCAAAGTGCTGGCTAGTCCGCCTGGATCGTCTTGAATAAGTTCGGCTGTGCAGCTTGCCCCCACGATCATGGCTTGTGGCTTGAAGCGGTAGTAAGCATCTGAACAAGATGTCTTGAAAAGCTCCGCCGTGTCGCCACCCAAATCACGGGCTTGGAATGTGGTGTAGGTGACAGGTGGGCGTTCGCCGCGCCGCTCAATCATGGTGAATAACAGGTCGGCATAAGTGTCGCCTTGGGGCGCGTGCAACACATAATGCAGGCCCTTCATGCCGGTTGCCACACGCATAGCACCGATATGGGGCGGGCCTTCATATGTCCAAAGCGTCAGCTGCATATCACACCGCCAGCCTTTCGCGCCGTGCTAGCGGCCGCGCAAAGAGCGCTGCCAAATCGCCAGCTTGTTCGTAACCATGAATAGGTGAAAACACGAGTTCGATGGCCCATTTGGTGGTGAGACCCTCTGCTTCCAGCGGATTGGCCAAGCCTAGACCACACACAGTGATGTCGGGCCGTGCGGCACGACAACGATCCAACTGCTTGTCCACATCTTGGCCTTCGCTCAGGAAGGTGCCCGCAGGCAACATGGCCAGTTCATGCGCCATGTGTTGGGTGTGCAAATAGGGCGTGCCCACTTCCACCAATTCCATATCCAATTCGCGCGATAAAAAGCGCGCCAGTGGCATTTCGAGTTGTGAATCAGGAAAGAAGAAAATGCTTTTGCCGCCAAGCTTTTCTTTATGGTTGGACAAAGCTTGCTCTGCACGAGCGCGCGGTGCGGATGTTACTTTTTCAAACAATGCTGGCGATACGCCAAAATGATCAGCGGCAGCTTTCAGCCACAGTGTTGTGCCTTCAGCGCCAAATGGAAATGGCGCTTGCAAGGCGGCAGCACCTTTTTCTTTGAGCACGCGAGCCGTATCGCCCAAAAATGGTTGCGCCATCATGAACACAGTGTTTGGCCCAACAGCAGGCATGGAAGTGGAGCGGCGTCCAGGCAAGAAGCTGGCCTCGATACCCATCTCGCGGAACAGCCTTGTGAATTGATCTTCCACCGCATCTGGCAAAGCGCCTGCAATCACCAAATTGGCAGCACCCGTGTGCTTCGGCAAATCTTCAGCCAAGCTGGCCAGACAAGCATCTTCACCTTGGGTGAATGTCGTTTCAATGCCGCTGCCGGAATAATTCAGTACACGGACGTTTGGCAGATGCTCACGGTTCAAACGTGCTGCAGCCCGCTTCAAATCCAGCTTGATCACTTCAGAAGGGCAAGAGCCTACGAGGAACAGCATTTTGATTTCCGGGCGGCGTTCCAGAAGGCGGTTCACCACGCGGTCTAACTCAGCATCAATCTCCGACAGGCCAGCAAGGTCACGTTCATCAATAATGGCGGTGGCAAAGCGGGGTTCTGCAAAAATCATTACACCAGCCGCTGATTGCACTAAGTGCGCACAGGTGCGGCTGCCCACTACAAGGAAAAACGCGTCTTGAATTTTGCGGTGTAGCCACACAATGCTGGTGAGACCGCAAAACACTTCGCGCTGGCCACGCTCACGCAAAACGGGAGCCGATTCACAGCCCGCAGCTTTGATATTTTTGGCAATGATGTTCATGCATGCACCCCGCTCATCTCAGCGTGTTGCAAGCGCGCTTGGCGCAGCTTCCAAAGAAACTGTGCGGCATTCACAGCATAAGTCGCATAAGCAGCCAAAACGAGAAGCATCAAACTGTGCTGCGATAAAGCGCCCGTGATCAGCGCATAAACATAAGCCGTGTGCAGGGCGATCACCACAAAACTCACCACATCTTCCCAGAAAAAGGGTGGCGCAAAAAGATATTGCCCAAACACATCCTTCTCCCACAGGGAACCGGTGATCATGATGGTGTAAAGAACAAGGGTTTTGAAAATCACCGAGGCATTGGCGGCAAAAGCGCCCTCACTCGTGGCCAAGCTGCGCAAAACTAAGATGAGGCTAATCAGGAAAACGATGAATTGGAATGCAGCCAAGAAACCTTGGACCAAAGTCCACTTCGAGGAATCACGCCTCAACCGCTCTTCGGCGGTGTAGAGGCCTTGCCTTCCGGACATTTGTCTCGGTAATTCCATTTGTTTCCCCGAGCCCGCTTCTGTTTTTAAATCCTGAGCGGGGCTTCGAGTTTGAGATTAGACTTATTTTTGCCAATGTGTCAACTTATCTTGACGTCTATTTTAGTTGACACTATAGATAAGAACAAGACTTTGCCATACATCTGTCAATTTTACTTGACGCCAAGAGTTTACGGGTGTGAGTATTGCCTCTGTGAGCAGTTCAGCGATCTTAAAGACTGGACGCTCGGGGAGGGTCTAGCAATGTCGAATGAATTGCAGTTGGTCCAGGATAGCAGGCAAGATCACGGGATTGAACGACTTCGATCGTTTACCCAACCTCTTGCAGCCGTTGTGGCGAAACCGACAGAAAGTCATCTACAAGAATTCGCTTCTGTTATAGAAAATATCATCGTCCCACGGTTGCTGATGAGCCACGTGAATACAAATACGGCGTTAAAAACAGAAAAGGTTTCGCTGCGAAACGTGGCTGTTTCCGACTTTATTGCTTTGACCACCAAAGATGATCCAAGCTCGGCAATAGATTATGTAAGGCATTTAATGGCCAATGGTGTGGCATTCCAGGACGTGTTGCTGGACCTGATGGCTCCGGCAGCCCGGGTTCTTGGCGAGCGCTGGGAAGATGATAAAGCCAGTTTTGTGGAGGTGGCGCTAGGTGTGGCCCGCATGCATCGCATTTTGCGCGAATTTGACGGGGTGCCCTCACATTTATGGAGCAATGCAGGCTTTGGTCGTCATGCGCTGTTATTGCCCACACCAGGCGAGTTACACTCATTTGGATTACGATTAGTTCAGGAATTTCTGTTGAGAGAAAGCTGGACTGTGTCTAATAAACCTGTAGAAGATGTCCAGCAACTTGGACAGTTGGTAGCGCAAGAACATTTTGACATTGTTGGATTGTCACTCAGCGGTCAAACTCTAGTGGAACCATTCTTGGAGGCGATCCGGATTATTCGGAAAATGTCTAAGAATCGCTGTGTAAAAATTATTGTGGGCGGCCATCTTTTTGTTGAGCAGCCTGAGTTGATCGAAAGTTGTGGTTCAGACGCCTACGCCGTAGACGCGCCTGCAACGGTTACCATTGTCAACAGTTGGGCCAATCAATTGGCTGCGGCTGGGGCACGAAAGGAAATACATTTTGGCTAGCTACGCAGGCACTTCAGGTTCCTTGCACTATGATCCGGCAATCGGTTTGCAGGATCCGGCCTTGGTTGCATCCATATTAGCGACCGCAGTTGACGTAACTATATTGATGACACCTGAAGGTGTGATTTGCGATCAGGTTTTGGCAGCTCCTGACATGCCACGCAGCCTGTTCACGGGTTGGCCTGGCAAATCGCTTGCCGATACCGTTACGGTTGAAAGTCGTAGTAAAATCCAGCAGCTTTTGGGCGAGGCCGGCAATGGCACGCCACGCTGGCGGCAAGTAAACCACCCCATGAATGGTGGTTTGGATATTCCCATAAGTTACAGCGCAGTCAAAGCTGGGCCTTTTGGCCATATCATCGCTATTGGGCGCGATATGAGCACCGTGTCGCAACTGCAACAACGCTTGCTTTCGGCTGAGCAAGCTGTTGAGCAAGAATATCAACGATTGCGTAATTCTGAAACGCGCTTCCGGGTTTTGCTGCAATCAGCGACAGATGCCATCATGATTGTGGACGCGCGCACGGGGCGCGTGGCCGAATGCAATCCATCTTCGGCTAACATATTGAATAGGCCAGTAAAACGCATCGAAGGTGCAGCACTCGAAGATATTTTCGGCCCCGAAGACTGGGCAAGTGTGAAAGTTTCTTTGGATAGCTTGCGCAATCTGGGCCGTACAGAAGATATCGTGTTGCGCCCATCGCAAGATCGCCAACAGGCTGTTTTATCATTCAGCATGTTCCGCCAGGAGAGCTCGACTTATTTCCTCTTGCGCATGGTTCCTCATGCTGTTGGCCTGTCAGCTGTTGTGCTGCCGAAAGCCCAGTCGAAAGTTGTGAAGATCATCAGCGAAATGCCTGATGGTTTTATTGTTACCGATACCGACATGAAAATTCTCACGGCCAATTCGGCATTCTTGGAACTGGTGCAGCTGGCATCGGAAGAACAAGCACGCGGTATGTCGCTTGAAACATGGCTTGGCAGACGTGGCGTTGATATTGGCCAGATGGTGAGCCAGCTCAAAGATAAGGGCGAAATTCGCAATTTCCAAACAATCGTGCGCGGCCAGTTTGGCGCTATCGAAGATGTGGAAGTTTCAGCTGTTTCTGTGATGGAAGGCGAGACGCCTTGCTTTGGCTTCTCTTTGCATCACGTCAGCCGCCAAGCTGCCAATAATAACAAGAAGCAAGACCAAGGTCTGCTGCGTTCCGTTGATGAATTCACCAAGCTTGTTGGCAAAGTTCCGCTCAAAGAACTGGTGCGCGAGTCGACAGACATCATCGAGCGGCTTTGCATCGAAGCTGCGCTGCAGATGAATGGTGACAACCGCGCTGGTGCTGCAGAAATGCTCGGACTCTCGCGCCAGAGCCTTTATGTGAAGCTGCATCGCTATGGCATCGATGATATGGGTCTTAACGACACATCAAATTGACTCCCAAAAGTGTAAATCTGGATTGACACTTTATAGTGACGGTTCTATCTTTTTGAGATGGACCAATCCATCGCAAAGCCAGCTCCCGTCAGCACGCCAAGCTTGCGCGCCAGCTTAGAGCTTTTGAAGCCGGTCACATGGTTTGCGCCCATGTGGGCCTATGGATGCGGCATCGTTTCTTCAGGCGTTTCGATCACTGATCATGTGTGGACATTAGTTGCCGGCATCGCTTTGTGCGGGCCACTGGTTTGCGGCACATCGCAGGCTTGTAATGATTGGTATGATCGGCATGTTGATGCCATCAACGAACCACATCGCCCCATTCCTTCTGGCCGCATTCCAGGCCGTTGGGGGCTTTACATCGCGTTGGGTTGGACAGTTCTCTCGCTTCTCGTTGGCGCTTCGATTGGCATCTGGGTTTTCTATGCAACAATCGTTGGGCTGCTTGTCGCTTGGGCATATAGCGCGCCCCCATTCCGATTGAAGATCAATGGTTGGTTTGGCAACGCGGCGGTAGGCTTATGTTATGAAGGTCTGCCATGGTTCACCGGCTGCGCCGCAATGCTTGCAGGCCGCCCACCCACAGAAGTGATAGTGCTGGCCCTGCTCTATAGTGTTGGCGCGCATGGCATTATGACATTGAATGATTTCAAAGCCGTTGAAGGCGACAAACAAATGGGCATTGGCTCATTGCCCGTGAAGCTTGGTGAAGCAACTGCGGCTAAACTTGCTTGTTTGGTGATGGCCGTGCCGCAGGTTATTGTCGCTGGTCTTTTGTTTAGTTGGCACCGTCCAATTTATGCGGGTGTTGTTGCAGCATCCCTGGCGTTGCAGATTCTCTGCATGAAGCGGCTTTTGAAGGACCCGAAAAAATACGCGCCTTGGTACAACGGCACAGGCGTTACACTTTATGTTTTAGGCATGTTGGCTTCAGCCATAACAATTCGTGGAGGTTTGTGATGGAACAAAAAACATTAGGATGGCTTGGTATCGTAAGGCTTGGACTCGTGCAAACATCGCTGGGTTCTATTGTGGTTTTAACAACATCAACAATCAACCGTGTGATGATTGTTGAGCTTTCAATGCTGGCGGTTATTCCGGGATTGCTGGTTGCATGGCATTATGCATTGCAAGTGCTGCGGCCGCGCTGGGGCCATGGGTCTGATAATGGCGGCACACGCACACCTTGGATTATTGGTGGTATGGCAACGCTTGCTATAGGCGGTCTACTAGCCGCAACATCTGTCTGGCTGGCTTCAAGTTATTTCTGGGCTGGGCTTGCATTGTCGGCAATTGCATTCACATTGATTGGTATTGGTGTAGGCGCAGCGGGCACTTCACTTTTGGTTTTGCTTGCTGAAACAGTTAAGCCAGATCGGCGCGGCGCTGCAGCAACCGTGGTGTGGACAATGATGATCGCTGGCTTCATTCTGACAACAGTGATTGCAGGCAAATTCCTAGACCCCTTCTCTCTGCCTAGACTTGTAGCAGTTGCAGCATCTGTCACCGGCATCGCATTTTTGGTGAGCACGCTTGCTGTATGGGGTATTGAGAAATCCTATGCGAAGAAATCTGAATGCAAGAGTGAAAATACAAAAGCAAATTTCAGCGCTGCCTTAAAAGATGTTTGGCAAGATTTAGATGCAAGGCGTTTTGCTATTTTTATTTTCATTTCGATGCTGGCCTATAGTGCGCAAGATCTGATTTTGGAACCTTTTGCAGGTTTGCTGTTCAACTTCACGCCTGGGCAATCGACTGCTTTATCGGGCACGCAAAACATGGGCGCGCTTTCCGGCATGATATTGGTGGGCATCGCGTCTTCATTCGCGCATAAAGCCAAAGCGCTGACATTGCGCAATTGGACTGTATTCGGCTGCCTCTGTTCTGCCTTGGCTTTAACCGGATTGGCTGGGGCCGCAACGATTGGTTCAACATGGCCGCTGAAGCAAAATGTATTTGCCTTAGGTTTTGCCAATGGCATGTTCGCTGTTGCTGCCATTGGTTCGATGTTCAGTGCAGCGGCGGGGCAATCATCGCGTGAGGGCATTCGCATGGGGCTGTTTGGGGCGTCACAAGCCATCGCATTTGCAGCAGGTGGTTTTGTTGGCACAGTCATGGCCGATATTTTGAAACACTTCACGCATTCTGATGCAACAAGCTATGGCGCAGTGTTCGGCGCGGAAGCGGTGTTGTTTATCGTTTCGGCAATGCTGGCCATGCGCTTAGGTAAAACACAGACAATCAAAGCCAATCCCCTCGTGCTGGCAGCACAACATGATTTAGGGTGACACCCATGCAAGACACATATGACATTATTGTTGTAGGAGGCGGACCCTCTGGTGCCACCGCTGCCCAGATGACGGCCAAAGCTGGCAAGAAAGTTTTGCTGCTCGATCGTGCAGGCCGCACAAAGCCTTGTGGTGGTGCAATTCCGCCGCGTTTGATCCGCGATTATCAAATTCCAGCGCATTTGATTGTCGCTCGCATTGATGCCGCCCGCATTGTTTCACCCACAGGCCGCTTGGCGCATATGCCAGTTGATGGCAGCTATGTGGGCATGGTGGACCGTGCGGATTTTGATGAATACTTGCGCAACCGTGCGGCCGAAGATGGCGCGACACGTGCTACTGGCACCTATTCAAAATCGACGCGTGATGAAGATGGCACTTTGCGCATTCATTATGAATTGAAAGATGGCACGGAAGTTTCGGCCCGCGCCAAACTAGCCATTGGCGCTGATGGTGCGCTATCAAAATTAGGGCGCGATCACATTCAAGGTGCGGACAAAACCAAACTGGTTTTTGCCTATCATGAAATTGTTGAGCGTCCTGAAACCGCCGACACTTATTCAGCAGAGCGATGTGATGTTTATTACAACGCGAAGTATTCACCTGATTTTTATGCTTGGGTTTTCCCTCATGGCAAGACGGCCAGCATTGGCACAGGCAGCGCACATAAAGGCTTTGCTTTACGCGAAGCCGTGGCCAAGCTGCGCAAAGACGCACATTTGGATGGCAGCAAAACCATTCGCAAAGAGGGTGCGCCAATTCCATTGAAGCCGCTGAAGCGCTGGGATAATGGGCGTGATGTGTTGTTGGCGGGAGATGCTGCTGGTGTTGTGGCGCCTGCTTCTGGCGAAGGCATTTATTATGCCATGCTGGGCGGCGAGCTTGCGGCCGATACGGCATTAGAATTTTTGCAAACTGCCGATGCCCGCGTTCTGGCCCAGGCCCGTAAGCGCTTCATGCGCGCCCATGGAATGATTTTCCGCGTGCTCGCTGTTATGCAGCACTTCTGGTATGGCAGCGACAAAAGGCGCGAACGCTTTGTTTCGATGTGCCGCGACAAGGATGTGCAGCGTCTGACGTGGGCTGCTTATACTGAAAAGAAAATGGTGCGTTCAAACCCAATGGCGCATGCGCGCATTTTCTTTAAAGACATGGCGCATCTGTTGGGTATAGTTGCTCCATGATACCAACCACTCCATTTTATCAAGCGCTGCTCGGTGGCGTTGCTTTCTGCATCGTCTTGGGCGTTGCAGGTGGCGTTTTCACTAAGCTTTCGCCTTGGTATTACGCGCTTCGCCAGCCCGCGTGGAAGCCACCTGATTGGGCGTTTGGGCCCGTTTGGACAACGATTTTTATTTGCCTCAGCTTTGCAATTGCTTATTCATGGGACGCAGCAAGCGCCCCGCAGAGAACAAATATCCTTATTGCGCTTGCGATCAATGGTGTTTTGAACATTGCGTGGAGTGCGATATTCTTCACGTTCCAAAAGCCTGCACTGGCGTTGGGCGAGCTGGTTTTATTTTGGTTCAGCATAGTGGGTTTAATTTTTGTTTTGGGCGGAGTTTCGAAAACGGCTCTGTTTTTGCTTTTGCCCTATCTCGCTTGGGTTACTACGGCGGGAATTCTAAACCTTAATATTGTGCAGTTGAATCGCACATGATTGAAAGCTTCATCAGCTCTGGCGCAGTCAGCTGGGTTATCCTTGCGGTCTTGGTTGTCGAAGCTCTCAGCTTTGTGTTTTACTTTAAGCGTTTACGCAACATGTGGCCCACGCTGGCTGCGGGCGGTTGTTTCGTGTTGGCCTTACGCGCGGCATTGCTGCATCAGACGACAGCTGAAATTGCAGTGTTTCTGGCTTTGAGTTTTGTGTTCCATGTTTTGGAGGTTCGGCAATGGCTGAAAATGTCAAAGCACCTGCCACAATAACCAAGCTTGATAGCGCAAGACAGCGTGGCCGTGATGGCGATATTGAGCAACGCAAGAAAGATCATATTGATATTATTCTTTCGGGTGCTGCCAAGCATAGCCATAACAGCGGTTTTGCAACGATTGAGTTTGTTCACAACGCGTTGCCTGAATTGAATTTCGACGAAATTGATCTTTCAACAAACTTTCTGGGCAAGAAGCTGAAAATTCCTTATCTCGCCTCCTCTATGACGGGCGGGCCAGATCAAGGCGGTGTGATCAACCGCAATATTGCCGAAGCCGCACAAGAACTCGGCTTTGCCATGGGGGTTGGTTCGCAGCGTATTGCCCTTGGTGGCGGAAGCGGCCATGGCCTTGACCAAGAGGTGCGTCGCATCGCGCCCGACATTGCACTCTATGCAAATCTTGGTGCCGTTCAATTGGTGCAAGGCATGGGTGTTGAACATGCGCGCCGCGCCGTGGATGCAATTTCCGCAGACGCCTTAATTCTTCATCTCAATCCTTTGCAAGAAGTGTTGCAACAGGGTGGCGATATCAACTGGAAGGGTGTTCTCAAAGCGATCGAAATAGTTTGTCACAAGATTGGGGTTCCAGTTATTGTCAAAGAGGTGGGCGCTGGGATCAGCGCGGATGTGGCAATTCGTCTTGCTGCCGTTGGCATTTCAGCCATAGATGTGGCTGGCGCCGGAGGTTCCAGTTGGGCTGCCGTTGAAGGTTTACGCAGGGCTGATGCGCAAGGGCAAAGCTTGGGTGAGACTTTCCGCAATTGGGGCCTGCCCACCGCAGTCTGCTTGCATGCAGTGCGCAAAGCCTTGCCCGCAATGCCGCTTATTGCTTCGGGCGGCATTGCCGATGGGCTAGAAGGTGCAAAAGCAATTAGACTGGGTGCACATCTTGTGGGCCAGGCAGGGTCCCTTCTGCGGGCCGCTACTTTGGGGACAGATCAAGTTATTGCTCATGTTGCAGCTTGGGAAAAAGCTCTGCGCATTGCTTGCTTTTGTACTGCGTCGGAAAACCTTGGCGCGCTGAAACATGCTCCCTTGCGACAGTTTAACGACAACCCATAATATTCTTGCTGCGTAATAAACAAATTGGATGCATAATATTTCCACAATTCACTTATAGTCTCTTTAAAAATAACGAGGATCAAAATGAACAAGTTTTTTAAAACAACTTTATTGAGTGCTGCAATTTTCGCTTCTGCAAGCCTTTCGGCATTTGCTGCTGAACACGTAATTCAAATGAAGAACAAAGGCACTGACGGCACTGCAATGGTGTTTGAACCGGGTTTTGTGCGTGCGGCCGTTGGCGACACAATTAAGTTTGTTCCCGTCGATAAGGGACATTTCGTGCAGAATTTTCCTGGCATGTGGCCTCAGGGTGCAGCCGAGGTAAAAGGCAAGATTAACGAAGAGCTTGTTGTGACTTTAGATAAAGATGGTTTTTACGCTTTCAAATGCGCACCACATTTTGCGATGGGTATGGTAGCCCTCGTGCAAGTGGGCAACGCGCCGGTAACTGATGCTGTTAAGGCGATCAAAGTTCCTGGCCCCGCTGGAAAGCGTATTGAAGCTGCATTGGTCTTGGCCGCTGCGCCTTGATGTAGTGTGTTTTAACTTTTCATAGAAAAATCAAAACGCCCGGCAATTGATGCCGGGCGTTTTTTAATTTGAATTTATAATATGCGATGACGTTTTATTGCGGCAACGGCACCTGCATATCATAGGGGGTGCCATTGGAGAGGCCGTGAATAATGCCCCAAGCGTACCAATCATCCACCACAGTGCCCGTGAGCAGGATACCAATGCCGCCCGCGATGGGGCAAAGAACGGCAAACCACCAAGCCCAGCGATGGATGGATTCCATTGTGGCGTTAAAGCCCATCGTCCAGCGCCAGAAAAGTGCGGCGCGTTCAGACGCTGTTCCACGATCTACGATTTGTTCGATCTCGCGCTCGCCGCCATAGCGTGACACGGCCAGAATGGTACCGGCATGCATGGCAAACAGCAATGCTGAACCATAGAGGAAGGCAATCGAGATCATGTGGAAAGGGTTGTAGAAGAGGTTGCCATGACTGACTGAGAAGTTATTGGTCCACTCCAAGTGAGAGAAGATGCCAAAGGGCACAGCTTCACTGAAGTTGCCCATCAGCAGCGGACGGAAGAAACCTAGTACGAGGAACAACCAAATAGCCGCAGCAAAAGCGTAGGTCACATGTGTGCCCATGCCCAATGCGCGGGCCCGGCGATAGGTGCGAGCCAACCACATCAGCACCGAGGCCGTAAGGAAGAATCCCGCAATCTGCCACCAACCACCTTCATTTAAAGGTGCAAGGGCCAGACCGTATTTTGCTGCCGGTGGATCTAGCGTTAGCCAAAAGAAGCGCTTGACGAATTGGATAGGGCTCCAATTCACTGAGGCCAACATATTGAGACCGATAATTTCGAACGCAACAAAGAAGCAAATTATTGAAGCCAATCCAAGAAAGCCAAGATAGAAAGGGCCTACCTGTGCGTCCCCGATTTTGCCCAACAACCGACTGAAGAATGGTTCGCCTTGGCGGGTGAAATTGGTGTGCTTAAGCGGCACACCCATATCAGCTGGCCCGTGAACCTGTACGCGCGTGAAGATGTTTTGATATTCGTACATGAATGCCTCCCGTTAGGACCAGATTGGAAGTTGAAGCCACCAGTTCCACCATTCAGGCCAACTGCCTGCATAGAGGGGGCCACTGATGATGATGCAGATTGCACCCCAGAACGCAGCGCTTAAGGCGACAAACAAGCCAAGGCGGTGGATGCCAAGCGTGCCAATGGAGTAGCCAATGAAATCGCGGAAATATGCGTTTTCATGTTCAGCTGTCTTCACCGCTTCACCTTTTTGCGGATTGGTGGCCGACAAGATCAATGATCCGTGCAGCGCCAAAGCTAAGCAGGTGACGAAGAAGAAGCTAACGGCAATCATATGCGCTGGATTATAGTGGAAGTTGGCATAGGCATAGCCGGTGTTAGATACCCATTCGAGGTGGCTCATGAAGCCATAAGGAAAACCATTGCCCCATGCGCCCATCGCAATCGGGCGCAATACGTTCAATGTGACAAAAGCCAAAATGGCAACACTGAATGCTATTGGCACATGAAAGCCCATGCCCAACTTGCGACAAATTTCAACTTCGCGCAAAGCCCAAGAGCCGAAGGCACCCACGGCACAAATTGTGATCATCTGCCAAAAGCCACCAAGCTTTAAAGGTGCCAAATGCAACCCGTAGGACAAATCTGGCGGTGCAATATTAATTTGTAAGGGGTTCCACGTCGGCCCCAGCGATGCCGCGTACATGATCATCGCGATTCCGAGAATCGTGAAGAACATGCCGGTTACACCAAAGAAGCCCACATAAAATGGTCCAACCCAAAAATCAAAAAGGTCTCCGCCGAGCAGCGTTCCGCCGCGGACGCGATATTTTCGTTCAAAGCTCAGCATTGCCATCGCAATTCTCCGAAATCAAAATAAATGGTAGTCTGCGGGCAGTCAGTTGCCTGTCCTGCCCGCAGATTATGAGCGTCCGCGTTTAAGCGACCATCTCGGTTATTTGGACATCTAAAGATGCTGCTTTGCGAGGCCCTTCAATCCAGTTGAAGCGGTTCGTTGACAACAAAATGAAATGGATGATGATAGCCAGCACGAACAAGAAGGTGAACAAAGCCACCAACGTCCGGCGTGGGTCAAACATTAGCCACATGCGCCACATGTTCTTTTTCTCCTCAAACCATCTCTGCAATCGGTTGAACAACCGATGGCATGATGTCTTCTACTTGTGAAGTTTTATAGCCGTCGACACCAGGGAACCAAGGACGCCATTGCCACACGAGAAAATGCGCGATGATCGCGATAACCGTGAAGGCGATGAAGCTCTTGACAAAAATTCCATGGAATTCTTGGGCTTCTGCTTCTGTGAGGCCTGACATTGAGCCAGACCGGTTATTATCAGCCATGTTTCTTACTCCGGCTGGGAGCATTGCTGCCCCTATTACCCCGGCATTCCCCGGGGCGGGATTTCATCGGGTCTCCCAGATGAAAGACGAACCGCTCAGCCTTCACATGAAGGCAAACGGAATAGAGTTATAAGCGGCGCATTTTGTGGCTGCGAAAAGCGAACGCTTGTCGCTGCCCCAGTTCCAAGGCACGGCACGCTTTAAAATTGTTGTGACAAGAAAGACCGGCAGCGTGATAGCCATCAGCAACTTGAATTCAAGTTCGCCTTCTCTGCGCTTATGCTTCATTGAACTGTTCATCATGGTTTTTGCCCTCTCTTGTTCACTCAACGCCCGCCAGCACTTTGCTGGCTTTCAATACATCGTCTTCTTCAACGCGCTCGGCGGATGCTGAACGCGCTAACCGTTCTGCGCTGTCGCGCAATTTTTTCGCTGCAGAGATGCGCACTAAAATGGGTTGCTTCTCCACAATTTCATCAAGCATCGCGCGCGCCGTATCGCTCCAGTCAATCACACGGTTGCTCGTTGCCGGTGTGGGATCGACCTTGTCGAGATCAGTGCCCAGTGGAATGATATTAAACAGCATATCGAAGAGGCCATTGCACACTTCTTGAATAATATAAGTGGCACCCGCATAGCCCATGAAGGGTGTTCCTGTGTGGCGGCGAATAATGGCACCGGGGAACGAGGCTGGAATATAAGCCGCCTTCACGCCAGCCTCAGCGGCATACATGCGTTCGTTAAATGAGCCGAACAAAATCAATGGCGGCTTTTCCTTAATCATCTTGCGTACTTCGGCATTGTCGGTTTTCTTTCCGGCAAGGCGCGAGACGGCAAAATTGCAAGGCAGGCCCATCTCTTCCTCTAGGAAGTTGCGAAGGCCACGCGCATAAGTGTCGCTGGCCACTACACCAAAGCTGGCAGTGCCATAGAAATCTTGAGTCACTGAGCGCCACAAATCCCACAGTGGTTTAATCGTTGTGTGTTTTTCGCGCTCGATAAAGGGTTCGGGATCGAGGCCCAGCAATTCGCCGAGCTTGCGCAGGAACTTGGTGGTGGAATGCAGACCGATTGGGGCTTGCAAGTAAGGCCGATCCAGTTGCTCACACAACTTGCGGCCAAATTCACGGTACATGCAAATATTGACATCGGCATTGGCAAGGCGCGGCACCTCCGCCAAATGACTACCCATCGGGAAGCTTAGGTTAACCTCCGCGCCAATGCCTTCAACGAGGCGCGTAATTTCAGTGAGGTCAGATGGCGAATTGAAGGTGCCATAGATTGTGCCGATAATATTGATACGCGGCTTTTCACCTTCCACTTTTGGCTTGCGCTGTGTCGCATTCTTTTTCTTTGCACCAAATTCAGTCCACAACCACATCAAGGCGCGGTCAGCACATTGCCATTGATCTTCGTCAATGGTGCGCGGCAGGAAGCGTTGAATGCCTGTGCCTTGGGGGGTCACACCGCCGCCAATCATTTCAGCGATCGAGCCTGTGACGACAACGGATGGAAGGCCAGGGTCTAAAGTTTTGTGGGCGCGGCGCATCGCACCTTCTGTGCCGTGTTGTCCCAGTTCTTCTTCGCCAAGGCCCGTGACCACAATCGGCAATTCATGCGGTGGCAAAGCGTCGGTATAATGCAGCACGGATGTGACGGGCAGATTCTCGCAGCCCACCGGACCATCGATAATCACTTGCAGGCCTTTGATGGCGGCAAAAACATAAACCGCGCCCCAATACCCCCCTGCTCTATCGTGATCAAGAACCAGCATTATGTGCCCACCGATTCTTCAGCCTTGGCTTTGGCTGCCAACATGCCAGCATATTTTTTCTTGAACTCGGGCCGATCCACTGGCACTTCGCGCCAGATGCCAGACGCATGGCCTGTGCCCACACCTTCAAAGAAATTGCTCATCTCATCAAAGCGCTTTTGGTTGCCGATGGCCGCCATAATCACTTGTTGCAAAGACCCTGCACCTGCTGGGCCCATCAAAGGCCGGGCGGAAATCAGATTGGTGAAATAGAGCGATGGAATGGAAAGCGCTTTGGCCTTTTGCACCACGGGTGTTGTGCCAATGGCAAGATCAGGCTTGTGTTCAAGCACCGCAGCAATATCATTTTCAAGCGAGGCCCGGAATTGCACATGCACGCCGCGCTCTTCCAGCCAAATGCGATCAGGATCAGACCATTGGGTGCGCGGGCATGCTGTGCCCACATATGGCACATCGGCGCCACTTTCGATCAGCAAACGCGCGACCAAAAGTTCCGAGCCTTCATAACCTGAAACGGTGATGCGGCCTTTGATTGGTTTTGAAGACAGTGCGCCTTTGATGGCAGGCAGAATGGCATTTTGGGCTGCGGCTATTGCACCTTCGGCAACACCACAGGTTTTACCAATGGCTTCCAGCCAAGCAGCCGTGCCATCATAACCCACAGGCGCTGAGCCCACCACGCTGCGGCCAGCGGCTTCGAATTCACGGATGCTGGCGGTATAAAATGGGTGGATGGCGGCCACAGCGGCGCAATCAAAAGCAGCAAATAATTCGCGCCATTCACGTGTTGGAACCACTGGACCTGCGGCCAAGCCCATGGGTGCCAACATGCGGCCAATCATGACAGGATCAACCGGGAACATTTCGCCCAGCATGGTGATGGTGGGCAATTCCGATTTGGTTTTAGGACGTGCCACGGGGCCTGAGCGAATTTCACTGGCAGCATATTTCAGCATGGCACCAGAGAGAACGTCCTTGGCTTCCGCATGGGTTGGCACACCGAAGCCTGGCACATCAATGCCGATGATGCGCACACCGTTGATTTCTTTTGGTAATAATTGCAGAGGTACACCGGAGGCCGTCGGCACACAAAGGTTGGTGATAACAATGGCATCATAATCTTCGGGCTTGGCCAAAGCGAAAACCGCTTCGCGAATATCTTCAAAAAGTTTGCCAGTCACCAAGGTTTCGGAATTAAACGGCACATAGCCCACGCTGCGCTTTGCGCCATAAAAATGCGATGTGAAGGTGAGACCATAAACACAGCAGGCGGAACCTGAAAGAACAGTGGCGGTGCGGCGCATGCGCAGGCCAACGCGTAAAGAACCAAAGGCCGGGCACATGCTTTGGGGTTGGTCATGAGGGCCAACCGGATAGTCCTTGGCATATTGTTCCAGCGTTTCAGATTTTCCGGCTTTAGCGGCGGCTTCACGCAATTCGTTGTTGTTGTTGCATGAGCCTTCAGGCGCTGACACCAATGGAGCGGCGGTCGCTAATTGCGCTTGGGCTCTGCCAGATGTGTCAATCACCGTGGCCATGATTACACCGCGTCGTAAACGACTTCGAGCGAAGTCTTTTGCGTTAAGGTGCCGCCACACATATCTTCTTGAGAGGCAGGCAACAGCACCACATCGCGGCCTGTGATGTCGCTGGAGAAGAGGCTCAACAATCCATCTTGCGTGAGTGGTGTTGGACGCATCGGTTGGGCTTCACCCACATTGATGGCGAGTGCTTCAAACAGAGGGCCCCATTCAGATTTATTGGTGCCGATGATTTCGTAATTCGCAGACTTCTTGCGAATATCATCATTGGCAGGAATGGAAGCCAAAACTGGAATACCAACTTTTTCTGCGAAAGCTTGGGCCTCGCCTGTGCCATCATCTTTGTTGATGACGATGCCTGCCACGCCAACATTGCCGCCAAGTTTACGGAAATATTCAACGGCGGAGCACACGTTGTTGGCCACATAAAGCGACTGCAGATCGTTTGATCCAACCACAATCACTTTCTGGCACATATCACGCGCAATCGGCAGGCCGAAGCCGCCGCAAACCACGTCGCCTAAGAAATCGAGCAACACATAATCAAAGCCCCATTCATGGAAGCCCAATTTTTCCAGAAGTTCAAAGCCATGAATGATGCCACGCCCGCCGCAGCCCCGGCCCACTTCTGGCCCACCCAGCTCCATGGCAAAAACGCCATCGCGCTTAAAGCACACATCACCGATGGTTACTTCTTCGCCGGCCAGTTTTTTCTTGGCAGAAGTTTCGATAATAGTGGGGCATGCTTTGCCGCCAAACAGCAATGATGTGGTATCGCTCTTGGGGTCACAGCCAATCAGCAACACGCGCTTTCCGGTTTGCGCCATCATGTAAGACAGATTGGCCAGAGTGAAGCTTTTGCCAATGCCGCCCTTGCCGTAAATGGCAATCACTTGCGTTTCTTTTTTGATCTCGCCCGTGTGCACTGGATCAGGCTCCATATGTGCTTCGGCTTTCAGCTGTTCAGCATCGGTCAAAAAATTATGATTGAGTGAGTTCATTGTAACGTTCTCCAATCCAGAACCATTTTCAAGCAGGTCGGATTTTGAAATGCAGTTTCATAGGCGGTGGATGCAGCATCGACAGAACTACGATGGGTGATGAGACCATCAAGTGAAAACTCTTTACTCAACAATCGAAGAAGGACCGCGTGTAGGTCCTTTGGCTCCCATTGTGCTGCAATTAGGATTCTTGCTTCACGCATGAAGGCTGGTGGAAACACAAACTGCAAAGGAGCAGAGTAAAAGCCAGCCAAAACAATCTCGCCCTTGCGTGCGAGATGAGGCATAGCTTGGTCTAAAATTTTTGCATCACCGCTCACATCAAGAATGCAGGCATAGTCTTTGCGGGTATCAGTGATAGGGTCGATAACTTTATAACCCTTTGGCTTGCCACGCCGTGCCGCATTGGTTTCCCAGACAACGGGCGACCCGCCAAGTGCCTTGGTGATACGCGCCACCAGACGGCCTAATATGCCATGTCCAACGATTAGTTCGGGCAAACTTCCAATGGTCACGGCATGATGCGCAGTGGCGGCCAAGGCTAGTAATGTGCCTTTTTGCCCCATATCCTCATTGATCCTCGTGAGCTTTTCAGGCGCAACGGCAATGCGGCTTGCGGCGCCTCCGAAAAGCCCGCGCACAGGGCCATAGCAATTGGCCCCAGGCACAAACACGAGATCGCCCTCGGAAAGGCCTGAGCCTGAGGGTGCTTTGGACACGCGGGCGACAGTTTCATAACCTGGCACAAGCGGATAACCCATGCCTGGAAAAGCCGGCATGTCACCGGTCCAGAGCAAGCGCTCCGTACCGGTGCTGATGCCGCTGAAGTTCACATCCACAATGGCGTGGGGTCCATCAGGCGGAACCAACGGAAGGGATTGAAGGGCCAAGTGACCGGGAGAAGTAAATACAACAGCTGTAGTATTCATCACTGGTTTCCTCCTTTCCCAGAAAAGGCATTGCGAGTCTCATTAAACGGACTTCTTGTACTGTCATGTTAACTTGACACTTGCAAATGTCAAATCTTTTTTACAGATTTAAGTGCTGACACTAAAGGTCATCAAGCCGGTAATAAGTGGCATATCGGTGCGCCAAATCTTGGGGCTGCTGAAGCCGGCTTGGGCAGCTATCTTTACAATTTCATCGGGGCTTCGCGTGCGGCCTTGCCCCATGGCGGCGAAGTAAAGATTGAAATAGGCATCTGTGACGCGGGCATTGGCTTTGGTTCCAGCGAATGGCTCGGCAATCAGCAGGGTGGTTGTAGGTGAACAGGCGGCTTTTATGTTGCGCAATGTGACTAATACCACATCATCATCATGGTCGTGAGCGACGCGGATAAGTGATATCAGGTCCATGCCTTTGGGCAAAGAATCGCTCCGAAAATCGCCGCCATGGTTCTTCAAATTGGCCTGGGGCGCAGCCAGTTTTACAACGCCAGGCAGATCAAACAGATTGAGGTTCACCTGTGGAAAGCGTGATCCAACAGCGCGCAAAAATGCGCCAGAACCACCGCCGACATCGAGGATGTTTTGGTGCTTGCTGAAATTATAAGCACCCAAAATTTGCGCCGACACTGCGGCTTGTGATGCTGCCATCAAAGCGGAATAGGACGACTTATCTGATTCCGGCTTTTCATAACTCCAATAGCTGCGCAAACCATCATTTGCATGCTTGCCTTGCAGCATGGCAATAGGGTCTTCAAGGTCACGGTAGAAATGGGAATGATGCTCCACAAAGCGCATGATCCATGGCTGGCCGAGCAAGGCCGCACCATGTTGGCCGAGGATGATTGTTGATTTATCGAAGCCCAAAATCTCCAACGCCACTGCTGCACGCACCAGAATGTCAGTTTTATTTTCAGGCAAACCAATCTTGGCCGATAATGCAGCGAGCGAAATTCCAGCTTGACCCACATGCTCCAGAATACGCAGTTTCACGCAAGAATAGAGCACTTGCGAATATGAGAAACCGGCCAAAAGATCAAATAAACTGCGCGATTTTGCGCGCGCTACAGGCCGCGTTATAGGGAAACGTTGCGCGAAAGCCAAAAACTTCGGATCAGCCAAAAGCCGGTTGCGAAACCGTAAGACGAAGCTAGGCAGCGCCACGGTAAAGCTGTTTTGGCACCATGGCGCGCGACACAGCAACAATCTGATGGCCCAAGGCTTCGCGGGCGGGACATTCGGGAATGCTTTCTACAACACGCGACAGCAGATTTTCCAAATGCTGTGTTGCCCCGTCATAGCCCAGCGTTGAAACCATATTGGGCAAACCGTGGGCTGCATCTTGGCCTGTGGGCTTGCCAATTTCGCCAGATACACCCGCCACATCGCGCAAATCGTCAGCCACTTGGAAGGCTTCGCCAATGAGCATGCCCAGCTTCTGCCATTGTTTAGGCTCACGACCCGCTGCGGCAGCGCCAGCCATGGTGCAAGCAGCAAAGAGAGCACCGGTCTTGGCGCGTTGGTAATTCACCAGATCCATCGTGTCTTCGCACTCCCAAGCTTGGCCAGCACAAATGCCATGAGGCACGCTCGATGCTTGCGCCACAATGCGCGTGATCACAGGAAAAGCTGCAGTGGCGGCAAAGGCTTCCACAATCAATGCATCCCCCACCAGAACTGCCAAGCGCTCGCCATAGGCCACATGCACCGAAGGCTTGCCGCGGCGATAAGCTGCGCCATCAAAGCAAGGCAAATCATCATGAACAAGCGAAGCACAATGCAGAAGCTCAATGGCACATGCGCCTGCCAGCATCGCTTTGGCATCCACATTGCCACAGGCTTGCGCCACCGCCAGCAAAAGCTTAGGCCGGATGCGGGCACCGCCGGGGAACACGGCATATTGCAAAGCGCTGGCAAATTTGGGCGGACAATCAGGCGAAAGAGACCCGCTGAGTGCTGCACTCAAGGCCCGTTCGATGGGGTTTTGCTGGTCCATCTTTTATCTCCTCCGACCGACAATTTTTATTGTCTTGTATAAGTGTCAATGTAAAGTGACACATTTTATAGGCTTTGGCAATTGGCATGACGACGGTGATTATTGGCGCAGGTGTAGGTGGGCTTTCAGCCGCCATTGCGCTTGCTGCCAAGGGCGAAAAAGTGATCGTGTTGGAAGCGCAAAATGGCGCTGGTGGCAAGATGTTGCCTGTGAATGTTGGCGGCCAGTTGTTTGATAGCGGCCCAACAGTTCTGACCATGCGCTGGGTGTTTGAAGAGTTGTTTGCTTTGGCCGGTGAAAGCTTGGATTTAGAAATGCAGCCGCTTAAAACTTTGGCACGTCATTATTGGACAGGCGGAAAAGGTTTTGATCTGTTTGCCGATCATGATCAAAGCGTTGATGCCATCGGGCAATTTGCGGGAAGTGCTGAGGCGGAAGGCTATAGAAATTTCTCTGCTGCTGCCAAGCGGATACACCACTCTCTGCTAAAGCCATTCCTGAAAAGCCAGCGCCCCACACCTTTCAGCTTGGCTGCATCTATGCCTTTGCGCGATGTGTTGGGCATCAACCCGTTTGAAACTTATTGGCATGCTTTAGGGCGCTATTTTAAAGACGTCCGCTTGCAACAACTGTTCGGGCGCTATGCCACTTATTGTGGTTCATCGCCTTTTAAAGCGCCTGCCACTTTGATGTTGGTGGCTGATGTAGAAGCTTCTGGCGTATGGCGTGTGAAAGGCGGAATGGCCGCTTTGGCTTTGGCGATGGAAAAGCTTGCGCGAAAGCTTGGCGTTGAGTTTCATTTCAATTGTGCGGCCCAAAACATTGAAACAGCACAAGCCAAAGTGAGTGCGGTGACCGACGCAAAAGGCATGCGTCATACGTGTTCATCTGTGATTGTGAATGCCGATAGTGCTGCACTTGAGTCACTTCTGGGGGGCCATCAAATGAGGCCCATCAAACCAAAGAATAATTCCCTTTCAGCAATCACATGGTGTGCCATCTCCGAAGAGTCTGGAGTTCCTCTTGAGCATCACACAATCTTCTTTTCAGATAACTACCAGCAAGAATTCGTTGATCTTACTCACGGCACTGCGCGAGACCCCACGATTTATATCTGCGATCAAGGCGGAGGCCGCAAACTAGTCTTGATCAATGCGCCTGCCAATGCGCAAGATGCAGAGGCTGATGTAGAGATGAAAACCATACGCCGATTGGAAAAGTCTGGATTGAAAATGAAGTTGCATGAAAGCCAGCGCCGCAGTCCAAAGGATTTTGCCACTCTCTATCCTGCAAGCAATGGCGCACTCTATGGACGCGCGTCACATGGCTGGCTATCCACTTTCCAACGCCCCAAAGCGCGCACAAGAATTCCTGGCCTTTTTTTAGCGGGCGGCACCACGCACCCAGGGCCGGGCGTGCCCATGGCAACACTTTCCGGCCTCAGAGCCGTGGAGGCCTTATGGCAAGACCGACATTTGATGTGAACGTTCCCGCAAATGGTTATCGCTGGTGGTATGTTGATGCCATGAGTGATGATGGCCAGCATGGCCTTACCATTATTGGTTTTATTGGCAGTGTTTTCTCGCCTTATTATTTCAGCGCCAGAAAACGCGGCGATGTGGCTGCGGAAAATCACTGCGCAATTAACGTGGCCCTTTATGGCAAAACAAACCGCTGGGCGATGACTGAGCGCAACGCACGGAATGTGTCACGTGATGCGCAAATTTTCACTGTCGGGCCTTCATCGATGAGTTGGCAAGGTGAAGATTTGGTGATTGACATCAATGAACGCTGCATGCCGCTGCCGCGCGCTTTAAAAGGGCAGGTGCGCTTGCAAGCACAACATTTTTATAACGCAGCTGTTGCGCTCGACAAAGAAAGTAAACATTTTTGGCAAGCGGTTGCGTCAGATGCGCTGGTGCATCTTGAATTCGAAAACCCAAAACTTTCGTGGTCGGGCCGTGGCTATCACGATATGAATTGGGGTGTTGAGCCGATTGAGAAAGGTTTCAAGAACTGGAGGTGGTTGCGCGCAAAAACCTCCATTGGAACGCAGGTGTTGTATGATGGTGAGCAGCATGACGGAACGCGATTTTCTTTTGGGCGCGGTTTTAAAAATGGATTGGTGCAATCGCGTGAAGTGCCAAAATCCTTTCCACTGGCCCGTGGCTTTTGGGGCATGGAACGAAAGGTGCTGTCAGAGGCCCAACCGCGATTGTTGGCAACGCTTGAAGACGCGCCCTTCTACACACGCAACCATATTGCCATGCGTTTAGATGGAGAAGATTGTGAGGCTTTTCATGAGAGCTTGTCACTAACGAAATTCGCCAATCCAATTGTGCAGAAGATGCTGCCTTTTAGAATGCCGAGAAGGGGCTAGCCTATTCAACAATGGCGGCACCCTTTTAACCGTCATGCCCGAGCGGGCGGACATCTGTGTTTTCCGGCTAGCAAAACAGAGATTCCCGCTTTCGCGGGAATGACGGGTTTTGGGAGAACTTGTTAAGAACACTTACTTCTTATCTTTATACTTCCGCAGTTGATAAAGCTCCCAAACGCCCCAGCCCACAACGGCCCCAAAAGTGATCAAGCCTTCTGCCAAAAACAAATAGGTGCCGCTCATGATTTTCGCGCCTCCACTGTCATCAGCAATTTGATCACCCAGTCTGCTTGATTGGTAATAGATTTAGCCATGGGCAATGATGATTGGGTTCTTGCAACTGCATCAATGAGAAACTGGCCTTCTGCGATGCATTTTTCATCGGTACCCTTGGGCAGAAAGGGGGTTTGAATAGCGGCCTTCGCAACGAGTGATAGTTTCTGTGCCAGCGGAACGACAGCACGGCCCTTATGATTTTGTTTCAGCGCGGCCAAACCAATTTCTCTGTAAAGCATGCGCGCTGTGTTGATTGAAGCACGGCAGGAGCGCGGCAGCATGGCAATGCCGTGGCCAGCACGATCATAAATCGCTTCAGCTTCTTGCACCAATCTTGTGGCCGCAGCGGCAGGTTCACCCAACCAATCGGCAGGCAAATAAACGCGGCCTAATTTTGCATCTTCTTCGACATCGCGGGCAATATTGCTGAATTGCATGGCCACGCCTAAATCGATGGCGCGGGCCAAAGCTTCAGGCCGCCGCTCGCCCATGATCAGCGACATCATCACGCCCACAGTTCCCGCAACGCGAACACCATAAGCTGCCACATCGGATAATGTTTGATAATGTCGCCCTTCAGCATCCCACGCGAAGCCTTCAATCAAAGCATCTGGCACAGCGCGGGGAATTGCGAATTTCAACACCACATCGGCAAAGGCACGATCTGTTGGATCATCAAAAGGCGCACCTGCATAGATGGCATCAAGACGTTTTGCCAAATCTTCCACGGCTTGTTGCGGCACCTTCGCTTCGTCCACCAAATCATCCGCCATGCGGCAAAAACCATAAAGTGCTCTGGCATGTTGCCGATACACATTGGGTAAAAGCAGCGAGGCCATGTGAAAACTTTTTGAGCCTTGCTTGATCATTTGGCGGCAATGGGCCAAATCTCTGGGTGTGGCAAAGTCAGCGTTGAGCATGGGCAAAGCTCTCTGCGGGTGGAACCACTTGATCCAGCACACGCGCGGTTGAAACGACACCGGGAACACCGGCCCCCGGATGCGTGCTGGCACCGACGAGGAACAGATTTTCAATCTCTTCGCTTTTGTTGTGGGGGCGGAACCACGCACTTTGCGTGAGAACGGGTTCAAGCCCGAAGGCTGCACCTTTGTATGATAGCAAATCATGCTCAAAATTCAGCGGTGTCATCAACTTTTGGGTGACGATATGCTTTTCAAAATCTGGCATCATTGTCTCGGCCAAGCGCTTGGCCACGGCGGCGCGGTAAGTTTCGGCCTCTGTGTTCCAGTCAATGCCGGAATCTTGGTTGGCCACGGGCGAGAGCACGTAGAAACTATCGCAACCCTTGGGGGCCAATGATGGATCAGTAGCGGTGGGCCGGTGCAAATAAAGGCTCATATCATCAGCTAGAATTTTCTTTTCGAAAATATCATCAATCAATCCACGATAGCGCGGGCCCATGATTATGGTGTGATGCGGCACTGATTCAAATTTTTTGTTGGTGCCGAAATACCAAACAAACAAAGACATAGAATGGCGCGATGTTGCGAGCTTCCGTTTCGTCCAACGCTTATTCGCGCCGCCCTTGATGAGCTTGGAATAAGTGTGCGCGGCGCAGGCATTGGAAACGACAATATCTGCTGCCACTGTCTCACCCGAAGCCAAACGCACGCCTGTGGCTCGACCCTGCGCTGTGGTGATCTCGGCCACTTCGGCATTGCAAATCACATCGCTGCCTTGGCTTTTGATCACATTCACCATGGCTGAAACAATCGCTCCCGTTCCCCCCATGGCGCAGTGCACACCGAATTGACGCTCAAGATAGGCAATCATCGAATAGACTGAAGTGGCGCGGAAAGGATTGCCGCCAACAAAGAGCGGATGGAAACTCAAGGCCATGCGCAGCTTAGGGTGTTTTACATGGCTTGCCACATGGGAATGCACCGATCTCCAAGCTTTCAGTTTCAGCAAATTCGGTGCGATCTTCAACATGCTGCCGAAAGTGCCAAAGGGAATATGGCCCAATTGTTCGAAGCCGATTTTATAAATGGCTTCACTCTCGGCCATGAATTTATCATAACCCGCCACATCAGATGGTGAAATCCGCGCCACTTCTTCGCGCATCGCCAAAACATCTGAGCGATTGGTGAAGGTGGAACCATCATTAAAGCGGATGGTGTAAAACGGTTCCAACGCTTGCAGTTTTACATCATCATAAAAATTACGGCCAGCAAAAGCCCAAAGTTCTTCCAGCACAAATGGTGCTGTAATGATGGTGGGGCCCGCATCAAAGGTGAAACCATCTTGCTTGAACACCGTGGCGCGCCCGCCTGGCACGGGCAAACAGTCAAGCACCGTAACCTTATAGCCTCTCGCGCCAAGCCTGATGGCTGCGGCCAGCCCGCCGAGGCCCGCGCCAACAATCACCGCCTTGGGCATGGTATTGGCTGTCAACATAACTTGACTTTAGATACCGCAATTGGAATTGACGCAAGGGGGTGTGCTAATCTTCATGCAAAGATTTATGGAAACGCCACAAGCCAAAGGCCACCAGCGCCAGGGCTACGGGTATTGAACAACCGGCAATGAATTCGGGCGAAACGCTTGAATCCTTGGGGGTAAAACCTTTGGCAGCATAATAAACCAGCCCTACGATGTAATAGGTGATGGCTGCCACAGACAAGCCTTCCACAGTTTGCTGCAGGCGCAATTGCAAATTGGCACGCTTATCCATCGAGGTAAGGATCGCCTGGTTTTGCCTTTCGCGCGATACACTGACCCGCGTTGAAAGATGAACTGTCGCATGGGCTAGCCGTTCCGACAAAGCGCTCTGCCGTGCAGACACGGCACGGCATGTGGCGATGGCTGGCAGAAAGCGCCGATCATTGAACTCACGGAAGGTTTGGAAGCCTTCAATGCGTTCTTCACGCAATTCATCAATGCGTTGCTGCACCAAATCATAATAGGCATTGGCAGCAGAGAAACGATAATGATTATCTGTGTACTGACGTTCTACGGCGGCTTCCAGTTTTGTCAAACGGTCGAGCAATTGCGGTTCTTCAATGTCGCCCGCTGTTTGCATATCGCTCATGATTTTCAGCAACTCTTGCTCCGACTCCGAAAGAAATGGAGCAAGTTGCCTGGCGACTGGCAAAGCCAGAAGGGCCATCATGCGGTAAGTATCAATTTCGAAAAGCCGCTGCACCAAGCGGCCTGCTTGGCGCGAGTTCATCTGATGGTCGCAGAGCAGCAATCGCCCGAAACCATCAGCGTGAATGCGAAAATCCGTATAGGCATTGCCAGTGCCGCCTGAAATTTTAGAACCGATGATCGGGTTGCCATTGAAGTAGAGTTCCGAGGTTTTCACCGGATCCATGGTCTTGGTGCCTTTGACCACATTGGCGTGAATGGCCGCAATGGTTTGGCCTTTCAGATCACGCAGCCAAGCTTGTGGCACCAACGAAATGGCAGGTTCGGAAAAAGGCTTTTTTTCAACGCCTTGCGCATAAAAGGTATAACGGCAAAATTCCGTATGCTTTTCCCATTTGATACGGTGAGAGCCTAAATCCGCACTATAGTGGTTGGCATCAGCCGATGGCTTTGGCGCTCCCGTGCCTTCAAGCAAACGCGATAACATGGCCAAATCATCGGCTCGGCTGCCGGAACCCATCAAAACCAAATAAGAAAGGCGAACGGGGGCTTCCAAGCTATCGGGCGGGCGCGCATGAACTTCATCATTCAATGCGCGGCGCTGCGGGTGGTCTATCGGTAATAGAACATTCGTCGCATTCATGTGGCAGTCCCCTTGATAATTTTTGCTGCCAAAACTGGATTTTCCTCGTGCAGCAAATGCCCGAGCCCATTTATGTGCATAGATTTGGCGTTTCGGCAACGGGCAGCGGCGCGGTCTGCTGTCTCAGGGGGCACGGCTTTGTCATTGTCGCCAGCCACAAAAACACAGTCTTGCGTCATTCTCACAAAATTATCGTCCATGCCGCGCAGGTCCCAAGACGCCATCATGCCCAGCGCCGCTGAAATGTGGCTCGGTTGCTGGAACAGGTCGAGATAAAGTTCAACGCCTTCGTCGCTTATGTTTGATCCAGTATCACGCAACATTTTTTCAACTTTGGCCCGTGTTGCAAAACCTGACAAAAAGCGCGGCATGAATGAGTTAAAAGCCAAGAGTTTGGCGATGGGCGAGAAGATGCTGCCCGCCGCACCGCCAAAGGGATAAAATGCGCCATTGAAGGAAATGTATTTTTCTGGCTGCATCAGCTTTCTTGCGCAAGCCACGGCCAGAATTGCGGCACCAGCCGAATGACCCACAACAATGCGCGGTTTAAGTTTCATCTCTTGCATGACAGCGGCCACGCCAGTGGCCATTCGCCGCAACGAGAAGTGACTATTATCGTCAACAACGGTGTGCCCGTGGCCAGGCAAATCCAAAGCGACGACGTGATATTGTTCTGATAAAAGCGGCATCAGATCGCGCCAAGAATGCACGGAAGCTGCGGTGCCATGAACAAGCAAAATAGTTTCGCCCTGCCCCATTTGCGCAACAAACCAATTGAGCCCATCTGCGCTGACAAGTTCGCGTGAAGGGAAAATCATATTGTCCACGACTTTAACGCCAAGCTGACAGGCCTTGCAATTTCCGAAGCTCCGGCGCGGGGCATCGCCAGATAGGTGGCCTGCATGTTGGTTGCAAGGGTTTTTGCAGATTTTTGTGGTTCAGGAGAAACATCGATGACCATGGCTTCTATGCCTTCACCAGCAAAAAGCTTGGCCGCCAATTGGCTTTCTTCCAACGCTTTTATCTTATTGCCCTCGCCATCTCGGGTCACATTGCCTCGACCATCCGTCAGCATAATCACGATGGGATTGCCGCCGGCGCGACGCACCTGCAACGCCAAGGCAAAGGCTTCATCGATGCCTGAAGCCAAGGGCGTTCCTCCGCCACCGGGCAATCCTGCCAGTGCGCGTTTGGCGCGCTCTAATGAGCGCGTGGGTGGCAATAACACTTCGGCTTTTTTGCTGCGAAAGGCCACCAAAGCCACGCGGTCGCGGCGCACATAGCATTCCGCGAGTATGGTTTCGACTGCACCTTTGGCTTCTGCCAATCGTTGAAATGCAGTGGAGCCTGAGGCATCAACGGCGAAAATCGCGGTAGCTTCATTTCGCTGCTTGATACGCGACACACGAAAATCATCGCGCGTTACCACCATGCGCGTGGCGCCTGCCATCTTGCGACGCAAAGGCTGCCAAGGGGCTGCTGTACGAAGTGTTGCCAGAATATCTAATCTTTGACCCGCGAGAGATGAAGCTCGCTTGTTGCCAATACGTCTGCCCCTTTGTCCGGCCTGCTTGCGTTGCGCGGCAGATTTCACATTGCGGCCAGAGCCACTCTTGCCCACACCATCTGCCACCATTTGCAAAATATGCGCGGGCAATGCGGCTTTTACTGCCTCCAAAATCACCTCTGCTTCGGCAGGGTTTGGAGATGTATTGTTTTCAGTGTCTGTTTGATCAGCTTCAGGCGGCGGCTCTTCTGGCTGCTGTTCAGGCTGGGGTGCATATTGCGCGCGATGCGCCAAAACCAAGCGGGCGGCGATGGCTACAGCGTTTTCGTCAACGGTTTTGCCCTGCAGTGCTGCAATGCCGCGCGCTGCAGTCACCGCCTGCAACACATAGCGCGGAGAAGTTATGCCAATAGCTAAGCCCGCGTTGCATAAATCCTGCAACAATTTGGTATCAATAGCAGTCGCTGAAAGGTTTGCTTTCGCGTCAGCAATTGTACTTTGTGTCCAATCGTTTTGCGCAACACCCTCAACAACAAAAGGCAAACGCGCTTCTAGCTTTGCGGCCAATTGCGCATCGGGATCATGAGGATCCATCACAGCTACTAACATTAGCTCATTCCGATCTAAAGCTTGTGACATCAATGAAGCACAGGCCACATCTAGGCGATCAGCCCTGCCCACCAGCAAGTTTGGGTTTGTAGCCAATAAACCTTCCGTTTGAACAGGCTTGCCCAATGCCAAAGTGGAAGCTAGATCGATTGTGCCTGTGAGTGCATCTGCTGATATGCTAGCAGACACATTTCGCAGTGGCACATGCAAAGCAGCAACAAATTCATCCGCCACGTCTTGTGCAACAACAGCGCCGCCTAACTCAGCCCCACACAGCGCCAAGAGCCCTGCGACCCATGTGGCATCTGTGATCTCCTCTGCCATCACGCGCCCAAGACATCCTGAATGGCGCGTTCGATGCGGGCCGCTGATCCGGTTTCCTCCAAAGGGTTGCGGCGCAAGCGGTGACGCAGCGATGGCATGGCCATACGTTTAACGTGGTCGATAGCAACAGTTTTCTGCTTCTCAAAAGCAGCCAAGGCTCGGGCTGCGCGAATAATGGTGAGTTGGCCTCGCAGGCCGTCAGCTTTCAGCGCAATGCAAAGCTTGGCTGCTGCTTCTTGTATTTCATCGCCAATGGTGATGGTTTCAAGTTGTTTTCGACCAGCGACAATGCGGCTCCGAAGTTTCTTTTCTTCATGCTGCCATAGCTCATAAAATACGTGCGGGTTGCGCTCATAAGCATCACGACGTTTCACAATCTCGACCCAACTTGCAACATCTTGCGGGGTTTTCACATCAACCGAAAGCCCAAAGCGATCTAGCAATTGTGGGCGCAGCTCACCTTCCTCCGGATTGCCACTGCCGATTAAAACAAACCGCGCTGGATGCCGGATGCTGAGACCTTCACGCTCGAATAGATTCTCCCCCGAAGCGGCCACGTCCAAAAGAAGGTCTACAAGGTGATCTTCGAGTAAGTTCACTTCATCGATATAGAGGAATCCGCGATTGGCTTTGGCGAGTAAACCCGGTTCAAAAACTTTCTCTCCACGCGAGAGCGCGCGTTCCAAATCTAATGCACCAGCGACACGATCTTCTGTGGCACCCAAAGGCAGATCAACAACAGGAACGGAGATGGATTCCGATTTCAATACAGCGGCGGCACGACATTGATCGCATGCAGATTGTGGCGCGGCTGGATCGCAATGATAAGGGCAGCCCTTCACTGCCTTAATAGGAGGCAACAAAGCCGCAAAGGCCCGCACCGTGGTGGATTTGCCCGTACCGCGGTCTCCCATCGCCAATAAACCGCCGATATGCGGATCAACTGCGGTAAGGATCAAACAAGTCTTCAGCTCCTGCTGCCCAGCAATCGCCGAGAACGGAAAGACAGGCTTTTTGTTGAAACCCTGTGTAGTTTCCTTTTGTTGTTGCTTGGCCATAAAAAACCAATCCCACCCATTTTCCCTTTTGACGTCAATCTGCCACGGACAAGTTAACTGTCAATCTAAATAGACATATCAGGATGCATTTGCCAAGCGAGCAAAGTCGCATCGTCAAGCGGGTCAACAAACTACTAGTAATAATCATAGATTATGCACGCATTTTCCCGCCTTTCCCAATGGTACGATTCGTCAATTTGCGCAAACTAGGATGAAGCAGCCCGGTAGCTCGTCAGGCTCATAACCTGAAGGTCGTCAGTTCAAATCTGGCTCCCGCAACCAGTTAAAAGCCCGTTATCTCAATGAGATGGCGGGTTTTTTTGTTTGGCGTGGGTTTCGTTGATCATGAGAGAAAAGGGTTCGGGGTTCACAATCCCCTTGTGCTGGCTAACATGACAGCGGGAACCAAAATTGCGTCTGAGCGTTTAATTGCTTCACCCTTATCCAAGCAGCGTTTCGAGTCATCACTATGATCAAAAATAGAATTTGCGTCATTGGCTCCGGCGCCACTGCTATCTATGTGCTAAAAAATTTCGTTGGTTCAGCAAAGTTGCTTGATGTGACTATTTTAGAGGCGAGCAGCGAAGTCGGCAAAGGCATGCCTTACCGCCCAGGTATGAATGCAGATTATATGTTGTGCAACGCGTTCAGCCGCGAAATTCCCCGCATCACGCGCTCGCTTGTCGAGTGGCTGGAGGACCTTCCGAAATATGAGTTGAATGAATGGGAACTATCCTCGCATGATATCAGCCCACGTGCTTTTTATCCACGCTTGCTGATCGGCGAATTTCTGTCTGATGAGTTCGCAAAGCTATGCGAGCTTTTGAGAAAACAGGGGCATAACGTTACAGTTAAAATAAGTGAACCTGTGACTGACATTATCAGTGTTGCAGACGGCTCAACTAAAGTTAAAGCGAAAGGTGGTATCTATCAATTTGACCATGTGATTATCGCAAGCGGCCATTCATGGCCAACAGAACCGAAGATAGGAAGTGC
Source organism: uncultured Aestuariivirga sp. (assembly GCA_964244815.1). Classification (GTDB taxonomy): domain Bacteria; phylum Pseudomonadota; class Alphaproteobacteria; order Rhizobiales; family Aestuariivirgaceae; genus Aestuariivirga. Next base: position 4,989 of record CAXTKH010000017.1, on the reverse strand, counting down.
CGACTTGGTTTCACCTTGGCCTTACACGAATGTTACAACACTTCGGCCCAACAATATTGCAATTCTAGGATCATCCTTATCGGCAATTGATGTCGTGATTGCACTCGGTAATGCGCATGGCACTTTTAGCAATCAAAACGGTGGGATTGTGTGGAGCCCTGGTGATGACGTGACCAACCTTCATGTCACGATGTTATCAAAAATGGGTATCATGCCTGAAGGTGATTTCTATTATCCCTATCCCTATTTGCCACTAGAAATTTTCTCGCCCGAAGCTGTTGATGCCGAAGTTGATAGAGGTAAAGACAAGTTACTTGAACGCTTGTTCAGGCTTTTTTATAAGGAACTTGAAAAGTCTGATCCCACCTATCTGGTTTTGCTGGGAGCCGCTGCAAAGACAGTTGAGGGCTTTTCCGAAGCCTATTTTAAAAGTCGCCAGGAGTTGGGCGGGCTCAAGGCGCTCAAGGTTGATTTCGTTAAAGCCAGACTGTCCATGCGTGAGAAGAAAACCATTGCATATCGTTATGTTCTTCTTCGGGCACATGAAAATTTTGACCGGGCGCTTCGACACATGAATCCAGAGGATTGGAAATTGTTTTCGGATTTTATGGTGCCAGTCTTTGCCGATAGCTATGCAGCTGTGCCACATCTTTCGTTAGCGCGCATTATTGCAATGTTCAACGCTGGGGTGCTGAGCCTTGAGGCAACGGGCAATGATGCTGATTTTGCAAATAATCCACGTGGTGGAATTACGGTGAAAACAGACGATGGAACTTCAGACTTCAATGTTATGATTGATGCGAGAGGACAAGCTTCAGCCTCGTTAGATAGATTGCCATTTCCGTCTCTCGTTAAAATTATATCTGATAAAGGCAAGCCTGTTGAAGCTCCGTTTAAAGTCGAAATTGATTCAGTAAAATCGAACTCAATATACTGCTTGGCATTGCCACAAATTCTTGAGAGGCATCCATTTTCACAAGGTCTCGCAAACTGCGCAGATAACGGGAAAATCGTTGCCTGCGATCTGTTGAAGCGGATCAGCCTACCAACGTCAACTGCTTCACCAGTGCATCCACCATCCGCGGCAGGTCGTATGGAAAGCGCGCTGTAATCAGATTGCCGTCGACCACGCAAGGCTCGTCTAAAACAATGGCACCGGCGTTCTCCAAATCAATTTGAATGTTCCAAACGGCGGTGGCTTTTTTACCTTTCAGCATCTTGGCACTCACCATCACCCACTGACCATGGCAAATGGCGCAAGTCGGTTTGCCTGCGGCATGCATCGCTCTTGTGAAATCTTGTGCGTGTTTATCCATGCGCAATGCGTCAGGGTTCCAAGCGCCGCCTGGCAGGATCACCGCGTCGTAGTCTTCGACCTTGGCCTCATCCATATATTTATCGATTTTCAACCAGCCTGCATTTTCCATGAGGCGGATAGCCAGCACATGGGTTTTGGTTTGTGGCGGGAAGCGCAGGCCCAAAGTAGGATCGAATTCGCCAAGGCGCGGCGAGACAACATGCACGGTAGCACCATGTTCCATGAGCCAGCGTTGCGCACCCAGAATTTCAACTTCTTCCACACCATTGGTGCAGCCGATGGCGATGCGTTTGCCTTTCAGCAAGTTGGGGTCTGATGGCGGGTCAATCAAAAAATGATAGAGCTCGCGGTTTAATTCTCCGTCTGCCGTGATCAATAATTCAGTCGAGATCGACGGCACTGGAGATGTGGACATCAGGTTTTGCAATCGGTGTAAGAGTGCGCCTGAAGCATCGGCTGGTGCAAATGGCTTGTTCATAAAAACCTCCCATCATATTTTTCATGAGCTTCGAACTTTTGCAACCAAACGTCCAGCTAAAAAGTGCATCAGCAATTGACAATTTTCCAAATCCGGATTGTTCTATAAAAAACAAAATGGGAGGCGGGTATGAAGTTTGGTTTCAATCTTTTGTTGTGGACACCGCACGTAACCAAAGAGCATCTGCCAATCATCAAAGCGCTCAAGAAAGCCGGTTATGACGGTGTTGAAATCCCGATGTTTGAGGGAACGGCAGACCATTATGCATGGCTTGGAAATGAGCTTGATAAATTGGAACTCGCTCGGACAACTGTTAGCGTTTTGGGTGCAGGCCATAATCCGCTCGCATCAGATGCATCTCAACGCAAAAGTGCATTAGACCGGGCGAAATGGTTCGTAGATTGCAACGCGGCCTTGGGATCACAGATCGGTGGAGGCCCGATGCATTCGGAACTTGGATATTTTTCTGGAACAGGTGCCACAGCGCAGGAGCGGAAACGTGGCATATCATTTCACCGTGCTGCTGGTGATTATGCCGCCAAGCACAATATGCGCTTTGCTTTAGAAGCGCTTAATCGTTTTGAAGTTTATTTTTTGAACACGATGGAGCAACTGGCCGAATATCTTGACGAGGTGGATCATCCGGCGATCAAAGCAATGTATGATACGTTTCATTCCAACATTGAAGAAAAAGATCCGGTGGCTGCCATCAAGACTATCAAGCGCCACATGATCCATGTCCATATTTCAGAAAATGATCGTGGCACACCAGGGCGCGGGCATGTGCCTTGGGCAGAAACATACAAGGGATTGAAAGCTGCAAAATATGATGGCTGGCTGACAATTGAAGCTTTTGGCCGCTCCATGCCGGCCCTCGCTGCCGCCACGCGCGTGTGGCGTGATTTTGCGCCGAACAAAGAGCAGGTTTACAAAGAGGGCCTGAAGAACATGAAACAAGGCTGGGCCAAGGCTTAGATGGCAAAACAAGTCTATGTGGTCGGCACGTTTGATACCAAGGGTGATGAACTCTTCTATGCGGTAGATCGCATTAGATCGGCTGGTGTAGAAACGGTTACAGTCGACGTTTCGACAACACCAAGTTCGGCCAAATGTAATGTGTCTGCGGCCCAAGTGGCAGCGCATCATCCGCAAGGCACGGCTGCCGTATTGGGCTTGTCTGATCGGGGCGCTGCTGTGTTGGCGATGGGCGAAGCATTAACGCAGTTCATGATGTCCCAAAAAAATATTGGCGCGGTGTTGGGCTTGGGCGGATCAGGAAATACGGCAATCGTTACAACCGCCATGCGTGCCCTGCCCGTGGGCTTACCCAAAATTATGGTATCGACACTCGCATCAGGAAATGTCGCTCCCTTTGTGGGCTCCAGCGATATCATGATGATGCACGCGGTTGCTGATGTTGCTGGGCTTAACGCCATCACCCGCGTGGTTATCGGCAATGCCGCGCATGCAGCAGCAGGCATGGTTTTGAACAAGGTGCCTCGTGCGCGGAAGTCCAAACCCGCTGTTGGCCTCACAATGTTTGGTGTCACCACCGCTGCCATCACCCAGATTCGTGAGCAGATTGAAAAAGAAAATGAGTGCTTCGTATTTCACGCCACAGGTACGGGCGGACAATGTTTTGAGAAATTAATTGATTCCGAGTTTCTCAGCGGTGCCATTGATCTTACAACAACAGAAGTCGCCGATCATCTATTTGGCGGCGTACTGCCATGTAACGATGATCGCTTCGGATCAATCATCCGCAAACAGATTCCATATGTGGGATCAGTTGGTGCTTTGGATATGATCAATTTTGGTGCGCGTGAGACCGTGCCTGTCAAATTCCTCGATCGCAAATTATACGTGCACAATGCGTTTGTAACTCTGATGCGCACCACGCCGCAGGAAAACGCAGTCATCGGAAAATGGATTGTAGAACGCTTGAACGAGATGAACGGGCCGGTGCGTTTTATATTGCCGCTTCAAGGTATTTCCTCAATTGATGCTGAGGGCAAGCCATTTCACGATCCGGTCGCTGATGCTGCATTGTTCGACGCAATTACCAAAAATTGGCGCAACGCGCCCAACCGCAAACTGATTGAAATTGACGCGCATATCAATGATGCTGCATTTTCTGATGCGGTGGTTGCCGCATTCCATGAAATAAGGAATTAGACAATGGCGCGCTTTGAACGCAAAAATTTGCTGGCTAAATTTAACGATATGATTGCCAAGCGCCAACCCATTATTGGTGGAGGCGCCGGCACAGGATTATCGGCCAAATGCGAAGAAGCAGGCGGCATTGATCTGATTGTCATATACAATTCAGGCCGATACCGCATGGCTGGGCGCGGCTCTCTCGCTGGTCTTCTGGCCTATGGTAACGCCAATGAAATCGTTGTTGATATGGCGCGCGAGGTTTTACCCGTCGTCCATCACACGCCAGTACTGGCTGGTGTAAACGGCACTGATCCTTTTATGATCCGTGATCATTTCCTTGATCAACTGAGAGCGCTTGGCTTTTCTGGTATCCAGAATTTTCCAACCGTCGGATTGTTTGATGGTCTGTTTCGCAAGAACCTTGAAGAGACGGGTATGGGATATGGCTTGGAGGTTGATTTGGTCAAAGCGGCCCATGATAAAGATATGCTGACCACGCCTTATTTTTTTTCGGTTGAAGAGGCCGTAGCAATGACCAAGGCAGGTGCTGATGTTATCGTTCCGCATATGGGCCTCACCACGGGCGGAGCCATTGGTGCGGAAACCGCGCAAAAGCTCAAGGACTGCCCTGCGATTGTTGGCGCGATGGCTGAGGCTGCCAAAAAGATGCGTAAGGATGTGATCGTGCTGTGTCATGGTGGGCCTATTTCATCACCGGAAGATGCGGCCTACATGTTGCAGAACACTGAAGGTATTCATGGGTTTTATGGTGCCAGTTCAATGGAGCGCCTGCCAACGGAACAGGCTCTCACCGCGCAAACTAAAAACTTTAAATCCATTTCATTTTGAGGTGCCCAAATGGCCCGCGCTTATGCCAGCATAATTCTAAAAGCTCCGGTGCAAACAGTGTGGAGTTTGGTGCGCAATTTCAACGGTCTGCCCAGTTGGGCACCTGCTGTTGCGAAGTCTAAAATCGAAGATGGATTGGACGCTGATGTGGTGGGTTGCGTGCGATCGTTTCACACCCATGATG
>CAXTKH010000016.1:0-51406 GCA_964244815.1 uncultured Aestuariivirga sp. | reverse complement strand
GTGGTCACCGGAACTAAACTATGCAGCAGCCTGTAATTTTGAACTTCCGTAAGTTTTTAATTACATTGGCTAAACTGGAGCGGGCGAAGGGATTCGAACCCTCGACCCCGACCTTGGCAAGGTCGTGCTCTACCCCTGAGCTACGCCCGCTTGAGCGGTTGAAACTTGGTATTAGCGCTTCAACGGGCGCGTTATTGCCTAAGTGAACGACAAATGCAATAGCATCGTTGAAATCTTCTCAAACCAAAGTAAAGACCTTATTATGCCATCTGACAAAGCTGAACTTTTTGCATTCTTTGATACGCTCGGGATCAAAACAAAGACATTTGACCATGAGCCAGTATTCACCGTTGAGCAGGCCAAAAAGATTCACGACGATGTACCCGGCGGACATTGCAAGAACCTGTTTTGTAAAGATGAGAAAGGTGTTTTGTGGCTGATTGTGGCGCTGGAAGATTCAAGTATTGATTTGAAAGCGTCACCTTCCAAAATAAATTCAAAACGGCTGTCTTTCGGCAAACCTGAGCTATTGATGGAAGTTTTAGGGATAGAACCAGGATCCGTAACACCGTTCAGCCTCATAAATGACAAGACTGTCCGCGTAAATGTCATCCTTGATGAAGCCATGATGAAGCACGACCTGCTCAATTTCCACCCGCTGAAAAATGATGCGACAACAACGATCGCAAATGCGGATCTTCTGACTTTCATCAAGGCCTGCGGTCACCATCCGCGCATTGTGGCAGTAAGCTGAAACTTGCGCTAAACATTGACAATACCCATCTCTATTTATCGATGATAGGATTTCGATTATGAATGAAATGATTCTTGGTAACACGGCATTGGCCGACGCTGATTTGATCAAAGACAGCGATACTAAAAACTTCATGGTGGATGTTGTTGAAGCGTCCAAATCTGTACCTGTATTAGTTGACTTCTGGGCCCCTTGGTGCGGCCCCTGCAAAGCCCTTGGCCCAATCCTTGAAAAGCTGACCCGCGAAGGTAAGGGCAAAATCAAACTTGTGAAGGTTGATATTGATAAGAACCCAGAAGTAGCAAGCCAAATGCGCGTGCAATCAATCCCTGCGGTTTTTGCGTTTGTGGATGGCAGGCCCGTGGACGGTTTTATGGGCGCTCTGCCTGAATCACAAGTAAAGCAATTCATTTCCAAACTGAGCAAAATGGGCGGCAGAGCCGAGCAGATTGAATCGGCCTTGGATATGGCCCGTCAATCTTTCGGGCAGAAGGATTTCGAAGCCGTTATTGATGTCACAATGCAGATCATCGAAGTGGAACCCACTCAGGCTGAAGCTTATGCCTTGAAAGCCCGTGCCGAGATTGAACTTGGGCAATTGGAGCTCGCGGCAGCCACTTTAGCGGGCGTGCCTGCCGAAAAATTGCAAGACGCAAATGTCATTAGCGCCAAAGCCACTTTGGATCTTGCCTTGAATCCGGTCGATACATCTGTTTTGGCCAGGCTCGAAGCAGTCATCGCCAAGACTCCCGATGATTTTGCCGCCCGGCTTGAACTCGCCGTTGTATTGAATGGTTCCAATCAGCGCAGCGAAGCCATCGACCAATTGATCTATGTTATCCGCAAAAATCGCAGTTGGAACGAAGATGCGGCCCGCAAGCAACTTGTATCTTTCTTCGAAGCCTGGGGTCCCAAAGATGAAGCAACATTAATGGGCCGGCGCAAACTTTCATCCGTATTGTTCTCATGAGGAAAAACGATGTCCATTTCATCACGCTATAGAGAACCTTCAGATCTCCCCAAAACCATTCCGCTTTTTCCGTTAGCAGGCGCACTGCTCTTGCCGAGAACTGATCTGCCTCTCAATATTTTTGAGCCGCGCTATTTGCTGATGATCGAAGAGGCCATGAAAGCGGAACGGGTTATAGGCATTATTCAACCCCAAGGCAGTAACGACTCGAACCAGCCAGCCCTTGAATCCGTTGGCTGTGTGGGACGTATCACATCTTATTCTGAAACTGACGATGGCAGATTATTGGTAACTATTACGGGCGTCTGCCGCTTTGCCATTGTCGATGAATTGGATGTCGCAACTCCTTTCCGTCAAGCCTCGGTGGATTACCGACCCTACGCCGTCGATTTTGTAAGCGAGACAGGTGCCCGCAGTGTGAATCGCGAGCAACTGATCACGGCATTCCGGCAGTATCTCGAGGCCAATGATATGAGTGCTAATTGGACTGAGGTTGAGGCTGTCTCAACAGAAGTTCTTGTTAATACACTGTCACTCTTGGCGCCCTACCCCGCTCGCGATAAGCAAGCCTTGCTCGAAGCGCCAGATTTGAAATCTCGCGCTGATGTCTTGGTAGCCCTCACTGAGTTGGCTTTGGCCAAAACATCAAATGGTACAAGCCGCAGGATGCAATAATGGAACCACGCCACGTTGATCCTAGATTGCTGGAACTTCTGGTTTGTCCTGTAACCAAGACGAGATTGGAATATGATGCGAGTAGTGCCGAGTTAATCGCGCGCGCTGCAGGGCTTGCCTATCCAATCCGTGACGGAATTCCCATTATGTTGGCAGGAGAAGCGCGAGAGATCAACCGTGACTGATGCTTGGCCAACAGAACTGCGGGTTCAAGATTCTGGCTCGAAGCTTCTCGTTTCATTCCAAGATGGTGCGACTTACACGCTAAGCGCCGAGTATCTGCGCGTTGAAAGCCCCAGCGCTGAAGTTAAAGGCCATGGGCCGGGCCAAGAAACACTGGTTTCTGGTAAGCGTAATGTCAAAATAACCAAAGCAGAACCGGTTGGCTCTTATGCAGTCCGGCTGATTTTCAGTGATATGCATTCAACCGGACTCTATACTTGGAACTACCTCGCCAAACTGGGGATGGACCAAACATCCAACTGGCAAACTTATGAAGCCAAATTAAAAAGCGAAAGAAAGTCGCGTGATTAAATAGTATGCAGTTTTATATTTCTGCATATTTATTAATCACTCACCATTGATTCATTTTGTTCGTATTTTTGAATAGTCATTATATTTCAATCGCATAACCTAAATTGTGAATCTGGCACGTAACTTGTTATGCCTAACTCCGAACAGGAGAAAGGCTCGCCTATGAAATACATTATCGCTGTCATAAAACCCTTCAAGCTTGAAGAAGTGAGAGAAGCTTTGGGCGCTATCGGCGTTCAGGGGATCACCGTTACAGAAGTAAAAGGCCATGGTCGCCAGCGCGGACACACGGAATTTTATCGCGGCGCGGAATATGCCGTAAGTTTTGTACCAAAGTTACGCATTGAAGTAGCAGTTGAAGGAAATCTTGCTGCCAAGGTTGTCGAAGCTATCCAAACTGCAGCCAAGACCGGGCAAATTGGCGATGGCAAGATTTTTGTGCTCCCCCTTGAACAAGCAATTCGCGTGCGCACCGGTGAAACCGGCGCTGCAGCACTTTGATCAGAACATTTCAGAAAGGAATAAGAAAATGAAAATGGCAAATTTGCCCAAAAGACTGATGGCGCTGGGAACGGGCTTGGGGCTCTCAGCCCTGCTCCCTGCAACGCAGGCCTTAGCTGCTGCGACTGTAAACAAGGGTGACACGGCTTGGATGTTAACAGCGACTGCATTGGTCGTATTGATGACAATACCAGGACTGGCACTGTTTTATGGTGGTTTGGTACGTTCGAAAAACGTGCTGTCTGTTTTGATGCAGGTCACAATCTGTTTTAGTTTGATCGCAATTTTGTGGGTGCTGTTTGGTTACTCACTTGCCTTCACAAACGGCAGCGGCGCTACCGCTGGCTTTATCGGCGGGTTCTCGAAGTGGGGTCTATTTGGCATCACCACGAATAGTATGGCCGCTACCTTCTCGAAGGAAACCTATATTCCAGAATACGTTTATGTGATTTTCCAGCTCACATTCGCTGCAATTACACCAGCTCTTATCATTGGTGCATTTGCTGAACGTATGAAGTTTTCAGCTGTTTTGTTGTTCCTGACAATCTGGTTCTGCTTCTCATATCTGCCAATGGCCCATATGGTCTGGTGGTGGGCCGGCCCAGACGCTTACACATTGAGCGCTGCTAACATCGATGTTGTAAAAGCTGCTGTTGGTGATTCAGCTGCTGCAGATTTCTTGGCCAAATTGGCAGCTGCAACAACCGATGCGGATAAAGCAAGTATTCTGTCCGCTTACAACGACGCTGTTAACGCAGCCAATGGTTGGTTGTTCAACAAGGGTGCACTCGACTTTGCTGGTGGTTCAGTGGTTCATATCAATGCCGGTATTGCTGGCCTTGTATGTGCATTGATGCTTGGAAAGCGTGTTGGTTTGAACAAGGAACCAATGGCTCCGCATAACCTCACAGTAACATTGATCGGCACTGGTTTGCTTCTGTTTGGCTGGTTCGGCTTTAACGCCGGTTCCAATCTGGAAGCTAACGGCCTTACAGCATTAGTCTTGCTCAACTCCATTCTGGGTGCTGCTGCTGCAGCTCTGGCGTGGGTTACTGTGGAGTGGATGGTACGTGGCCACGCCAGCTTGTTGGGCGCAGCTTCGGGTGTGGTTGCAGGTCTTGTGGCTATTACCCCCGCTTGCGGTTGGGTAGGGCCAATGGGTGCCATCGTGATTGGTGCCGCAGCTGGTGTAATCTGCCTCTATTCAGTAATTTGGTTGAAAGCCAAGCTCGGTTATGATGACGCACTTGATGTCTTCGGTGTCCACGGCATCGGCGGTATCTTGGGTGCATTGATGACTGGTATTTTTGTCAATCCTGCACTTGGGGGTTCAGGCGTTACAAATTACTTGGCCACAGATACAACATCAACTGTTCTGGACTATGTCTTCTCAGCTCAGATGACTGCGCAATTGTGGGATATCGTTACAGCAGCAGTACTCTCAGCTGTTGTAAGCTTCGTTGCATGTTTGATTTGCAAATATACTGTTGGTTTGCGTGTTGATGAACAATCAGAACGCGAAGGTCTGGATATTTCAAGTCACGGCGAACGCGCTTATTCATAAGCACCTATTCAACTAACCTAAATCAGCGCCTCCGAAAAAATCGGGGTCGCTTTTTATTTGGCGTAGCCCCATATTTACGGTGCTTTAACTCTATCCCTTCACACTGCCATTAACCTTTTATTAGACCCCACTCGAAATGGGGTCTGTCAGCGTGTGGAGAAATGGCATGGCTCTTAATCAATCAATCGAAACGGATGAAAGCACCATCCCGGCCAGATTGAAAATGTTTCTCATTCGCCGCAGCTTTGAACTTGCTGGCATCATATGTTTCTTGTTGATCGTAGTTTTGGCCGTAGCCTTGGCCACTTGGTCAAATACTGATCCATCATTCAATCATGCAACTGGTAGCAAACCTGTCAATTGGCTTGGATCACCCGGTGCCATTATTGCCGACCAACTGATACAGAATTTTGGACTGGCAACTCTGCCACTTATTTTTTTACCCTTGAAATGGGTGATCGGCCTTTTTGATCATCAACTGCCAAATGACTTCCGTCGTTCAGGCTTAAGCTGGATTGGCGCAACAATCTCATTTGGTATTTTGGCAGCCTGTTTCCCGACACCAAACTTTTGGCACTTGGCCGCTGGTCTAGGCGGAAATTTGGGTGATATTCTTTCAAGCCTGTTTTTTTCGATCCTATCGATTGGCATAAAGGGATTCATCGTCAAATCCATTGTAGCCATTCTGTCTTTCAGCGCTTTCGTCTGGACAACAATTCAGGTTTTGGAATTTACCAGTATTTCAAACCCACAACCGTCATCACCCAAAAAGCCAGCGCGCCAATCAAAAGCAGAAGCGCCGCAACGCGAAGCATGGTCGAAGAAAATTTCGGCGGTCTGGTCAGCCTTGGCTGCAATGAAACCTAAACCAAAACCAAAATCTCTAAAATCTTCACAAATCAAGGCGACATCGGAAGATGTGCTCAGCCGTTTTGCACCCCTCAATCTCAAAAAATCATTGAAAGCGAAAACGGCCCGTATCGAGCCTTCATTGGCTGGCGGCGCATCAAACGAAGAAGCTGGCGCTGATTTTGTTGACGACATTCAGGACGACTATGAAGATCCAATTGAAATGTTGGAAGACGACGAAGTTGAAGAAGCGCCAGTTGTTTCCAAAAAAGCTTCGCCAAAGTCTGTATTGAAACCAAAAGGCAAGGCTTCGGAAAATCACTTCGAACTTCCTCCGCTCACGCTGCTGAGTGAACCAAAGAAAGCTGGGCGTCAGCCCGAGTTCGCACCAGAGTTACTAGCTGAAAACGCAAGGCGTCTTGAAGGCGTCTTGGAAGACTTTGGTGTGCGCGGCCAAATCATCAACGTACGTCCAGGTCCCGTTGTGACACTTTATGAACTCGAGCCAGCCCCTGGCATCAAGTCTTCTCGTGTGATCAGCCTGGCCGATGATATCGCCCGTTCAATGAGTGCCATATCCGCTCGTGTCGCTGTCGTAGCGGGCCGTAATGCAATCGGTATCGAGCTACCTAACCCTAAGCGCGAAACCGTTTATTTGCGCGAGTTGATGCAGACCGAAAGCTTCATCAACAACAATACAACGCTTGCTTTGGCCTTGGGCAAAAACATTGGCGGCGAGCCAATTTTTGCCGATCTGGCGCGCATGCCGCATTTGCTGATCGCGGGTACCACAGGTTCAGGAAAATCGGTGGGCATCAACACAATGATCCTCTCACTCCTTTACCGTTTGCCGCCAGACAAATGTAAGTTGATCATGATCGATCCAAAGATGCTCGAGCTTTCAGTCTATGAAGGCATCCCACATCTTCTTGCACCCGTTGTAACCGATCCACGCAAAGCTGTGGTTGCTCTCAAATGGGCGGTGCGTGAAATGGAAGATCGCTACAAGAAAATGTCTAAAACCGGTGTGCGTAACATCGACGGCTATAACGCCAAAATCGCCCAGATGATTTCCAAGGGGGAGAAGCTTTCGCGTACAGTCCAAACGGGATTTGAGCCTGACACGGGTAAACCAATCTTCGAACAAGAAGACATGGATCTTCAATGCTTGCCCTACATCGTCGTGATCATCGACGAAATGGCTGATCTTATGATGGTGGCGGGCAAAGATATTGAAGGCGCCGTGCAACGCCTGGCGCAGATGGCGCGTGCTGCTGGCATCCACGTGGTGATGGCAACACAGCGTCCATCGGTTGACGTGATCACCGGTACAATCAAAGCCAACTTCCCAACCCGTATTTCTTTCCAGGTAACATCGAAAATCGATAGCCGGACGATTCTCGGAGAGCAGGGCGCTGAGCAGCTACTCGGCCAAGGCGACATGCTTTACATGGCAGGCGGCGGACGGATCTCGCGTCTCCATGCTCCATTTGTGACCGATAGTGAAGTCGAAGAGATCGTAAATCACCTCAAAGCCCAAGGCCAACCTGAGTATGTTGAAGCGGTGACTGAAGAGGTCGATGAAGACGAATTGGGCGGCGAAGGTGGCGCCATGGCTGGCGCTATCGGCGGGTCCGGCGATGAATTGTACGACCAGGCTGTGGCCGTTGTTTTGCGTGATAAGAAAGTATCAACCAGTTACGTGCAGCGGCGCCTGCAAGTGGGCTATAACAAGGCAGCCAGCTTGATCGAGCGCATGGAAAAAGAGGGGCTCATTTCAGCGGCAAATGCCACTGGTAAACGCGAAATCCTGGTTCCGGGAGATAGTGCGCGGCTTTAGCTCATTGTCGCCGTAAATCGGCCCGCTTGTGTGTCTAGATGATCCTGAACTATAGCAATGGCGCTAATTTGAGAGATTCGAAAGTTAATGATGAAAAATTTTATGAAGCTGATATTTGCCACTTTAGTGATGACTGGCGTTCTTGCAACGTCTCCGATTTTGATGGCTGCACAAAAATATCCTGTAGTTTCGCTCAATGCAGAGCAGAAACGCTCGATGCAAAAAATCAATTCTTTCTTGAACAGCTTTCAAAGCATGAAGAGTGATTTTACCCAGATCAGTTCTAAAGGCCAGATGGTTCAAGGCGTATTGCTGATCAGCAAACCCGGCAAGTTACGGTTTGAATATGCAGCGCCAAATCCTATGCTGATTGTTGCAGATGGCAGATGGCTTACAATCAAGAACCGTGCCAAAGAAAAAGGCGATCAATTTCCACTGAGTGCTACACCGCTTCGGCTTGTGGTTTCACCTCAGGTAGATCTAGCCGCCGAAACTGATGTAATTGGATTTGAAAGCAAAGACGGCATTACCAGCATTTCTTTGGCAGACCGTAAAAGCTCGCTTGGTGGTTATATAATTCTCGTGTTTGACGAACAACGTGGTCAACTTCAGCAATGGGTTATTGTCGATGGTAAAGATCGTCGTACCACTGTTCAACTGGCAAATATCCAAACGGGTGGAAAGTTTGATCCAAAGCTGTTCATTGGAAAAATTGATCGGCCGGAAGGCAGACGGAATTAAGATTTGATCTAAAAATTCAGTTCTTGCTCATATCGAAAGCCCATGCCATTTGTTTGGCATGGGCTTTTCACTTGCAACTTGGAATATCAACTCTGTGCGCTTGCGCATCGGCTTGGTTCAACGCCTTTTGAACGAGGCCAAACCTGATATTTTATGTCTGCAAGAAACCAAATGCCCACAAGGCCAATTTCCATCGGGCCCGTTGAAGGAAATGGGCTATACGCACATCGCTGAGTTTGGACAAAAAGGCTATCACGGCGTTGCCATCGTTTCGCGGATTCCGTTCAACACTCAATTCTCGCGCGATTTTTGCACCAAGGGCGACAGCCGTCATGTGAGTGTGAAGTTTGAAGGTGACCTTCCGTTTGTGTTGCATAATTTATATGTGCCTGCTGGTGGGGACGAAGCTGACCCGGTCGTCAACGAAAAATTTGCTCATAAACTCGCTTTCATAGACGAGATGGAAGAATGGTCAAAAGCCGACGCGATGCCCGAGGGTTATGGCGGCATTGCAGTTGGTGATTTGAACGTAGCACCTTTGGAAAACGATGTATGGTCACACCGTGAACTTTTAAAGGTCGTCAGTCACACACCAATCGAAGTTGAAGGCTTTGTGCGCATTCAAAAAGCGGGTGACTGGCAGGATGTGATGCGCAATTTCGTTCCGGCTCACAAAAAACTTTATACATGGTGGAGCTACCGCGCCAAGGATTGGGATATATCTGACCGTGGCCGGAGACTTGATCATATATGGGCGAACAAAGCCATTTCGGATCGCTGCACGGGGATTGAAGTGTTGCGCCATGTTCGCAGTTGGCCCCAACCATCGGACCATGTGCCAGTAATTGCCAAGTTCGATTTCAATATTGGTTAAAGGTCGGAAAATTTCCGCGCCTTGGTGAGCAACACGCGTACTGATTCATATTCGCGAACCGAATTCACAAGCTTCTCAGAAAGATTGTGCAGAACCACGCGCCCAAATTCAGGATATTCTTTCGCAACACGCAAAAACAAATCATGGCTGATGCGGGCTGTTGAAACGAGATCGAGCGCTTTTGCGGTCAGGGTACTGGGATTTCCGCCAATCATTGCAACTTCACCCAGAAGTGCACCAGGTTCAGCACGGCCGATGCTTTGGCCCAGCCTTCGTAAATCAACACTGCCGTTCAAAACAAAAAATGCCGCTCTGGCCTTTTTGCCTTCAGTCAAAATTTCTTCACCAAGCGCGAACTCTTGGCGCTCAGCAGCAAAGGCCATGATCTGCAAAGGCACGGATTCGCATTCCCGAAAAATCGGAATTTGGCGCAATGTTTCAGCATCTGCACGAACACTCATGCGAGGTTTTCTGCCCTTTATCGAATCAAGCTTCCCTTTGACTGCGATTAGCCGCTGAAATCAAGGGATCAGCTTATATCCGCCACCTTCTGTCACCAGAATCTCCGCATGGGCTGGATCGCGCTCAATTTTCTGGCGCAGACGGTATATATGGGTTTCTAATGTATGGGTTGAAACACCTGCATTGTAGCCCCAGACATCCTGCAGCAAAGTCTCTCGGCTCATACTTTGTTCGCCCGAACGATAGAGAAACTTGATAATCGAAGTTTCTTTCTCAGTGAGCCGAATTTTCTTGTTGTCATCACGGATCAGAACTTTCCCAGCAGGCTTGAATACATATGGCCCAATCTGAAAAACAGCATCTTCGCTATGCTCATGTTGGCGCAAATGCGAACGGATACGGGCGAGCAAAACTGCAAAACGGAATGGCTTGGTTACATAGTCATTGGCACCAGAGTCCAAACCTAAAATAGTGTCGGAGTCTGACCCTTGGGCCGTCAGCATCACAATTGGCCCCTTGAAGCCATTACGGCGCATAATTTTACAGGCTTCTCTGCCGTCCATGTCAGGCAAATTTACATCCAGAATAACGATATCAGCATGATCTGCTTTCAGCGCCTTGACGCCAGCCGTTGCCGTCGCCGCGTCCATGACTACAAACTCATCATGCAGGCTAAATTGTTCTTTCAACGTTTCACGCAACGTATCATCATCATCAACAAGCAGAATTTTCTTCGTGGTAGACATGTTCGTTTTTCCCGCATTTTCAATTTGTGGTGAAATTCATGTTATGCTCAATGCCTGAACGAGGCCTAACCGACAACACAACTCACCGTGAGCAAAATGATAACACAACTTCACGTACGCGCGATTAACGCGTGTTCAAGCCGTGGCATACTCGTGATCGGGGCGACCCAGTTTCCCTGCAGGCTGGGCAACGCCGGACGCCGTTTTATGAAAAGGGAAGGTGACGGGGCCAGTCCGATCGGCATTTTCAAGCTTGAACAGCTTTACTATCGCCCAGACAAAATAGTGCGACCCAATACGCAAATTAAATCTAAGCCGCTAAAAAGATCCGACGGCTGGTGCGACGCTCCAGGCGACCTCTACTATAACCAGTATGTCAAACTGCCATATGCTGCGAGCCATGAGGGGTTATGGCGCTCCGACAACGCTTATAACATCGTAGTATCAACCAACCACAATCAAAGACCACGGGTACGGGGTTTCGGTAGTGCCATATTCCTGCATGTGACAGATGGCATGAAAGGAACTGAGGGCTGCATTGCTCTTTCGCAAAAGCATTTGAAATTGGTTTTGGCCCGCTGTTCCAAAGATACGAGATTAGTGATTTGGCCTAACTCTGGACTGGCTTCGGCCTCGTTCCAAAAATCGCCGAACCGACGCGGACGCAAGTAGCACCTTCCTCAATTGCCACCTCATAATCACTACTCATACCCATCGAAAGTTGGGGTAGTTGGTAAGACTGAGCCATACCGCTCAACATCTTGAAATGAGATCTTGGGTTATCTTCAACGGGTGGAATACACATCAAACCGCTTAATTGACCTTTTAATTGCCCGTTTGCGAGAAGCATAAACTGCTCCAATTCTTCTGGCAAAACACCCGCCTTTTGGGCTTCGTGACCAGTATTCACTTGCACGAGTAATTTAGTCGAAGCGCCCTGTTTTTCAATTTCTTTGGCTAGCGCGTAAACAAGTTTAGGCCTGTCTAGCGTCTGTATGACATCAAACAGCGCAACGGCCTCGGCAACCTTGTTGGTCTGTAGTGGGCCGATCAGATGAAGTTCAATATCTGGATATTTTTTGCGAAGTTCAGGCCATTTGCCTTGGGCTTCTTGCACACGGTTCTCACCAAATACCCGCTGCCCGTTCCCCAGCAGCGGTATAATATCCTCAGCGCCGTAAGTCTTGCTCACCGCAATCAAAGTCACTTCCGAGACCTGGCGACCGGCTTTGATCGCAGCATTTGTAATGCGCGCTCTAACCGAAGCTAATTGTATTTGAGATGGGGTCATTTGGTTTGTCTTATGACCACGCTTGCAGCACTTTTCAAGGACTGGTACGTGGATGCAATAGTTTTTGATTTTAAAGGAATTTGGCGTGGCCGTTGAGCGTTATAACCACCGGGAAGTTGAACCCAAATGGCAGAAATTTTGGACGGAAAGTCAGTCTTTCGAAGCCAAGGAAGATATTTCGCGCCCGAAATATTATGTGCTTGAGATGTTCCCTTATCCATCGGGCCGCATCCACATGGGCCATGTGCGCAACTACACGATGGGCGATGTAATCGCACGTTTTCGCAAAGCTTGTGGCTACAATGTTTTACATCCCATGGGTTGGGATGCGTTTGGCATGCCTGCGGAGAATGCAGCGATTGAACGCGGCATCCATCCTAAAACTTGGACTTATGAAAATATTGCTTCTATGCGCAAGCAGTTGAAGTCCATGGGATTGGCGATTGATTGGTCTCGCGAATTTGCAACATGTGATCCATCTTATTATCGCCACGAACAGGAAATGTTCATTGACTTCATGGGCGCTGATCTTGTGGAGCGCCGCGTTTCAATGGTGAACTGGGATCCGGTGGACCAAACAGTTTTGGCCAATGAGCAAGTCATCGACGGTAAAGGTTGGCGCTCTGGTGCTACAGTTGAAAAGCGCGAACTGGCGCAATGGTTTTTGAAAATTACCAAATACGGTGATGAGCTGCTGAGCGCGCTCGACGGCTTGGAAAAATGGCCAGAAAAAGTCCGCTTGATGCAGAAGAACTGGATCGGTCGTTCAGAAGGATTGCGCTTCACGTTTGATTTGGAGGATGCGCATGGCAAGAAGTTGGATAATGGCTTGACGGTTTATACAACACGTCATGATACAATTTTTGGCGCAAGCTTTTGTGCTGTTTCAGCTGATCACCCACTTGCTCAAAAAATTGCTGAGACCAATGAAAAACTAGCGGCCTTTCGCAAGGACGTGGCAGCATTGGGAACCAGCGAAGAAAATATTGAACGTGCTGAAAAGCGCGGCTGTGCTCTAGGTGTGTTCGCGCGTCATCCATTTGATCCAAACATAAAGTTGCCTGTCTATGCCGCGAACTTCGTTTTGATGGGCTATGGTGAAGGTGCTATTTTTGGCTGCCCAGCTCACGATCAACGCGATTGGGATTTTGCGACGAAATACGAACTACCAATTCTGCCGGTGGTCGCTCCGCGCAGTGTTAAATCACCAGTTTTGGGCACGGAGCCATATCTTGAAAAAGACGGCGATGATTGCGTTCTGGTAAATTCACAATTCTTAGATGGCATGAATGTTGAGCAAGCTAAAACTGAAGTTGCCAAGCGGATGAAACAGTCGGGTCGCGGTGAGGTGCGGGTCAATTTCCGTCTTCGAGATTGGGGTGTTTCAAGGCAGCGTTATTGGGGCTGCCCCATTCCCGTTGTGCATTGCAAAGATTGCGGCATTGTTCCTGTTCCAAAATCGCAATTACCTGTGGAGCTTCCAGATGATGTAAAGTTTGACAAGCCAGGCAATCCGCTTTTGCATCACCCGACGTGGAAGCATACCAATTGTCCAAATTGTAATGAACCTGCTGAGCGCGAGACTGATACGTTCGATACGTTCATCGATTCGTCATGGTACTATGCCAGATTTGCTTCACCGCATGCGCCCATTCCTGTTGATCAGGACGCATCGAAATACTGGCTACCAGTTGATCAATATATCGGCGGCGTGGAACATGCAATTTTGCATCTCCTCTATTCGCGTTTTTATGCCAGAGCCATGGTCAAGACAGGCCATCTGCAAGTGAAGGAACCATTCGAAAGCCTCTTTACGCAGGGCATGGTGATCCACGAAACCTTTAAGTCCAAATCTGGTGAGTGGGTTTTGCCATCTGATGCTGTGAATAGGGACGGTCATTGGGTCCACACGGAAACAGGTGAAGAGCTTGAGCTTGGCGGCGTCGAGAAGATGTCAAAGTCCAAGAAGAACGTCGTTGACCCTGATACAATCATCGCGTCTTACGGTGCCGACACTGCGCGCTGGTTTATGCTGTCAGATACCCCGCCCGAACGCGATATCCAATGGACCGAAGCTGGCGCCGAAGGGTCTTGGCGTTTTACGCAAAAGATCTGGCGCATAGTCAATGATGTTGCTGTTTTGCCATTGCATCCAGTTTCGATGGAGGCTTCAGGTTTGGAGCTTCGCCGCACTTCTCACCGAACTGTAGCAGCAGTAACCGACGATTTGAACAACTTGCGCTTTAACAGGGCGATTGCGAGAATCTACGAACTGTCCAACGCAATTGGCCAGGCCTTGCAAGTTTCTCAGAAATCTGACGCGTTGAACGCAGCTTTACACGAAGCTGGATCTTTCCTGGTTATGGTCATGGCCCCGATGATGCCTCACTTGGCCGAGGAGTCATGGAAGATACTGGGTCATAAGTCGGCCATCGTTGATAGCAGTTGGCCTAAGATTGAAAATGCTTTGGTATCTGTTGACGAAGTGACAATTGCCGTTCAGATTAACGGCAAGCGAAGAGATGAAATCACCGTTACGAAGGGACTTGATCGCGGTGCTGTGGAGTCAAAGGCTTTATCTTTAGATTCTGTTATCCGGCAGCTGGAAGGCAAGACCGTCAAAAAGGTTATCGTGGTTCCAAATCGAATTGTGAATATCGTATGCGAGGGCTGATGCGATTATTGCTGACTTTGGGAATGAGTATTGGTTTGCTGTTTATGGCAGGCTGCACATCGTTTCGTCCGCTTTACGGAAAAGGCCCAACGGGCGAGGGTGTATCGACTTCATTGGCAGCCGTCGCTGTTCCAGAACAACGCACCAGAAGTGCTCAGTTGGTTCGCAATGAATTGCTCAACACCATGGGAACTGGTCCTGCGCGTTATACGCTTCGATTAACTGTTGCGGAAAGTATTGGTTACATTTCTGCATTGACGGTTTCCAATGTGCGCCGGCAGCGTTTCAACATCAACGCGCATTATGACCTGGTGAATATCGCTACTGGTGCGGTTTTAGCCTCGGGTGATAGTTTTTCAAACGTTTCGTTTGATACTGTGCGCCAGCCCGTCGCGGATTTGCAAGCTTCCAATAATGCCATGCAGAGAGCAGCAACAGAAGTCGGTCAGGATTTGCGCCAACGCGTTGCAGCCTATTTTGCTGACCATCCTGTTTGAGTTTATCAATTGACTGTCCTGCGCGAAGATGGCTTCGAACAGTTTCTGAAGCGCCAGCTCGTCTCGATGAATGGTGTTTTGGTTCATGGTGCCGACAGTGCTGCCGTTGCCGGTTTTGGCCGACAAGTTGTGAGGACGATTGTGGGCGGTGTTGGCGATGCCGCGAGATTTGACGCGAGTATTCTGAAAGAGGGTGCCGGGCGTATTCAGGATGAATTTTATTCGTTGTCGCTGTTAGGTGATCGGCGGGTGCTTTGGATTGATGGCGTTGGCGATACTCATCTGAAAACGCTGTCGGATATTATCACATCCACCCAGCCTGCGAATTTTGTTTTTCTGAGCTCAGATAGCTTAGCCAAGACATCCAAGCTCCGCATGGCGTGCGAGGAGGCTGCGAAGTTTGGTGCACTCGCGCTTTATGAAGAAGATATTGCATCTGTCCGAAATCGCTTGGGTGCTTTGGTTTCAAAAGCAGGTTTGAAATGGGAAGACGGCGCAGAGGATTTGTTTCTGGAAATTGTTGGCATTGACCGAAGCGTAGTGTTGCAAGAGTTTGAGAAGCTTACGCTCTATTGTTATGGTGAAACTCTGATTTCCACGGCTGATGTTCTGGCTGTTTGTGGAGATACCGCTTCTTCAAGTTCTGATAGTCTGATCGATGCCATGTTGATGGGTGATCTTGAATCAGTCGACAGGATGTTTAGTAATTTGGATAGTGACACTGGGGGGCAAAAGATGATTTTGTCTTCAGCAATTTCTCATCTGGTAAGACTTCAAGAACTGCGTGGTATGATGGATGGCGGTCCAAATGCTGACACAGTGGTACGCGGAGCACGGCCACCAGTTTTCTTCAAACGACAATCGGCCGTAGTTTCACAACTCAAGAAATTCGACGCAACCGACCTTTTATCAATGCAGCAATCACTCGCCGCAGCAACTTTTCAAACGCGTAAAAATGCCGATCTAAGCGATGCAATAACCAGTCGTGCTTTGCTCTCACTCACACGACTAGCAAAGTCTAGATCAACCGACTTGCGCGGTTAATTTGCGGATCACGTCGTCAAGTTGGTCAAGCGATTTGTAACTGATCAAAACTGACCCGCCACCTGTCCCTTTGTGCTTGATAGATGTGCTGAGTCCTAAAGCTTCAGTCAACGTCTTTTCAAGTGCGCGCGTATCTGCATCTTTTTCAGAACTATAAGACTTAGTCTCTGGCGCTATTGAATTTTTGCGTGCGAGTTCTTCTGCTTCACGAACCGTAAGGCCGAGCTTTATAATTTGATCGGCCATTTCGGTAGGATATTCTGTGGCAACCAAAGACCGCGCATGGCCCGCAGTCAGCTTACCGTTTTCAATTTGGGTTTGAATGGCTTCTGGCAAACTAAGCAATCGCATCGTGTTGGCGATGTGGCTCCGGCTCTTGCCGATGGAATCCGCTAGTTGCTGCTGCGTATAATTATATTGGTCCATCAACTGGCGATAAGCACGCGCTTCTTCAAGAGCATTGAGGTCGCTACGTTGAATGTTTTCAATGAGCGCAATTTCGAGTGTTTCACGGTCATCAAGCTCGCGAATCAAAACGGGTAGTTCATGAATGCCGGCGCGTTGGCTGGCGCGCCAACGGCGTTCACCGGCGACAATTTCAAAGGAACCATCTGCACGTGGGCGAACCACCAAAGGCTGGAGAAGGCCCTTGTCCTTGAGAGATTTGGCTAGGCTCTCTAAATCTTCTTCAGCAAAATGCTTGCGCGGATTATGTGGATTGGGATGAAGTAGTTCAACAGGCACATGCCTGAGGCTGCGGGCATCTTGGACTACTGCCTCTTCCGATGTGTCGTCACCGATTAGAGCCGCTAGGCCGCGTCCAAGTCTACGTTTTTGAACCTGAGTCATGATTAATATCCTGTTTATTTCTTAGGCTCAGATTGTTTCTGTACCGAATCGATTAGGCCGCACGTAATTCTCGTTCTCTTTTTATCACTTCCGACGCTAATTTAATGTAGGCCTGGGACCCGACGCAAGTATGATCATAAAGTAGTACTGGCTTACCATAAGATGGCGCTTCTGAAATACGAACATTGCGTGGGATGACCGTTTGGTAGACTTTGTCCCCAAGAACGTCGCGCACATCGGCTGCAACCTGATCAGAAAGACTGTTACGCTTATCAAACATGGTGAGCACTACGCCTTGAATGATGAGACGAGGGTTCAAAGTGGTGCGCACCCGCTCAACAGTTTTCAGAAGTTGGCTCAAACCTTCAAGTGCAAAGAACTCACATTGTAGGGGCACTAATATAGCATCTGCAGCCGTAAGGGAGTTAATCGTCAACAAATTTAAAGAAGGCGGGCAATCAATCAGAATGTAAGTGTAGTTCCGGTGCGCTATTTTTTGCATGCGTGCAATAGCATCAGCAAGTCTATGGGTCTTGCGCTCTAAATCCGAAAGCTCAATTTCCGCACCAAGAAGATCAATCGTTGCGGGCACGCAATGAAGCCGTGGTATGGCCGAATCGATAATCACTTGGTCAAGTTCGGCTTCACCAATCAAAACATGGTAGGATGATTTCTGATGTTGCCGTCTGGCGATACCAAGCCCGGTGCTGGCATTGCCCTGAGGATCGAGATCAATTACCAAAACTGATTCGCCAACAGCAGCAAGTGCCGTTCCCAAATTGATAGCGGTCGTGGTTTTGCCCACGCCACCTTTTTGATTGGCGACAGCAAGAATGCGGAGTATTGGCACATCCGAATTATACATGGGCGATCTCCTTGATCTCCAAGATCACAGAATGCGAATCGGTAATGCTTGGATGCGCATCATACGCTATTTTCCATGATTTAGCAGCTTCGGTGAGTTCATTGTGGCATTCTTGGCCCTTGTGGAAAACTGCCTTGGCTCCTTTACGCATAAAGGGCTCAGCCAAGCCCAGCAGCGATGGCAATGGCGCAAATGCTCTGGCGGTCACCACATTTACGTCTGGCATGTTATCAGGTGCCTGAAGTGGTTCAAGTCGCTGCCGGTGCACTTCTCCCTTGGTTTTGGTGTGCCTAAGCACTTCGTGTAGAAACGCTGTCTTCTTCGTGTTGGATTCGTAGAAGTGAACCAAAGCATCTTGAGAGATGGCAAGCACGAGGCCGGGAAACCCACCGCCCGAGCCCAGATCGGCAATCGCTGAAACAGATTTTGGCAAAAACGGAAGCAACTGCAAACTGTCAATAATATGACGGTTCCATAGATCGGGAATAGTTGAAGGCGAAATCAGATTGATATGAGGCTGCCACGTCAGCAGCAGCTTCTCGAATATCAATAGCTTGTCGTATGATTCACGTGAAACACCAAACTTGGCAATCGTTTCAAACGGGGGTGTAGCCATCCCTCAAGCCGCGGTGCGAGTTTTTGCTGGGCGTTTAATATGACCCAGCAAGCAGGCAAGGCCCGCAGGGGTCATACCATCAATGCGCTCAGCCTGCCCTAGCGTTTCAGGCCGTATGCGCGCCAGCTTCTGACGTAGTTCTATGGACAGGCTGGGTAGGGCGGAATAATCTAAGTCTGCAGGTATCCGATATTCTTCTTCGCGGCGGATATTTTCGATCTCGCTGTTTTGACGGTCCATATATCCTGAATACAATGCATCAGCTTCCATGGCTTCTTTTGCAAATTGGGGGAGATTCGCAAATTCCGGCCAAATACGTTCCACCGCTTCCAAACCGACGTCTGGCATAGAAATAAGGTCAATGGCCGTACGCGTTTTGCCATCCTGATTGACGCGCAAGCCAAGCTTGGCCGCTGCAGAAGATGTAAGCGTAAGCCCTTTGGAAAGGGACCGCGCATCATCCAACGCCTTTAACTTAGTGGAATAAGCGTTTTGGCGCTCGGTTCCAACCAGCCCAAGCTCAACACCGCGCTGTGTAAGCCTCTGATCTGCGTTATCAGCGCGAAGCGCTAGGCGATATTCGGCGCGGGAAGTGAACATCCGATAAGGCTCTGAGACGCCCTTCATCACGAGGTCGTCGACCATAACGCCCAGATATCCATCGGCTCGGCCAAAAACCGCAGGGCCCTGCTGCGCAACAGCACGCGCGGCATTAAGCCCTGCAACCAGCCCTTGGGCCGCCGCTTCCTCATAACCCGTAGTGCCATTGATTTGGCCTGCCAGATAGAGCCCCGGCAACTTCTTCAATTCCAAACTATGTTTCAACTCACGCGGGTCAACATAGTCATACTCAATGGCATAGCCAGGCCTGATAATCCGAACGCGTTCCAACCCTGGCATCGAATGGATAAAATCACCCTGTACGTCTTCTGGTAAAGATGTCGAAATCCCGTTCGGGTAAACCGTGTCATCATCCAAGCCTTCTGGCTCCAGGAATACCTGATGGGCCTGCTTTTCCTTAAAGCGATGGATCTTGTCTTCAATTGAGGGGCAATAGCGCGGCCCGGTTCCGGTGATCTGGCCAGAGTAAAGTGGTGACCTCGAAATATTGTCAGCGATAATCTGGTGGGTCGCTTGCGTGGTCGTTGTCATGAAACAAGAGATTTGAGGCGTGGTAATCTTATCTGTGAGAAAGGAAAACGGGACGGGAGGCTCATCGCCCTTCTGCTCTTCCAGAATTTTCCAATTGATGGTCTTGCCATCAAGCCGTGCAGGAGTACCCGTCTTCAGTCGACCCAGTGCTAATCCCGCTTTGGCCATCTGTTCCGAAAGTCCGCGCGCAGGCGCTTCACCAACACGGCCTGCCGGAATTTTCTGTTCACCAATATGAATCAAACCATTCAGGAATGTGCCCGTGGTTAGCACTACCGCACCACTGCGAAACTCTCTTCCATCTTCCGTCGAGACACCAATCACACGATCGTTCTCAATGATCAAACCAAAAACCGCGCCCTCAATAATATCCAAGTGCGCCTGCTCGGCCAAAGCTTTCTGCATTGCGTTGCGGTAAAGCTTGCGGTCTGCCTGCGCGCGCGGCCCGCGAACTGCTGGGCCTTTAGATCTGTTGAGCAGCCGAAATTGAATTCCAGCGGCATCAGCCACCTTTCCCATCACGCCATCCAGCGCATCAATCTCACGAACCAGATGACCCTTGCCCAATCCACCAATGGCGGGATTGCAAGACATCTCGCCGATCGTATGAGCTTTATGCGTCAGTAATACTGTGCGTGCACCAACGCGTGCTGATGCAGCAGCGGCTTCACAACCTGCATGCCCACCACCAACAACAATTACATCATACGCATTATTCATTTTTCAAACTCGGACTAAACAATCACAGCCTAATAGTCCGTCCACGGAGCAAGGTCAAAGAAGAATGAGTTTCACGTGAAACATCATTTACCAATGCAAAATTCTGAAAAAATGCGTCCGAGCAAATCTTCAACATCAATACGCCCCGTAATGGAACTCATGATACGACAAGCATCACGCAGCTCTTCTGCCAGAACTTCAAGCGGAAGATCGGGATGATTAAGAATATCGTTAAGTTTCCGAATCGTTTTTTTAACGGCCACAACATGGCGATCCCGAACAACAACAGCATCATTACTCAATGCAGACCGGGCTAAAATCAATTCCGCTAATTTTTCACGCAACAGTGGAAGTCCCGAACTTGTTTTCAATGAAATGGAAAGCTCTGATTCATTTCGGTTATGAATCGAACCGCCGGTCATCAAATCCGACTTGTTCACAACAACCAAATCAGGAGCCCTCGTTGGCCCTACTTCACTCCTCACGTCCGGCGCGCTTAACCACAATACAATATCCGCATCACGGATTTCCGCTTCCGCCCGCGCCATTCCAATTTTTTCAATTTCATCTTTTGAATCGGTTCGAAGACCAGCCGTATCCGCCAGAACCAACCGAACACCCTCAAACTCAATGACTGACTCGACGACGTCACGAGTCGTTCCAGCCTGATCAGAAACAATTGCGGCATCGCGGCCCACTAGCCAATTAAGCAGCGAAGACTTGCCAACATTCGGAGCGCCAGCAATCACCAATCTCAAACCGTCACGCACAGCACTGGCACGGGATGATTGCGAAAGAGCAGACTCCAGTTCTGCCAGCAACTTTCTTACTGCTGGAAGCATTTGTGCAACGGCTGAAGCCACGACATCTGGCTCTTCCACAAAATCAATGGCAGCATCGATTAGCGCCAAAGCTCTAATCAAATCGGCACGCCAAGCTTCATAAACCGAACTGGCCTCACCCAGAAATTGCCGCATGGCAAGGCGTCTCTGCAAATCAGTATCGGCCGAAAGCAAATCTGCCAAGCCCTCAACTTCAACCAAATCCAGAACACCATTATCAAAAGCACGGCGCGTAAACGCCCCGGGTTCAGCAGGACTAATGCCCTCCATGTCTGCGAGCTCAGAAAAAACTTTAGAGACAACAGCAGGGCTGCCATGGAGATGAAACTCGGCAACATCTTCGCCTGTCGCCGTAGCTGGACCCGGAAACCAAAGCACCAATGCTTGATCAATCACAAATTGATCATTGTGTGAAACCAGCTTGCGAAGCGAAGCTTGCCTGGGTGCAGGCAATGCACCACTTAGCCGGACAAGTGCTTCGGATGCTTTCGGCCCCGAAACACGCACAACAGCAATACCGGCCCTACCAAGGCCGGAAGACAGTGCATAAATAGTGCTT
The DNA here is from genome assembly GCA_964244815.1 of uncultured Aestuariivirga sp. Taxonomy (GTDB): domain Bacteria; phylum Pseudomonadota; class Alphaproteobacteria; order Rhizobiales; family Aestuariivirgaceae; genus Aestuariivirga. Next base: position 29,787 of record CAXTKH010000016.1, on the reverse strand, counting down.
TTATCATTCATTTCGGATTCGAATCGATACAATTCTCGATCCTGAAGTGGCAGTCCTACGCGTTCATAGAATCAAAGAAGTCACTATTGCCTTTTGTCTGACGGAGCTTGTCGAGAAGAAACTCAATGGAATCCACAGTCCCCATCGGATTGAGAATCCGGCGGAGCACATAAGTCTTCTTCAGAACCTCGGCCTTCACCAACAACTCTTCTTTCCGCGTGCCTGAACGCAGAATATCAATTGATGGGAACACGCGCTTGTCAGCAACTTTCCGGTCAAGGATGATTTCCGAGTTACCCGTACCTTTGAACTCTTCGAAAATAACTTCGTCCATGCGGCTGCCAGTATCAATCAACGCGGTCGCAATAATCGTGAGCGATCCACCTTGTTCAATATTACGTGCCGCACCAAAGAAACGCTTTGGACGTTGCAGAGCATTAGCATCCACACCACCAGTCAGCACTTTGCCAGAAGAAGGCACTACAGTGTTGTAAGCACGACCCAGACGCGTAATTGAATCCAGAAGGATGACCACATCACGGCCATGCTCAACCAAACGCTTGGCCTTCTCAATTACCATCTCAGCGACCTGAACGTGCCGGGTAGCTGGCTCGTCGAACGTTGAACTGATCACTTCGCCTTTAACCGAGCGCTGCATATCAGTTACTTCTTCTGGACGCTCATCAATCAACAACACAATCAGATAGCATTCCGGATGATTTGTCGTAATCGAATGCGCAATATTTTGCAGCAAAACAGTTTTACCAGTGCGCGGCGGAGCAACAATCAAACCCCGCTGGCCCTTCCCGATAGGAGCCACGATATCAATCACCCGCGCCGAAAAATCCTTGCGCGTTGGATCATTGATTTCCATTTCCAAACGCTGATCCGGATAAAGTGGTGTCAAGTTATCAAAATTGATTTTATGCTTGGCTTTGTCAGGATCCTCAAAGTTTACTGTGCTGGCCTTGACCAAAGCAAAATAGCGTTCCCCGTCTTTAGGCCCCCGAATTGGACCCTCAACCGTATCACCAGTACGCAAAGCAAATTTCCGAATTTGGCTTGGGCTGATATAAATATCATTAGGTCCCGCCAGATAGTTGGCATCTGCCGAACGCAGAAAACCAAATCCGTCCTGCAGAACTTCAATCACACCTTCACCGATGATCTCAACATTCCGCGCAGCGAGGTTTTTAAGAATCGCAAACATCAATTCCTGTTTGCGCAGCGCCGACGCAGTTTCAACCTCCAGCTCTTCAGCGAGGCTCAAAAGTTCAGCAGCATTTTTACGTTTTAGTTCGGAGAGCTTAATCTCCTTGAGATCGGCAAGATCAGTCATATGTCCAAGCTTTGAAAAATGGTGGGCAAATGCGCACCGAGTGAGCGGGAGCCCGGCCGAAACCAAGCTTGCAAAAAACTATCTAACAGAAACTTTGAAAAGAAGAAAGTGAATTTACGAATAAGGTTTAACGATCACCCAAACAACAATCCAGATGAGCAACAATGTTGGAACTTCATTCAAAATCCTAAAAAACCTCTCGTCGCGACCACGCCAACCCACCGCAAAAAGCTGCATATAACGTTCCAAACTGAAATGATAACCAATCATCCCCACTACGCCCAACAACTTAGCAACGAGCCAAGTATCACCCCATGAAAATCCAGACATCGAAACCAAAGCCGATCCAGCCAACACCGTTACAACTCCAGCAGGTCGCATGATTACTTTAATCAGCCGCTCTTCCATGTGCTTGAAAAGCGAGTCAGCGCTAGACCCAATCTCCTGCCGTGTGTGATAAACAAATAACCTCGGCAAATAGAACAGCCCGGCCATCCATGCGACCATCGCCACCACATGCAGCGCCTTGATCCATAGCACTATCATGCAAATTCCGCGTCGTGCCGCCTGACACCAGCCACAAGTTTTTCAAGCATCATAGGATTGGTCGGCGGCGTAATTCCATGACCCAGGTTGAAAATATGCCTGTTCATTGGCACACCATCCAGAACCGTTTTAATACCAGCAAACAATGCATCATCCGAGCCAAGTAACAGCTGCGGTGATAAATTGCCTTGAACAGCAATACCATCATTCAATTGGCCAAGCACATCACGGAGCAAAACATCCTCCTCGACACCTACTGCATTCGCGTCAGTAGCGTTGGCGATAAAGGCGTGGCTCGCCGCAACACCACGTGCAAACACAATGATTGGAAAATCCGCATGAACGGCTCTGACGCCATCTACAATCCGCTTGATTGGACTAGCAACTAAACGATCAAGCAAGGCCGGAGGCAAATCACCAGCCCAACTGTCAAAAATCTGCAAAGCTTCAGCGCCAGCTTTCACCTGACCCAACAGATAAACAATTGAAGCTTCAACCACCCGGTCCAGCAAAACTTCGAACCACTCAGGATTTTCCTGTGCAACCGCCAAAGCTCGTTTCCGGTCCGAACTGCCACCCTCGATCATATAGCTCGCCACAGTCCATGGAGCACCACAGAACCCAATCAAGCTCAAATGCGGTGCCAAAGCACCACGTACCAAGCCTACCGTCTCCCAAACTCGGTCAAACTGCTTAAATGAACCCTCAAACCGCAATCGCTCGACTTCAGCCATACTCGAAACAGTTTCAAGAACTGGGCCCTCGCCCTCTCTAAAATCCAACGAAAGCCCCATCGCCTGAGGTACCACCAAAATATCCGAGAACAATATCGCCGCATCAAGATCAAACCGGCGAAGGGGTTGCAAAGTCACTTCACAAGCCAGTTCTGGATTATAGCAAAGCTCAAGAAACGAACCGGCCTTTTGTCTGACCTTTTTATACTCAGGCAAATAACGCCCAGCCTGTCTCATAATCCAAATTGGGCGTCGCGTCGGAGCCCGGTTTAAGAGAACATCGAGTAAAGGTTTCAATTGTGCTTACTACATAACAATAAAGAAGGATTCTAAATTGAGGATTCTGTTGGGACGTGGATTACGGTAACAAACCTAAGTGACGCCGACAAACCTTAATAACATGTTAATAACTCTGAATAAAAATAAAACAAACAAATTTAATAAAATCAAATCATATATTTAATCAACAGCAACAAAAACGAGTAAGCCAAGCCAATTTCAATTAACAACCTTATTGCCAACTCCAAATGTGGATAAACACACCGTTTATCAGTGACAAAACAGCTATCAACCCAATACGGTACGGGTTATTAACATTTCATTCACACATTAAAACCTCAAAAAATACTCAAAACAGTGTTCATTCTCGCCTCCACAAGCCCCACCAGAAAAAGCCTTCTCCAAGGGGCGGGAGTTCCATTTATAGCCTTGGCACCACAAATCGATGAAAGACGACTTCAAAGTCATTTCGCCGCCAAACCAGTGGAAGACCTGGCAGCCAGCCTGGCTGAGGCCAAATCATTATCACTTGGCGCAGCTCACCCCCACTCAATCATTGTTGGTGTAGACCAAACACTCGTACTCGGCGGCAGAATATTACACAAACCAGAAAACCTAAAAGAGGCCGAAAAGCAACTCTACGCGCTTCGAGGCAAGACCCACACATTGACTTCGGCAATCTGCTGCTCGCTAGGCGAAGAAGTTATCTGGAAATTCGAGGACGAGGCCCAACTCACTGTGCGAACCTTCTCTGATCATTTTCTAAAAAACTATCTCGACCAAGCAAAAGACGATATACTAAGTTCAGTCGGCGGCTACAAACTGGAAGCAACCGGAATACAGTTATTTGAAAATATCAAAGGTGACTATTTCACCATCTTGGGGTTTCCGCTTTTGCCACTGCTGACATTCCTGCGCACACAAGCCCTAATACCATCATGAAAAAAGCCTGCGTCATCGGATGGCCCATCAAGCATTCAAGATCGCCAATCATTCACAACTATTGGATGAACCTGCACCGCATAGATGGCGTCTATGATAGTGTGGCCGTTGAACCCAAAAACTTACATAGTTTCATTCGCAATCTTGAAAGCAACGGCTACCAAGGATGCAATGTAACAATTCCGCACAAAGAAACTGCTGTTGAGGCAGTCGATGAATTTGACAACATTGTTGCCCAAACCGGTTCGTTAAACACCGTATATATAAGCGACAAGAAAATATTTGGCACCTCCACCGATGGAGAGGGGTTTCTAAACAACATCCGTGCCCATTACCCAGACTTCGACATTCAAGACAAAACGATTTTCATCTTGGGCGCAGGGGGATCAGCCAAAGCAATTTGTCAAAAACTGATCAGCGCGAACGTAAAAAAGATCTATATTTTAAACCGCACATTTGAACGAGCGCTCGAACTACGAAAACAATTCGGCGAAAACATTCAGGTTGTTCAAATCGCGGAACTCCAGCAAAACCTCAAAATATCAGATCTCCTTATCAATACGACCTCCCAAGGAATGACAGGCCAAGCGCCACTTGATTTTGATATCGCCAACTTGCCAGCCCACGCCATCGTCGCAGACATCGTTTATGTGCCCCTGAAAACAAAATTGATTGAAACGGCTGAAGCGAGAAATCTCAAAACTGTTCCGGGCCTGGGCATGCTGCTCCATCAAGCGGTAGAAGGTTTTGAAAAATGGTTCGGTTTAAGGCCCAGTGTGACACAAGAACTTTATGATTTGGTCGAAGCCGATATTCTGTCGGAACATTCAAAGTGAAAGTCATTGGCCTCACAGGCGGCATCGCTGTTGGTAAATCAGAAGTGGCCAAGATTTTCCGCAAACATCATATTCCAGTCTTTGATGCCGACGCTGCGGTACATGAAATTTACCAAAATGGCGAAGGCGCAAAACATCTTCAATCAGCATTTCCTTCAGCAATAAACAATGGTTCTGTTGAACGTAAAAAACTCTCAGAAATCATTGAGGCCGAACCCTCAAAATTGAGAGACATCGAAAAAATTATCCACCCTTTGGTTCGGGAGGCGGAAACCAATTTTTTATCAAATGCCAAAAGCAACAATAAGGAAATTGTTGTAATAGACTCGCCTCTACTTATTGAGACAAATCATCACAAAGATATGGACGTAACGATACTTGTCGATGCCTCAAATGAAACACAAATAGGCCGAGCCATGCTAAGACCTAATATGACCCGCGAAAAATTGGCTCTAATTATCTCCAAACAAATGCCATCCGATGAAAAAAGAAAGCGCAGCAATTTCATTATCGAAAACAACGGCAGCTTGAAAGAGTTGCAAGCCCAAACAGAATCGATCATCGCAAAAATTCGAGAAAACTGAAATAATGCGCGAAATTATCTTGGACACAGAAACCACAGGTCTTTCTCCTCAAGACGGCCACCGCCTCGTTGAAATCGGCGCCATTGAGTTAATCAATCATTTGCCCACAGGCCGAACATTTCAAATCTACCTCAACCCGGAACGCGATATGCCCAGCGAAGCCGAAGCGGTGCATGGTTTGTCATCAGCTTTTTTAAAAGATAAACCGCTCTTCAAAAACAGAGTAACCGAGTTTTTAAGCTTCATCGAAGATTCTGTTCTGATTATTCACAACGCAAGTTTTGATATGGGCTTTATCAACGCTGAACTTTCAGCCGCGGGCCAAGAACCAATTGGCAGTGAGCGTGTGCTCGATACGCTGCAAATGGCCAGACGAAAACATCCAATGGGCCCAAACAGCTTGGATGCACTATGCAAACGCTACGGCATAGACAATACCAAACGCACCAACCATGGCGCACTCATGGATTCTGAGCTCTTGGCTGAAGTTTATCTTGAGCTTATCGGCGGGCGACAAACCGCCATGACATTGAACGCGGAAATAAAGCTGAAGTCAAAAATCACCACGAACCAGACATTGATTGCCAAGACCCGGCCCGCAGAATTACCCGAGCGTCTCACTGAACAAGAATTAGCCAGCCATGCACGCCTCATAGAGGAATTGGGCAAAGACAATCTATGGCTGAATTGATCTAAGCGTTACCGCTTGCCTGTTGTTGCTGCAAACGCCTTTGATACATGACAGTGAAATCGATTGGATCCAACATTAACGGCGGGAAGCCACCATTGCGCGTTGCGTCTGCCAGAATTTGCCTGGCAAATGGAAAGAGCATGCGTGGACACTCAATCAATACTGCAGGATGCAAAAGATTAGCGGGGAAATTTTCCAACCTGAACATGCCAGCATAAAGCAGGTCAGCGGCAAAAATAACCTTCCCGTCCGTCGTCGCTTTAGCATCCAAATGAAGTTCAACTTCAAAATCGGAAGGGCCAAGATTGCGCGCATTCACATTAACAGAAATATTAATGTCGGGTTGCTGTTGCTGCGGTGCCAAGGACAACGGCGCGTTTGGATTTTCAAAACTCAAATCCTTCAAATATTGCCCCAGAATCTTTAAAGATGGCTGTTGGCCCGGCGTTGGCTCAGGAGCGGTAAGAACCGCAGTCGAAGCCTTGGGTTCAATACGTGGCTCTTTCGGAGCAGCTGCCGCTGCAACCTTAGTGCTTGCTGGGGCCTTCTTGGGAGCTTTACGGGGAGCCGTTTTTAGGGTTTTTGCCATTTTTGCCTCTGATTCTTGAACTCGCTGCTTGGAACTCTATGATCTATCTTGGGTAACATGAAGACGTAAAAGCCGCAAGAGTCCCTCCCTTCGCCATTGGCAGAAGGCAATAATCACCTATATAGAGGCCAACGTTCATTTTAATATCACTGGAACATCATGGAACTGCTCTTTGATCCAATCAATTTCTTGCTTTTAATCGCCGCTATTACAATTTTGTGGTGGCTAAGGTCTGTGCTTGGCCAGAGAACGGGTTTTGAGCGCCCTTCCAATCCAGTCGAAATAATTCCTCCTGCTACCAAGAAGGCACCACCGCCAAACCAAGCAGACGTCGTCAGCATTCAAAATTGGGATAGATACGCCCAAGCCGGAACAGAACTGCACGAAGGTCTCGCGGCGCTCAAAAAACTCAAACCGGATTTCGATATCGAACATTTCCTTGAAGGTGCCAAGTCCGCTCATGAAATAATTCTTACGGCTTTCGCACAAAGTGACAAAAAAACCTTGAAGCCGCTTCTTAGCAAAGCCGTTTACGATTCATTTGAAAAAACAATCGATGAAAACAAGGCATCTGGAAATACAAATGTCTTTAAATTTATTGGTATAAATTCGGCAAAGCTTCATTCAGTTGAAATCGAAAAACAGAATCTGATCATTGGCGTAAAATTTGAAAGCCAGATTATTTCCGCAATGCTGAACGCAAAAAAAGAAATTGTTTCGGGTGATGAGAAGGCAGTTAGCACATTGAAAGAGGTCTGGACGTTCGAGCGCGATGTTGAATCGAATGATCCCAACTGGACGTTGGTTGCCACCCAAGATCCTAACGTGGTTCAATAGCGATGCCGCGCTCTGATATCCTGAAAGCCACAGCTTTTGACAAAATTGTAGGATGGAATAAAGACAATCATGAGAGGGCGCTCGCAGCATTTAAGCGTTCTTACTTGGAGATGAAAAAAACCGCTCATGGCTTCAAGCGTTCGGCCGAATTTGGCGGAATCCTTCAGGATTGGCTTTCAATTCCAGAAGCAGCGCTTAACACCACCGATGCGCGGCATTTTTTCGAAATCAACTTTGTTCCGTTCAATGTGATAGATCTTGCGCGAGCTGAAGGCCTGTTCACTGGCTATTATGAACCGGAAGCCGAAGGTTCTTTGAAGCGAACCGAAATTTACCAGGTTCCAATTTACCGCAGACCCCCCGAACTTGTTGCGCTCAAAGAAGGGGAAAAAAACCCAACTGGTCTTTCTTATGGAAAAATAGAAAATGGCTGCGCCGAAGCATTCTTCACGAGACAGCAAGTGGAAGGCGGCGCGCTAGCAGGACGCGGTCTGGAAATAGTTTGGCTGAGAAGCTGGGTCGACGCATTCTTTATTCACATTCAAGGCTCTGGCCGCATCCGTCTGGAAGATGGTAGGATTATCAGACTTGCCTTCGCTGCAAAAAATGGCCAGCCCTATACTGGTATCGGTGGTGTGTTGTTAAAGCAAGGCGTGGCCACGCCTCAAACCATGTCGATGCAAGTATTGCGCGAATGGATGGCCGCGCATCCCGATGCAGCACGAATCCTCATGTGGACCAATAAGTCATTTATCTTCTTCCGCGATATTGAAGTGCCTGACGATAGTCTTGGCGCGTTAGGTGCACAGCAAGTTCACCTCACACCCCTTAGAAGTCTCGCCGTTGATCGCTCCATCTGGATGTTTGGAACGCCGATATGGCTTGATACAACAACGCCACCAGAATCACCGAACGGGCCAGAACCTTTTCGGCATTTAATGGTAGCCCAAGACACCGGCACAGCTATCAGAGGCCATGTTCGCGGAGACGTTTATTGGGGTTGGGGCGATGATGCGGCACTGATAGCAGGCAACATGAAAAGCCCAGGCCAGATGACAGTGCTGCTGCCACATCAGCTTGCGCAAAAATATTTGAGCTAACGATGGTCCGCAAAACGATCACAGTACCTGATAGTGAACTCTGGGACGAAGTCAAAAAGGCCATCCACCCCTTGGGCAGGCGTAAAGCTTTAAAGTCGAAACCACGCCTGATCGAAATTGCAAAACCTATAATTCAAAACCGAGACATCGAAATTTTTCCAAGCAATTTCGTGGTGCCTCGCCCCAGCATATCCACCCAACCACCAGCTATTTCAGCATTTGATCGCCGTACCACTCAACGCCTAGGTCGAGGCAATGTCGAACCTGAGTCCCGCATTGATCTCCATGGCGAAAATCTCGAAAATGCCAGATATGCTCTGCTGAATTTCATTTCACGCCAGCGCCAATATGGAAACAGGTTGGTGTTGGTTATAACAGGCAAAGGCGCATCACAATTTGCACGTCACACATTGCACGGCCACACCCATTTCCACACACCTGAACGCGAAGGCAAACTGCGCCGCGAAGTTCCGATGTGGTTTCACGATACTGAGTTTCGTAAACACATTGTTGGCTTTCAACCAGCCCACCCGCGCCACGGCGGGGGTGGCGCATTTTATGTGAAGTTGCGACGCATCACAGGCGAGTTCGAATGACACCCTTTGGTGCAAAACTGCGCGAACTACGCAAAGACCGAAATTTGACTTTGGCGCAAATGGCATCGGCCATCCATGTCTCCAGCGCTTATCTGTCGGCTTTAGAGCACGGCAAGCGAGGCAGGCCATCTTGGCATTTAATCCAGTCGATAATTTCATTTTTAAACATCATTTGGGATGATGCCGAGGAACTTGTGCGCCTATCCAGGGTTTCGCACCCCAGAATAACCATCGACACTTCAGGCCTTGAACCTGAAGCAACAGAATTGGCCAATGAGCTCTCGAAATCCATTTCAAAAATGGACAGGGTCCTCATTCAAAAAATGCTGAATATCATGAAAACCAAAGCAAAATAATCATATAAAGATATCTTTATATAGCTCTTGCAGCCTGAAACTGTTCATGCTAACGCCAGCCATTCAAAATTATGAAGACCATCAGGAGACCGATCATGGCTGCATTCACCGATTACGTCGTAAAAGATATCAAGCTGGCCGATTGGGGCCGCAAAGAACTCGATATGGCCGAAATGGAAATGCCCGGTCTCATGTCAACACGCACAGAATTCGAAAAGTCGCAGCCACTCAAGGGCGCTCGCATTTCCGGCTCGCTTCACATGACAATTCAAACTGCTGTATTGATTGAAACTCTCAAGCATTTGGGCGCTGATATCCGTTGGGCCTCATGCAATATTTTCTCGACACAAGATCACGCAGCAGCTGCAATTGCAGCAGCGGGAATCCCAGTGTTCGCAATCAAGGGTGAGTCCTTGAAGGAGTATTGGGAATACACCGCAAAAATTTTCGAATGGCCTGATCACCAGCCAAGCAACATGATTTTGGACGATGGCGGTGATGCAACACTTTATATTCTTCTTGGCGAAAAAGCTGAAAAGAACCCTGCATTGATTGCCAAGCCAACGAGCGAAGAAGAAGAATACCTTTACGCTGAAATCGCCAAGCGGATCAAAAATCAGCCAGGCTGGTTTGCCAAGCAACGCGCTGCAATCATCGGCGTCACAGAAGAAACCACCACGGGTGTTCACCGCCTTTACGAAATCCAGAAGAAGGGCGAACTGCCATTCCCAGCAATCAATGTGAACGACTCTGTAACAAAATCAAAATTCGACAATAAATACGGTTGCCGTGAATCACTAGTAGATGCCATTCGTCGCGGCACCGACGTGATGATGGCAGGTAAAATCGCAGTTGTCTGCGGATATGGCGACGTTGGCAAAGGTTCAGCAGATTCGCTCCGCGGTGCTGGTGCCCGGGTGATTGTAACTGAAGTAGATCCAATTTGCGCACTTCAAGCGGCCATGGATGGTTATGATGTTAAGACGCTTGAGGACGCCCTCCCGACAGCTGATATTTACGTAACTGCCACTGGCAACAAAGATGTGATCACCGTTGAAGACATGCGCCAGATGAAAGACATGGCGATTGTTTGCAACATCGGCCATTTTGACAATGAAATTGAAGTAGCTCAGCTCAAGAACTTCAAATGGACCAACGTCAAACCACAAGTTGACATTGTACAATTCCCGAAAGGCAATCGCATTATTCTTTTGTCAGAGGGTCGGTTGGTCAACCTAGGCAACGCCACCGGACATCCAAGCTTCGTGATGTCAGCGTCGTTTACCAACCAGACCTTGGCTCAAATCGAGCTATTCACCAACAAGGGCAACGGGAAATACCAGAACGAAGTTTATGTGCTGCCAAAGCATCTTGATGAAAAAGTGGCACGCTTGCATCTTGCGAAACTAGGCGTGAACCTTACCAAATTAAAGCCAGAGCAAGCCGCCTACATTGGCGTGACTGAATCTGGCCCATTCAAAAAAGAGACTTATCGCTACTAGAACGTTTTGACTTTCCAAGGAAAAGTCAAAATCGTTCAAACTTGTGTCTTAAATACAATAACGCCGATTTTAAAGCCTGCTTCGGAATCTCACGGGATTCCCGAAGCAGGCTTTTTGCGTCTATACCTTTGCCCAGGGCAGGGCGTGATTCGTTCATCTTAGGGTCATAGGCGGAGAATAGATTGCGAGGGCTGTATAAACTGAAGAACAGAGGACAGCATATCGCGCTTCTTTTGCAATCCGCCTTGTCTGCGCTGGCATTCATTGACGTGCCCGATGCGTATGCCGCAACATCGCCGCAAGGTATTTCCGAATTGCTAGGAACTCTTGCCGGACTAGCTGTCCTGGGGTCTGGTTTTTTTATCTATCGCCAATACCGCAAACTTCATCAGGATGAGGCCTCTGCGAGACGACGCTTGATCGACATCGAGCGCCTGTTGAATGAGCAGCAAGCGGCATTCGAGTCAGAACCACAAATCATCATATCTTGGCGCGGTCGCGATGAATCACCGGAACGTGTGCTCGGTCGTATCAACGACATGAATGGAATACCAAGCGACCCATCGCAAATTATAGATTTCAACAATTGGTTGGAACGCGACTCATCTTCGATTCTGCTGGAAGCTGTATCAAACCTCAGAAGCACGGGAGCCGGATTCAACATTGCCATAAAAACGACGGAAGGTGAATTGATCGAAGCAGCCGGACGCGCCGCGGCAGGCCTGGCAACGCTCCGTTTAAGACCGTTGGCTGGCGAGCGTAGGCAGGCAAGCGAGACAATCTACGATGCTCAAAAACTAGCAAAGCAGGTTGAACGATTAAGTGCTATCCTCGATGCTGCACCATTTCCAATTTGGATCAACAATAAAACGGGCTCATTGGGTTGGGTAAATCAAGCGTATGTCAAATCCACTGAAAATCAGGACAGCGCTAGCGTTGTAAAAAACAACGTTGCAATCGTTAAAACAGAATCGATTGATAGCAAAGTTGCCGACCCCGCAACTGGCCTGATTGGCCGCGCTCATGCTGTTCAATCAGGACAGCTCAAGGCATACAATGTTTATCGCGCCGAATTAAGCATGGGACAAGCAGGCTTTGCAATTGACGTAACGCCGATTGAACAAATTGAAAAAGAGCTCGAGCGTCACATCAATGCGCATGCATCTACACTCAACAAATTAAACACGGCAATCGCAATTTTCGGTGCCGATCAAAGACTAAGGTTCTTCAACCAAGCCTATATCGAACTCTGGCGGCTGGAAGAATCATGGCTTCAAACTCAACCGAGTGACGGTGAGATTCTGGACCGCTTGCGCGCCAATCGCGATCTTCCTGAAGAAGCCAATTACCGTGAATGGCGTGCCAAGCAACTGGCGATGTATACCAACCTCGACGCGCGCGAAGCGTATTGGTATTTGCCCGATGGCAGATCACTCCGCGTCATCAGCGAACAGCATCCGTTTGGCGGCATTACATATCTATATGAAAATCTGACAAAAGAGTATCAACTCGAAAGCAAGTACAACGAGCTGTTTGAAGTGCAGCGCGAAACACTAGATAACCTAGCTGAAGCTGTCGCATTGTCCGGCGCAGATGGTCGCCTGAAATTGTTCAACCCCGCGTTCATGCGGTTCTGGTCACTCGATAGTAAGTTCTTGAGCGAGAGACCCCACGTTGATGAGCTGGCCCAACTCACGAGCTTGAGCACTGACAGTCGCGCGGGTTGGCAAGATATAAAATTCGGTGTCACTGGAATTGAAGCAAAGCGCAAAGCCCATGAAGGCCGTATGGACCAAGATGGTCGGATACTGCGATACCGTGCTGTCCCTCTGCCAGATGGCAACGCGCTTATAACATTCACCGATATTTCTGATTCAGTGAAAGCCGAACAAGCATTGCGTGATCGTGCCGAAGCGCTGGAAGCAGCAGACCGTTTGAAAAATAGCATCCTTACAAACGTCTCTTATGAAGTAAGAACGCCGCTCACGAGCATTGTAGGTTTTGCTGAAACTCTCGAATATGGAATTGCTGGACCCCTTACAGCCAAACAACGGGAATATGTTTTAGACATTCGGAAATCTTCCGAAGATCTAAAAACAATTATCGATGCAATTATTGATCTCTCGGCAATCGACGCTGGTCAGATGGAGCTCAGGCTTTCAGATCTTGATGTAGCACATGTGCTCACATCAGCCGCCGAAAAAATTTCGTCCTCTTTACAGAAGCGCCAACTGAATATTGAGATTGAGCTCGCAGAAAACGTGGAGAACATTGTGGGGGATCCGGTTCGATTGGAACAGATATTAGTGCAGCTCCTGTCAAACGCGGCTGGCTTTTCATCGCCAGGTTCAACAATTAAAATGGGCGCACGAAAACTGGGTGAAAACATTCAGCTTTGGGTCGCCGACAATGGCCGCGGTATTGAACCTGAATTTCAACGCAAAGTATTTGATCGCTTCCAGGCCAAACCCTCACTTGGTAGCCACCGCGGACCTGGTCTTGGCCTGGCTTTAGTAAAAAGTTTCACAGAACTTCACGGCGGCAAAGTCTCGCTGGTTTCCAAACTTGACCAAGGCACCACCGTGATATGCAGCTTGCCACAGAACGGCCCTGTAAAATCAGGCGTTCAGCGCCCTTCAAAATCAAACACCGCAGCATGACACTTTTTACATTAGAATTTCACAATCAAACTGAAACTGAAAAATTTGCGCAAAAGCTTTCCTTATGGGCCAGGCCTGGACTGGTTATTGCGCTTAAAGGTGATTTAGGTTCCGGCAAATCCACATTCGCGCGCGCCTTCATCAAAGCCCTGGCCCTGAACGCCGAAGAGTTTGACGTACCAAGCCCAAGCTTTGCTCTCATCCAGACCTACGACATGACGAGAGTTCCTGTTGCACACATTGACCTTTACCGGCTGGCCAATTCCCAGGATGTCGAAAATCTTTCACTTGATGAACTTTTACCAAATCATCTTCTGCTGATTGAATGGCCAGAGCGCTTAAACTCGGCAATATCCAGCAATATATTGAACCTGCAATTTTCTGGAAACGGCAACACCCGACAGATTTCCATATCTATGAATGGAGCTTGGATCCAGGCCATACACCGCAATGCCGTCATCGAAAACTTTATTGCGCAAAACAATTTACAACATGCCGAAAGAATATTTTTCGAAGGTGACGCATCCTCAAGGCGTTATGAGAAATTGAAGACAGAAGATAAGTCTATTCTACTTATGGACATGCCAACCAGAGCAGATGGCCCAGTCGTAAAATTTGGCAAACCTTATAGTCAAATCGCTCATTTGGCCGAAGGTATAAAATCGGTTGTCTGTATCAATTATTACCTGTCATTGATCGGCAAATACAGTGTTCCAGACACACTGGCCTTTGATCATGAAAACGGACTGGCACTGATCGAAGATCTGGGAAGCAATGTATACGGCAAAATGCTGCTGGCGGGCAAAGACATGACAGAACCAATGTCAGCCGCCGCCGAACTTTTAGCTGATCTTGCTGGCCATGCGCACAAGCATGAAATCAAGATGCCCGGACTGAGTTCATACACAATACCGCCATATGACGAACAAGCGATGTTGATTGAAATAGAACTCCTCCCAAAATGGTTTTGGCCGCATGTGCATGGCACTGAACCGCAAGATGCACTTATTTCATCATTCGAAGCTATTTGGAGAAAATTGCTCCTACTAGCGCAGCAAAACACACCACAGTTAGTGATGCGCGATTTTCATTCTCCAAATTTGCTGTGGCTTCCCGAACGCGAGGGCATTTTCCGTGTTGGCCTCATCGATACGCAAGACGCAGTGATGGGCCATGCTGCCTATGATCTGGTTTCGTTGATCCAGGATGCCAGGGTTGATATACCCGAACAACTCGCCGAAAAAATCTTTCATCACTACATCGCCCGTCGTCAACACGCTTCAGAATCATTTTCAGAAGCTGACTTTAGTACTGCCTATGCCGTGCTAGGCGCCCAGCGAGCAACCAAAATTCTCGGAATTTTCGCCAGGCTTAATAGGCGCGATGGCAAACCTGCCTATCTCAAACACATGCCAAGAGTTTCACGTTATCTAAACCAAAACCTTCAGCACCCCGCATTAGTGTCTTTGAAAGACTGGTTTGAACGCAACATGCCTGAAGCGCTAACCGTAGGCTTGCAATAATGAGAAGCGAGAGGATTGGCCAAACCGCAATGGTACTTGCTGCCGGTCTTGGCACACGCATGCGCCCACTAACAAACCATATTCCGAAACCACTGATTGAAGTCGCAGGCAAACCCATCATCGGTTATGGTTTCGACAAACTCCGCGAAGCGAATGTAACCAAAGCAGTGGTCAATGCGCATTATTTGCCTGAAAAAATCATAGAATGGTGTGCAACTGTTGAAACACCTCAGACGATCATATCGGATGAAACAGATACAATTTTAGACACAGGCGGCGGCATCGCGCGCGCCCTGCCACTCTTGGGAAATGTCCCCTTCTTCGTCTTGAACAGCGATTGTTTCTGGATCGATCAGGGCGAACCTGCATTGCAACGACTACGCAAAAACTGGCGACCAGAGATGGATTGTTTGCTGCTGCTCTGCAATCCGAAAAATACGACGGGCTATGACGGCGACGGCGACTTTGTAATAGGCCAAGATGGCAAGTTAAAGCGCCAACGCCAAGCTGCACTTGCCTACATCGGCGCATATCTGGTTCACCCCAGAGTTTTCGAAGCCTCACCTCAGGGCAAGTTTTCAATGAATTTGATTTGGGATGAAGCGATTGCGAAGGGCACGCTTTATGGACTTGAACATCAAGGCCATTGGCTCCATGTAGGAACTCCAGATGCAATTTCTAAAGCTGAGTTAATATTGAAACAGGGATAAAAATGCCAAAAGCACCGCCGCGTGTCTTCAACATTGCGCCAGGTGGCAATTTCCTCGAAGTCTTGGCAAAAAGTATTTTGGAAGGCTTTCCGTTTGGCAAAGCTGAAATCAAGCCGCCACTTTCAAATTGGACAGTACTTCTGCCAACCCGCCGCGCCGCTCGTGAGTTTGGATTAATTTTGCTTAAGCAATCTGGCAAAAAAGCAATCATCCTGCCGCGCATCAGCCCAATTGGTGACTTTGATGAAGAAACGCCAAGCATAGATCAAAATGAGTTGCCACTTGGCATTTCGCCAATAGGACATTTCTTGACATTGTTTTCACTCGTCAAACAATGGAGCATTGATAACCCTGTCGTTGATCTAGCGCGAGAGATTTCAAATTCACCCGCTCAAATCATTGCATTGACCAATAGTCTGCTTCAGCTTCTCAACCAATCCGAAACAGAGGAAATAAGTCTCGATAAACTGAATGATGTTTATGATGTGGATTTATCCGAACATCGATATGCAATCTTAAGTCTTCTATCGACCATAAAAACGGAGCTTCCCAAAAAACTTCACGCTCAAAATCTTCTTGGTCCTATCGAGAGGCGAGGCCGCTTGATTCATATGGAGGCTGAACGCATTCGAAGTGAACAACTTGTCGGCCCTATTGTTGCCGCAGGTTCAACCGGCACAATCCCTGCGACACGCGAACTCTTGACGGCAATTGCACATCACCCTGCCGGAGCAGTTGTTTTGCCTGGCCTCGATGACATGATGGAAGATGAGGCATGGGCTACAATAAAGCCAGACCACCCACAATTTGCGCTAAAAAGATTAATCGATACAATACAGGTCTCGAGGGCCGATGTTATGCCTTTGAGCGCAGGCAGAATAAATCGTAATTTTTTAACGTCCGAGCTTATGCGCCCAACGGAACACGCTCATCTCTGGCGTGAAACAATTTTAGCCAACAGTCCGTCAATAAAGTCATCTTTGATAGATTTGCATGTCATCCAAGCTCCAGACATGCATATTGAAGCGCGCGCTATTGCGTTGATTTTCCGCAATGCTCTCGAAACCTCAAATCAAACTGCAGCATTGGCCACACCCAGTCGCGAACTGGCGAGACGAGTAAAATCTGAATTAGAAAGATGGAACATTGAAATTGATGATACAGCCAGTGAGCCACTTACTAAGTTTGGGCTGGCGTCTTTAGCGCTACGTCTGGCGCAAGCAACCTCAGACAAATTTTCAACTTCGTCTCTACTCAGTTTGCTTCATCATCCAGATTGTGAAATGGGCCTTCCCCGACATGAAATGCAAATTGCAGTGCGCAATCTGGAAATTGCGGTTTTTAGAAATTACGGCACCGAAGTAGGACTCACAGGCCTGACGCAAATCTTCGAGCGCGCAAGCTTAGCTTTCAAAAACAAGGAGCGTGCGAATATATTAGTTTCAAATTTAACTGAGGAAGATTGGCATCAAATGCATAAAGTGGTGCAAAACATCACGAGCATTTTAGCGCCACTCCAACAATCGGAAATATTGCCGTTTGCACAACACTTGGAAAGATTTTTTAAAACGTTAAACGCCTGTGCGTCAACGGCTCAGAATACCATTCCGGAAAACATAGCATTTACGGATTTAAAACAAGAAATTGAGTCTCATGCAAATATTTTGCAGTCCTGTGATTCTCAGACGGCCTGCTCATTGCTTATTTCCATTGTAATGAGCAAAACATTTAAAATCCTTGAAAACCCACATCCTCGTTTAGCAATTTATGGCTTGCCTGAAGCACGCATGATGTCTGCAGATATTTTTATAATGGGTGGTCTCAACGAAACGAAATGGCCCCCTCAACCCGATCCTGGTCCATGGGTCAATCGCCCGATGCGAGAAATAATCGGATTGCAACAGCCGGAACGCGAGATTGGTGTGACTGCGCATGACTTTACCCAAGGGTTTGGATACGCAAAAGTTTACATCACATATTCCAGACGCGTCGAAGGTGCGCCCCTTGTTCCGTCACGTTGGATATTAAGACTCCAAGCGATATTGCAGATTGCAAATTTGTTGCCTGCCCTGGACACAGGATTGAATTGGCTCGAACTTGCAAAGGCAATTGATGATCCAGGCATAATGCGGCCAATTGCAAAACCTAAACCGACACCGAAATTGGCAGCACGGCCTAAACGCATAAGTGTTACCGAAGTTGAAAAGTTGATCCGTGATCCATATGCCGTCTATGCAAGAAGAATTCTGAAACTCGAACCTCTGCCGTCTATGGCAAGACAAGTCGATGCTGCTTTGCGCGGCTCTTTGTTTCATGAAGCAATTGGTGCCTGGAATGAAAAACAGGGCGCTCAATTATCTCCAAACAGCTTGGAAATTCTTCTAAATTGCGGTTTGGAGGTCTTTGCACCATTTGCAAATGATCCAGAGGTCACATCATTTTGGTGGCCGCGTTTCCAGAATATGGCGCGGTGGCTCATCGAAAACGAAATC
Organism: uncultured Aestuariivirga sp.; assembly: GCA_964244815.1. Classification (GTDB taxonomy): domain Bacteria; phylum Pseudomonadota; class Alphaproteobacteria; order Rhizobiales; family Aestuariivirgaceae; genus Aestuariivirga. The sequence goes on along the minus strand of CAXTKH010000016.1, from coordinate 11,471 downwards.
GACTATCGCGCAAATGTTGCAAAAATCCACACGGAATTGAGCGGCGAGTTACAATTCAAAATTGGCAATGAGCTACACCTGCTTTATGGCCGAGCCGACCGCATTGATATTCAATCTAATGGCCAAGCGCGCATTATTGATTATAAAACCGGCGAAGTACCAACTTCAAAGCAAGTGACATCTGGTCTTAATCCACAACTACCATTGGAAGCCGCCATATTGGCCCATGGAAAGTTTGGAAATTTAAAGCAGATTAGAACAGAAGCACTGGATTATATTTATGTAAGCGGTGGACGCGTTGCTGGCCAAGTAACGCCAATAAAACCAACTGATGGTTCAACAGTTTCAGCACTTGCTGATCGACATTTGAGTGGTTTGAAAACACTGCTCGCAGGCTACGCTGACTCAGATCAACCCTACATTCCGCGAGCCGCCCCAAAAACCGATGAAGATGAGTTGGAATATGATCACCTTTCACGTTTCAAAGAATGGGTTCTCGGAGGCCGCGAAATATGAGCGACAAGTTTCCGACCACCCGCCAGCAACGAGCCGCCGCTGATCCGGCTCACTCTGTATGGGTAACTGCTAACGCTGGTTCTGGCAAAACCCACGTACTCGTCGAACGCATCATCCGGCTGTTGCTCGAAGGTGCTGAGCCATCCACCCTTCTGTGCATCACCTTCACAAAGGCGGCCGCAGCTGAAATGTCGTCACGTCTTTACGACAGACTAAGCCGTTGGACCGCATTAAACGACGCCCAATTGAACGCCGAACTTTCTGGTATCGGGGCAGAGGCAAAAAAACCTGAAATCATTCTACGCGCAAGACAGCTCTTCACATATGTTTTGGAGACACCGGGAGGTTTGAAGATTCAGACCATTCACGCATTTTGTGAACGCATATTGCAACTGTTTCCCGTTGAAGCAAAAATGGCACCAGGCTTCAGCGTTCTCGATGATCGCCAATCGTCAGCAATGCGTGACCAGGCAAAAAACATCATCTTGCGTGAAATTGAAGGCCGCGAAAACAGAAAATTAAGTGATGCATTCGCCACAATCACAGCAAACGCAGGTGCCGAATCATTTGATGATTTGTTGCAAAATTTTCTAGGCGCGGCACTCAATCTTAGAAGCCTTCTTGATTCAGATATAAATGGCGACAGTTTAACATTGTTGCTTAAAAACACTTTGAGTATTGATCTGACTGAGACGTCGCAAACCGTTCTACTCAGGCTGGAGCAGATAGACCAAGAAGCCTACATGACTCATGCTGAAATTCTAGAGCCTTACGGTGCCTTTCGGGCGCATAATCCAGCAGCCATCATGAAGCTGATCTCTACAACTTCTGAAAAAACACCGCATCTCAAGCAACTATATTTTGTAAAAGACAAATCGTTAAAGCCTCGCGAGACATTGATGTCCGTATCAACGCGAAAGGCACATCCGCTAACTGCTGAATTTATCGCTGATGAAACAGCAAGAATTTTGAACGATATTCATAAGCTTGACATATTAAAACGCATTGAGGCAACTGCAGCGATGTTTGTTGTTGCTAAAGCTGTGTATGAGAAGACTGAAGATTTAAAACGTGCGCAAGCGTCATATGATTATGATGACCTCATCAGACATACCAGCGAATTGATGGGCAATGCCCGCGCTGCGCAATGGGTCCTCTATAAACTTGATACTGGCCTCAATCATATTTTGTTGGATGAAGCCCAAGACACAAGCCCAGCGCAGTGGCAAATATTTCAGGCACTGGCACAAGAGTTTTTTGCTGGCAGTGGCCAACCCCGAAAACAGAATCGCACAATATTTGTAGTGGGTGACAGGAAGCAATCAATATACAGTTTCCAAGGTGCAGATGCAGCTACATTTGCAGCAGCAAACAACCGGTTTCGGTCTTTTGCAAGTAATATCGATAGATCTGCAAATGAAATAGAACTAACAATTTCTTATCGCAGCGCCAAAGAAGTTATCAACGCCGTTAATAAGGTTTTTCCAGCAATCAGACCTCAAATTCTGGGCTTTGATGAAAAGGATATGGCAGGGCAGGATCACACTACAAACCGTATGGATGTAGTGGGTCGTGTGGAAGTTTGGCCGCTCGTCGAACCGTCAAACGATCTTGAAGATAGAGATCCATGGCTCACTCCCTTGGACCGCGAAGCAGCAGATTCTCCAAGGCGCCAATTGGCAAGACAAATTGCAACGACAATAAAAAGTTGGATTGGTATTCGGCGGCTAGAATCTCAGAACCGTGTCATTGAGCCCGGCGACATCATGCTTCTGCTGCAGTCGCGCGGACCGCTCTTTTCGATGTTGATTGCTGAGCTACGTAAAATTGGCGTACCAGTTTCTGGTGCCGACCGTCTTAAACTGCGCGAGAGCATTGCCATTCAAGATTTGCTGGCGCTTGCACAATGGCTGTTACTGCCCCAAGACGATTATGCTTTAGCTTCAATGCTCAAAAGTCCCTTTGTACCAAATCCGCTGAATGAAGAACAATTATTCGAATTGGCTTATGGGCGCTCTCAGAAATCTATATGGGAAATACTACAAGCGGCGCAGAACATGAATGCCGCCTGGCTCGAACACTTGCAGGTTAACTTCGACAGACTGAGTGCCCATGAAATTTTTGCTAAAATCTTGCTTAAATTCAGAAAGCCAATGCTTGGGAGGTTAGGGCCTGAAGCTGGCGATGCAACTGATGCATTTCTGGATCTGGCATTGGCACATGAAACTGAGCACGGGCCTTCACTGTCAAGCTTTCTTCATTGGTTCAACGCTGGTGAAACCGAAATCAAACGCGAAATGGAAAAGACCTCAGGCGAAGTTCGTTTGATGACTGTTCACGGCGCCAAGGGACTGGAGGCAAACATTGTATTCTTGGCAGATGCTGCATCAATTCCAAAGGGGCGCAGTCAAAACCGACCGCTTATCGTGCCCAGCAAATCAAACCAAATTGGCCTCCCGATTTGGATGCTGACCGGCCTTTCTGTTTCACCTGAATTGCAAATTCATATGGATGATACTCACTTGAAGGCCGTAAATGAACGTAACCGATTGCTTTATGTAGCCATGACCAGAGCGCGAGACGAGCTTTATATTTGCGGTGCAACAGGAAAGCAAAAAACCGAGCCAAAAGAAAGTTGGTACGCCATGGTGGCACCAATTCTAGGGATAACACCAACGCCTGAACCATTGGTACAGCCTAAGGGCCAGTTGCCAATTCTCTCTGCCAAATCCATCATTCCACAATGGGCACTAAACTTACCCATCCCCGAAAAACCTTCTGACATTAAAAAAGTTACAAAGACAGTTTCTTATGAATCCAACAATGTGGCACAAAAGGATTTGTCCCGCGGGACAGCTATTCATAAGCTACTGCAAAACTTACCAAGTATTTCGCCTGAATTGCGTGAAGTTTATGCGCTAACACAGTCAAGGCGGTTAAACATGGCTGAAAAAGATGCGTTGCGTATGGTCTCTTTATTAAGCCGACCAGATTTGCAACCATTTTTCAGCGCAAATAGCCAAGCCGAAGTTGAAATTGTAGGATCGCTCGAAAATGGGGATCCTGTTTATGGTCGTATCGACCGTCTCGCCGTAACGGACACAGAAATTTTTTTACTTGATTATAAAACGGATCGGTCTGTGCCCGAATTTACCAGCCCAGATCATGCATATGCGCAACAAATTGCAACTTATGCTCGCTTGTTACAAGACACCCACCCAAACCACCAGATCAACGCTGCACTGCTTTGGACACAGACATCAAAACTTGAGTGGCTCTCTCCGGAAATTCTGACACAAGCGCGTGAACAAGCATTGAACGTGGTTGATAGCTAGAGAACTTGACCTTGCGGGCAATCGTCACTACCTCTGTGTCAGAACAGATTTGGAGAACTCACATGTCCACCCATAAAGTAACCGATGCCAGCTTTGAAGCTGATGTACTCAATTCAACCACCCCCGTGGTTGTGGATTTCTGGGCGGAATGGTGTGGCCCATGCAAAATGATCGGCCCATCTTTGGAGGAAATTGCCAAGGAACTCGGCCCCAAGGCCAAAATCGTAAAAATCAACATTGATGAAAACCCCGGTACTCCTTCAAAATTTGGCGTGCGCGGCATCCCGACATTGATGGTTTTCAAAGACGGCAAACTTGCAGCAACCAAAGTTGGCGCATTGCCAAAGACCCAGCTTCAAAGCTGGATCGAAAGCTCGATCTAACGTTTTGCGGCCCCACTTAAGGCCGACATCGTTTCACCGTTTTGCGCAGCCAAAACATGGCCTGCCAGATAAAGTGAACCACAAATGACAATTCTTGGAGCAGAGTGCAATTGAGCAGCCTGCTCCAATGCTTTTTCAAGAGATGGCGCAGCTGAAGACGCAATGCCATTTTGCCTGGCAGTCAAAGCCAGATCATTAGCTAAAATTGTGTTGATCTCTCCAGGAATGGCAATCGTAACTATCTGCTTTGCAATTCCTTTGAAGTTGGCGATGAAGGCGCCTGGATGTTTGGTGTTCAACATGCCCCAAATCATAATCAGCGGTTTCGGGTTTTTCGCATTCAAATCTTTCAGTGTCTGCGCCAATACTACGCCAGCCGGCCCATTATGCCCACCATCCAACCAAAGCTCAGCCTCAATTGGGATAAGCTCATTGAGATGACCATTCGTCAGCCTCTGCATCCGCGCAGGCCAAGTAACATTCAATATGCCAGATTCAATAGCAGCATCGTTGATCCGTGCGTCTTTCAAACCACGAATGGCAGCAATGGCATTGCCCGCATTGTCAATTTGGTGTGGCCCCTGAAGCGATGGCAACGGCAAATCCAACAAGCCATCTTCGTCTTGAAAAACCAAGCGACCATGCTGCGTATAGCTCTGCCAATCCTGATAGGCGATTTTCAGTGGCGCACCAACTCTTTCTGAAATGCGCTCGATCTCATCACGCACCTGGGTAGATTGCGGACCCACAATGCCTATCACTCCACGTTTCAGGATCCCAGCCTTCTCGCGCGCAATTTCCTCGATGGTGTCACCCAGATATTGTTGATGATCCAATCCTATCGATGTGATCACGCTCACCGCCGGACGCTCAATCACATTGGTCGCATCCAGGCGCCCACCAAGCCCGACTTCTAAAATCAGATAGTCAGCAGGTGTACGACTGAATGCTAAAAATGCAGCAGCCGTTGTAATTTCAAAAAATGTAATCTGCTCAGAACCATTCGCCACTTCACATTCTTCAAGCAGCACTGATAAATCATTTTCCGATATCAATTCACCCGCAACACGAATGCGCTCGTGGAATTTAACAAGATGGGGAGATGTATAGCAGTGTACCTTCAACCCCGCCGCTTCCATAATCGCACGGGTGATAGCCAGCGTCGAACCCTTGCCATTGGTGCCTGCAATATGGATGACGGGCGGCAGCTTCTCTTGTGGATTGCCCAAGTGCTCAAGAACCCGCCACATACGGTCTAGCGACAGGTCAATGATTTTAGGATGCAGCTCTAACAGCCGCATCAATATGGCATCGCTGCGCGCCATAATTTAAGCGTTAACAGCAACCAAAGCGCCAGCCGAAATTTCACGCGCCGGAACTTTCATCAACATTCGAGCGATGCGGCTGACTGTGCTCTTCATTTCATGCCGATGCACAACACTATCAACCATGCCATGCTCTCGCAAATATTCCGACTTCTGAAAACCCTCTGGCAGTTTTTCACGAATCGTCTGTTCAATCACACGCTGTCCTGCAAAACCAATCGTAGCCTGTGGTTCAGCCAAATGCACATCGCCAAGCATTGCATAAGACGCTGTCACACCACCCGTCGTCGGATTGGTCAGCACCACAATATAAGGCAAACCTGCTTCACGAAGTTCTTGCACAGCAATGGTCGTGCGCGGCAATTGCATAAGAGATAAAATCCCTTCCTGCATGCGGGCACCACCTGAGGCCACAAAAATCACAAATGGGCATGAGTTGGAAACTGCCATGCGCATGGCCGCAATAATGGCATCACCTGCCGCCATGCCGAGAGAGCCACCGATAAATCCCATGTCTTGAACAGCAACCACCATGGGCTGCTCGTTCACTTGGCCGTAACCTGCCTGAATGGAATCATCCACACCTGTCTTGGACTTTGCATCGCGCAAACGATCAGCATACCGCTTTTCATCTTTGAACTTCAGTGGATCAACAGCAACTGCTGGCCCTGAAATTTTTTCAAATTCTCCGCCGTCAAACATCGTTGTCAACCGCAAAGCCGCTGGCATACGGTGGTGATGCTCAGAGCCTGGAAACACAAACTGATTGGCTTCTAAATCCTTGTAGAAAACCATTTGCCCAGAATCTGGATCCTTGATCCACATATTCTCTGGCACATCGCGTTTAACAGTGCCCAGAAGGCTGCGAATGCGTGGCCGAACAAAATTCTTGATCCAGTTCATCTTAAGCTCTCACACCCTTCGCAATCTCGCGTACTAAATCATGAACAGCCTTTGGCGTCTTGGCCGTGGCTTTGCCCTGTTTGTTCAAACTGTTTTCAACGGCACTCACCAAAGCCGAACCCACCACAACACCGTCTGCATCCTTGGCAATCACCCGGGCCTGTTCAGCAGTCTTGACGCCGAACCCAACACAGATGGGAAGCGAAGTATGTTTGCGCAAGCGGTTCACGTTCTGCTTCACACTCTTTAAATCAGGCGCTTTTGTGCCGGTGATTCCCAGAACCGAAACATAGTAAACAAAGCCAGATGTATTCTTGAAAACCTTAGGCGCGCGTGCATCGTCAGTTGTCGGTGTGGCAAGCCGAATAAAGTTCATCCCGGCTTTCATGGCTGGAATGCAGAGTTCATCATCTTCCTCGGGTGGCAGATCAACGATGATCAATCCATCAGCACCAGCCTTCTTGGCATCAATCAGAAATTTTTCAACACCGTAAACATAAATTGGGTTGTAATATCCCATCAACACGACGGGCGTCACATCATCGCCTGCGCGAAACGCTTTCAGCAACTTCAATGTCTTCTTCGTATTCTGGCCACCGGCCAAAGCCCGAAGCCCACCCGCTTGAATGGCAGGCCCGTCAGCCATCGGATCGGTGAACGGCATGCCCATCTCAATCAGGTCAGCACCAGCCTTTGGCAAGCCCTGAATGATTTTGAGCGACGTATCATAATCAGGATCACCCGCTGATACGAATGTAACAAGAGCAGCACGGCCTCCTTCTTTTAACGCAGAAAAGCGGCGGTCAATACGGGTGCTCATAACTTTACCCCCAAGATCTCAGCCACCGTGAAAATATCCTTGTCGCCACGCCCACACATATTCATCACCATCAAATGTTCTTTCGGCAATTTAGGCGCAATCTTCATCACATGGGCCAGCGCGTGCGATGGTTCCAAGGCCGGAATAATGCCCTCTAATTTGCAGCACAGCTGAAACGCTTCCAAAGCTTCCTTGTCAGTCGCCGAAACATATTGCACCCGTTTCATATCATGCAACCAAGCATGCTCAGGTCCAATGCCTGGGTAATCGAGACCAGCTGAAATCGAATGGCCTTCAGTGATCTGCCCATCATCATCCATCAACAAATAAGTACGGTTGCCGTGCAGAATGCCAGGCTTTCCACCAGTGATTGATGCAGCATGTTTTTTCTTGAGACCATGCCCTGCCGCTTCAACACCAATGATCTCAACTGAAGCATCATCAAGAAATGGATGGAACAAGCCCATCGCATTTGAACCACCACCAATTGCGGCAATCAATGAATCCGGCAAACGGCCTTCACGCTTCATCATTTGCGCTTTGGTTTCTTTGCCAATCACCGATTGAAAATCACGCACCATTTCTGGATAAGGATGAGGGCCAGCCACTGTGCCGATGCAATAGAAGGTATCTTCCACATTGGCCACCCAATCACGCAGCGCTTCATTTAAAGCATCTTTCAATGTGCGCGAACCCGATTTTGCTGGAACCACAGTAGCACCCAACAGTTTCATGCGGAACACATTTGGTGCTTGGCGCGCGATATCAACTTCACCCATATAGATAATGCATTCGAGGCCAAACCGCGCACAAGCCGTTGCCGTGGCCACACCGTGTTGGCCAGCACCCGTTTCTGCAATAATGCGCTTCTTGCCCATGCGACGCGCCAGCAAAATTTGGCCCATCACATTGTTGATCTTGTGAGCACCCGTATGATTAAGCTCATCGCGCTTCATATAAATCTTGGCACCACCCAAATGCTCGGTCAGACGCTCGGCAAAATAGAGTGGCGATGGGCGGCCTACATAATGCTCTAGAAAATCGTCAAGCTCAGCTTGGAAAGATGGATCAGCTTTCGCATCCTTGTAAGCCTGCTCCAATTGCAAGATCAGCGGCATTAAAGTTTCGGCCACAAAGCGTCCACCATAAATGCCAAACAGGCCTTTTTCATCAGGGCCCGTGCGATAGGAATTGGGAATTGCCGTCATGATTGATCCTTAAATACTAAACGCGTTCTAGCCGCCTAGCTTGGCTTGCTCAATGAATTTCCGAATGAGACTGGCATCTTTAATGCCGGGTGCTGTTTCAACCCCCGATGACACATCTACAATCGGCGCAGCTGTTGTGACGATCGCTTCCGCGACATTTTCCGGCGAAAGCCCGCCAGACAGCATGAACTGGCCTTTGATACCCTGCAAAAGCGTCCAATCAAACGAAATGCCGTTCCCCCCTGGCAATGCATCTTTCAAAGTATCGGGAGCCTTGGCATCAAACAAAACCAAGTCAGCCTTGCCAAGGTAGCTCTCAGCCTTTGCAACATCCGAAGCCTCACGCACGGCGATAGCCTTGATCACCTTCACACCCGTCAGCTTGGCAATTTCGGAAATACGGTTTGGCGTCTCATTGCCATGCGCTTGAAAATAATCGGGCCGCACGCGTTTGTTAATCAACTCGAGTAGCTTATCATCAGCATCAACCACCAACGCCACCACCGCGGCCTTGCCCTTGGCCATTTTAGCCAAAGCTGCGGCCTGTTCCACATTCACATTGCGCGGCGATTTGGCAAAAAACACCAACCCCACCATATCAGCGCCCGCATCAAGTGCCCCCATCATGGTCATCGGTTCTGACAGCCCACAAATTTTAACGCGGGCCATTAGCGTAAGCTTTCCAGAATTGTCTGTGCAGCAATAACCGGATCAGCAGCACCCGTGATTGCCCGCCCAATCACTAACACGTCAGCGCCAGCATCAACTGCCGACTTTGGCGTGGCCACGCGTTTTTGGTCATGGGCCGATGTATCAGCAGGCCGAATACCTGGCACCACAGTTAAAAACTTGCGCGGCAATTTCGTGCGAATATTTTGCAAATCCAGCGGGCTGCACACCACACCATCAAGACCCGCCAGATGTGTCAGCTCCGCCAAGCGCAAGGCCTGATCATCAGTTTTTTGATCCCGCGCAAAACCAGCCGCCCATAAATCCTCATTGGAAAGCGAAGTCAAAATCGTCACGGCAATCAACTTGGTTTCAGTTCCCACAGCATCCCGCGCCGCCTTCATCATTTCAAGCCCACCCGTAGCGTGAACATTGGTGATGGCAGGAGCAGGCGCAAGCTTCAGGAGAGAGCGCAAGCCCTGCGCTACAGTGTTTGGAATATCATGCAGCTTCATATCCAGAAAAATCGGAATGCCCGCTCCCCCCAACGCCTCATATCCCCTGGCCCCATGGGCATAGAAAAACTCCATGCCGATTTTCAACATGCCCACATGGCCATGCAGAAGTTTGGCAAGTTCGAGCGCACGAGAAAGTTCAGGCGTGTCCAAGGCCACGCAGATAGGGTTTTTGAAATTCATGAAACTGAACTAGCGCGAAAACTTCAGCTGCGCAAATGCACCAATGTCGCCGCCGCCAAATCTTCCAAAGCTGTGCCGCAGGATTTAAACAAAGTAATCTCAGCCTCAGTTTTCCGGCCATGAACTTGTCCGCGGCAGAGCTCAAACAAATCGCCTTGCACGTTCTTGAAATCAAAGCGCCCTTCGTCCCGCGCTTGGATTAAATCGCCAGCTTCGGCTAAAGCCCCTTCGCGTGTATCGACATAAACGCGGGCACCAGCCACCGTGTCGCCGTCCACCTCGCGCATCGTGGGTTTAAACGCCCCCGCCAAATCCACATGGGTGCCGGGTTTGAGCCAAGCGCCCTTCACAATAGCCACGTTGGAACTGGTTATCCCTGAAATAATATCAGCCCGCCCCATCGCATGTTGCAAATCCGAAACCGCCTCAGCAGCAAAACCTTCTTTGGCCAATTCACTCGCAACACTTTGCGCCTTTGCTAAAGTGCGATTGTAAATCAGAACTGTTTTAATGGGTCGCACAGCAGCATGGGCACGCGCAAAATGTAAAGCCAGCGCGCCAGCCCCCACAATGAGCAACGTCGAAGATTCTTTCCGCGATAGATAGTCCGAAGCTAAAGCTGAAGCACAAGCCGTACGCCGTCTGGTCAGCTCCGTGCCATCCATCGAACACACTGGCGTTCCAGTCTTGTTGTCAATCAACATATAAGTGGCCTGAACCGTGGGAACACCCAAGGCGGCATTATCGGTCTTGACCGTCACAGTTTTAAGGCCAGTAAAATCCGCACCCCAAGCTGGCATCAAAAGCAATGTGGTGGCCGGCCCAGTTTCATGGTGGTGGCGCACCGGAGTTTCAATATCGGCGCGAAACCCTTCGCGTAAAACTTCAACAATATCTTTGTAAGAAACCAGCCGCGCAATTTCATCAGCTGAAATAAATTTCATGGCCCAATACCAATGAAAGGTGAAAGTTCAGTCGAAGCCGAAACCGCTTCAGGATGCTTTGCCGTCTCTAATTCGCTTTGCAGCCGCGCAATGTCTTTTGCCCGTTCGCGGGCTAATTTGCGGTGCTTGCCTTGGGCAAACCAACACATCGCCCAGCCCACAATCAATCCAATAAACACACCAACAATAAATAGCAGCCAAAGAGGCATCTCAAGAGTGAGGAAGGGCGAGGTCGATGAAAACGGATCGAGCGAAAGTCTGGTCCACTGTCTGTTGGCCACCGCAAATGAAATCACGATGATTGCAACCGGCAGCCAGATAATCCAACGCAGAATACGGCGCAAAAATTAGACCTTTTCCTTGGCAGTCATGCCATTCAGACGCGCGCGCAATTCCTTGCCCGTTTTGAAAAACGGCACACGCTTTGGCGTAACTTCAACGCTCTCGCCAGTGCGTGGGTTCCGCCCTTGGCGGCCATCACGCTCTTTCACTGAAAAGGCCCCAAAGCCCCGAAGCTCTACGCGCGAGCCACCCTTCATCGATTCGATCACTTCATCGAATATCTTATTCACAATCCGCTCCACATCGCGGTGATAGAGATGCGGGTTTTTATCTGCAATTTTTTGAACGAGCTCAGACTTGATCATGATTTGGGTGTCCGAATTGAAAT
>CAXTKH010000015.1:0-51538 GCA_964244815.1 uncultured Aestuariivirga sp. | reverse complement strand
GCCCTTCGGTTTTCAAAAGATCGTCCGGGTCTTGGCCTTCGGGCAGAAACGCAAATTTCAGGGAATGCCCCGGCTTCAATAAGGGCAGCGCCAAATCAAGCGCACGATAAGCCGCCTTCTGCCCAGCACTATCGCCATCAAAACAAAGCACAGGTTCCGGCACCGCCTTCCACATAATGGCCAGTTGGTTTTCGGTCAGCGCGGTGCCGAGCGGTGCCACGGCTTCGGTGAAGCCAGCGCGGAACATGGCGATCACATCAACATAGCCTTCAACAGCAATCAGCTGGCCGGATGTGTGCGCCACGCCGCGCGCTCTATCGAAATTATATAAAATCTCGCCCTTGTGAAACAGCGGCGTATCCGGCGAGTTCAGATATTTTGCCGGAACATCAGCCCGCAGCGCCCTGCCCCCAAAGGCAATTACTCGGCCTCGCGGATCGCGGATCGGGAACATCACGCGGTCGCGGAAACGGTCATATGCCACGGGAATATCATCACCCGAAATCACCAGCCCAGCTTCGGCCATTTGCTCGACGGTTATTTTCTTCTCCGCCAAATGCGTGCGCAAAGCAGAGCGATCATCAGGCGAATACCCAATCGAGAATTCTTTCTGGATGGCAGGCGATAATCCCCGGTCTGCCAGATAACCCCTGGCCTTCGCCCCTCGCGCCGATTGCAACTCCGCCTCAAAGAACTTCGCTGAAATTTCCATGATTTCATAGAGGCTTGTGCGCAATTCCTCACGCATGACATCAGCTTCAGAAATAATCGGCATCGCCAATCCGGCCTCAGACGCCAATTGCGCCACCGCTTCGGGAAATGGCACACCCTCTTTCTCAATCAGATAAGTGAAAATATCGCCAGATTGCTTGCAACCAAAACAATAATATCGACCTTTGCGGTCATCAGCATGAAAGCTCGGCGACTTCTCCCCATGAAACGGACAACACGCCCAATAATCCCCCTTGGCCGCATTGGTCTTCCGCCGATCCCACGCCACCTTCCGGCCGATCACAGAGGAGACGGATACGCGCGCGCGGATATCGTCGAGGAATGAGGGAGGGAATTTCATGGGCAACGCTTAAAGTGAATTGGTGTGTACAGTCTAATATGGTAACATATTTCTATGGCGAAAGCTCTTGTTTTTGGTGCAACAGGACAACTCGGAAGAGCGGTTATTGATCAGCTATTGGATAAGGCCTGGCATGTTACAGCCGTCACGCGTTCGCGCCCAGAGCAGCTCGAACATTTGAAATCCCGTGGTGTAGAGATTGTGGTTGCAGAGAACAAATCACATTCTGAAATTATCAATCGACCATTCGACACTGTTTTTGAGCCGACGGCCTATAACAGTAATGATGCGAAATCTCTGCTCAAAGCCAGCGGCAAGTTCGGCTCTGCAGTCGTTGTTTCATCCTGCAGCGTCTATACTGATGCCAAAGATCGTTCGCTTGATGAAGCGGCAACAAGCGGATTTCCAGAGTTTTCCAAACCTATGACTGAGGACACGCCAACCGTAAGCGCTGGCGATGAAACCTATTCAACCCGCAAAATTGCGATGGAAAATATTTTCTGGAGTTCAAAGCAGCAGATTACAATTCTGCGCCCCTGTGCAATTTACGGCCGCTATTCCACGCACCCGCGTGAATGGTGGCTGATCAAACGCGCACTCGATGGTCGAAAAAATATTCCAATCGCCTACAATGCCGAAAGCATTTTCCATACCAGCAGCGCGTCAGGCATCGCAAGTCTGACCGACATCTGTATGCGTTCACCTGCACAGCGCATTCTCAACGTCGCCGACCCCAAGCCACCCACCATCCGCGAAATTGCAGCTTCACTCGAAGCAGCATCAGAATTGGAAATCAACCTGCACCCTTTCGCCAGAAAACCTATTGACAGTGTCGGAGATACACCATGGTCAACCCCGCTCCCCTACATATTAGAGTGCTCGCGCGCCAAATCTTTGGGCTGGGATGGCGGCATGGAATATGGTGATGCCGTGAAGGATTTGGTCAGATGGCTGATGACGTTCAAAGATCATTCAAACTGGAAATCCCAGTTCAAATCCTATGCAAATTACAGCGATGACCCTTTTGATTATGCAGCGGAAGATAAGTGGCTCTCGCAGAACAGCTAAATTCTCGAATGTTAAAGCGGTCGCACATTCCTTATCCTCCCCCTTTAGGGGGGAGGTGCCCCAAAGGGGCGGAGGGGGACTTGGCCGCACATTCAACTTCGACGTCCGGGTCCCCTTCCGTCACACCTCAAGTGTCGTGTCACCTTCCCCGCGAGGGGGAAAAGATGAAGCACTCCTACCCCTTCAACACATCCATCTTAATCGGCCCATCAGCCCTACCCAAAATAAACTGATCAACATATGCGTTCCCACTGCGGTCAATCATCTTGGCATCGCCTTGCCAAATAATCTCACCCTTATAAATCATCGCAATCTGATCGGCGATCTTGCGGGCTGAGGCCATGTCGTGGGTGATGGAGATGGTGGTCGCACCGAGACGCTTCACGCAATCGACGATCAGATTATTGATCACGTCGGCCATGATCGGATCAAGCCCCGTGGTTGGTTCGTCAAAGAAAATGATTTCTGGATCAGCAGCAATGGCGCGCGCCAGACCCACGCGCTTTTGCATGCCGCCTGAAAGTTCCGCTGGATAAAGCTTGCCCACATCAGCGCTCAATCCCACAAGCCCCAGTTTCTCCATCGCAATTTCGCGCGCCTGTGCTTTGGGTGTGCGGCGGCCTTGGGTTAAGCCGAAAGCCACATTCTCCCAAACGCTCAATGAGTCAAACAGCGCACCGCCTTGAAACAACATGCCAAAGCGGCGCAAGAATTGATCACGCGCTTCACCTTTTAGGCCAACAACTTCTTCGCCCGCGATTTTGATCGAACCAGAGTCAGGCTGCAAAATTCCCAAGATGCATTTCAGCATCACCGATTTGCCAGTGCCCGAACCACCGATGACAACAAGGGACTTGCCCTTCTCCACCGACAAATTCATGCCGTTCAAAACATGCTTTGGTCCAAAAGCTTTTCGCACATCGTTGAGTTCAATATGCGGGGCCATTAGTTTTTTCCGAACAACAAAGAGGTGAGCACAAAATTCGACGCCAAAATCATGATGGCCGAAAACACCACCGCATTGGTCGTGGCGCGGCCCACACCTTGTGCGCCACCTTTGGAATTAAACCCGTGATAGCAGCCCATGAGAGCGATGATAAAACCAAACACCGCAGCCTTGATCAGGCCTGAAGAAATATCATCAAAGAAATGCAATTTGTCTGCCGTGGTCTTAATGTAGCTGAAGCCATTCAAATCCAGCGAGCGCGTGCTCACCACGTAACCGCCCATAATGCCAATGGCATCGCCAATTGCCACCAACAGTGGCATTGAAACAACCGCCGCCATAATGCGTGGGCCAACAAGATATTTAATCGGGTTGGTTGAAAGCGTAACCAAAGCATCCGTCTGCTCCGTCACTTTCATTGTGCCAAGCTCGGCAGCAATCGAAGCCCCTACCCTGCCCGCAACCATAAGGCCCGCAAGCACGGGGCCGAGTTCACGCGTGATACCAATCGCCACAATGCTCGGCACCAATTGCCCAGCGGTGGCTGGGGATGAACCGGTATAAATCTGAAGCGCCAAAGCGCCGCCTGTAAAAAACGCAGTTAGCGCCACAACCGGTAGCGACGTATATCCAATGCGAAAAAACTGCGAGGCGATCTGCCCCCAATAATACCGCGGGGTTAAACCAACGATCAGCGCATCCTTCATGAAAATCGCAATGCGCCCCACTTCGGCGCAGAACAACAAAAACAATCGGCCTATGGCAGCAACGAAATTCAAATCAGATCCTTCACGATTCGCCGCCAATGTAGCGGCGGTGATAGCGATTGCCCAGATGGGTCAGCAATTCATATGAAATTGTGCCGGCCCAGCTTGCAGCTTCTTCAACGGAGATATTCGGCCCAAATATTTCAGCATAAGTGCCGCGCTCAATTTCCACCGACGGAATGTCAGTCACATCACACGCCATCATATCCATCGAAACGCGCCCTACAATCGGCACACGCCGCCCTGCGATGAAAACCTGCGCTGGGCCATCAACCTGAGAAGAAGATAATTTTCGCGGAATCCCGTCGCGGTATCCAGCCCCTAAAATGGCGATGCGGCTATCGCGTGGCGCTTTCCACGTGGCGCTATAACCAATTGTGTCACCCTGCTTCACAAACCGCGTCTGCATAACTTTAACATGCAAAGTCACAACGGGCTTCATCGGATTTGGCCTGCCCGTTTGAGGGTTGTCGCCATAAAGCGCCACGCCTGCGCGCACCAAATCAAAATGATAATCGGCCCCAAGCAAAATTCCGCTGGAGTTGGCAAAACTAGCGGCAACATCGGGCAATAGTTTCTGGTGCGCTTTAAACGCCGCAAGTTGCGCCAAATTCATCGGATGCTCAACTTCATCCGCGCAGGCAAGATGGCTCATTATCAGCTTGATATGAATCGATTTTTTAAATTCAGCATCGCTGCATAATTCTCTAAACTCAGCTTGCGTCAAACCCAGCCGATTAATTCCTGTATCAAAATGCAGCGCACAAGGCGCTCTACCTGAAACCACAGCCCATTCACGCGCTTCAGTCATTGAGGCCAGCGCCGGCATCAGTCGATTTTTCAAATAGAAATCAATCTGCCCACTGTAAAATCCGTCGAGCACATAAATCTCAGCATCCGGCAAAACCCCGCGCAGCTCCGCCCCTTCCATGGGTCGCGCAACGAAATAATTTCTGCACCCTTCCGCCCACAAAACCTTGGCAACCACCCCCATGCCCAACCCATAAGCTTCCCCTTTTATGGCCACACCACACGCAGCCGGAAGTGCCTTTGAGGACAGCAACCGATAATTCGATTTAAGCGCTGCAAGATCTACAGTCACAATGGCGCTGGAAAGATGGGCTGGCGTGTCAGTCATGGCCCTTCGATAAATGATTTTGGTAAGAGTTCAAGAGAGCCCCCATTCCTGCTTACTCAAACCGCTCCGGCACATAGCCATCTTTGGCCAAATTCGAGAACCGTGTCAGCCTGCCTTCAAACTGCAAATCCACCGTTCCTGTTGGACCGTGGCGTTGTTTGCCGATGATCACTTCAGCGCGACCATGGGCGCGGTCCATCTTTTCTTGCCAGCCTTGAAATTCTGGCGTGCCTTCATTGGGCATCAATCGCTCGAGATAATATTCTTCGCGGTACACAAACAACACCACGTCGGCGTCTTGCTCGATGGAACCGGATTCGCGCAAATCCGAAAGCTGCGGGCGTTTATCTTCGCGTGATTCCACTTGGCGCGAAAGCTGAGACAAAGCGATGATCGGAACCGCCAGTTCCTTGGCCAGCGCTTTAAGCCCCACGGTAATTTCAGTCACTTCCTGCACGCGGCCTTCGGATGCCTTCTTGGCCGAACCAGCAAGCAGCTGCAAATAGTCCACCACAATCAACCCCACTCCGCGCTGCCGCTTCAACCGTCGCGCGCGTGATGCAAGCTGGGCAATCGTTAATCCGCCCGTATCATCAATATACAAAGGCAGCGCCTGCAACTCCCGGCTCACATCAACGAGTCTTTGAAATTCATCTTCGCTGATTTTACCACGCCGGATATATTCCGATGAAATGCCCGATTGCTCGGCGATGATACGCGTAGCCAATTGTTCCGACGACATTTCGAGCGAGAAGAACGCAACCACACCGCCATCCAAAACTTTGTTTGAACCATCGGGCTGATATTCGGCCTTGTAAGCTTTGGCCACATGATAAGCGATGTTGGTGGCTAATGCGGTTTTGCCCATGGCGGGGCGACCAGCCAGGATGATCAAATCTGATGATTGCAGACCACCCATTTTTTCATCAAGATCAGTAAGACCCGCCGAGATGCCCGAAAGCCCCCCATCGCGCTGATAAGCCGCCGATGCCATGTCGATAGCCACAGTAAGAGCGCGGCCAAATGCCTGAAAACCTTTGCCGTATTTATCAGTCTCAGCCAAACCATAAAGCGCCTGCTCTGCCCGCTCGATCATGTCCTTGGCAGAAGATTCAATATCGGGCTCAAACGCTTCGTTGACAACTTCGGTGCCAATGTTGATCAGCTTGCGCCGCTGCGCCAATTCATAAATCGTGCGGCCATATTCTTCAGCATTGATGATGGTCGTGGCTGATGCGGCCAGCCGGCCGAGATAGGCCGAGCCACCAATTTCCTTCAGCGTTGCATCATTCTCAAAATGCGATTTGAGCGTAACTGGTGAAGCCAGCTTTCCCATGCGAATGAGGGTCGTAGCCGCCTCATAAATCCGCGAATGCACAGCTTCGCTGAAATGATCAGCCGTCAGAAAGTTCGAAACCCGGTCAGCCGCCTCGTTGTTCGACAAGATAGCGCCCAGCAACGCCTGCTCTGCCTCAAGATTTTGCGGCGGGCTGCGGAAGATTTCTCCGACGGGTGGATCAATTGGAATGTTCATGGTTTTGGTGTCTTAACAGGGTGCAGTGTTTGAAGGACTCAGAATTAACGACGTAAAAGATATTAACAGAGCCTGTGCATAAAAGGGCTTTCGAACCCGTGGCTAGAGACCTCATCCCCAGCTCCGCCGGACCTTCTCCAAAGGAGACGGGCATGATGAAATCAGTATTTAAATCTACGCTTCTCCTTTGGAGAAGCTGTCACGAAGTGACTGATGAGGTCGCTAGCCACAAGCTCGATGTGCATGCGAACAATATAGCAACAAAACAAGTCAAAAAAGTGGCAACGCGCACCAGTTGCCCGCCTTCTTAAGCTCAAACAAAACGGGCCCATCAAACATCTACAGTCCACTACGCTTAAAGACATCAAATATAGTTTAGACCCGCACGATTTATGCAGTCACTAGAATTCAAATTTAAATACGAGACGCGTCGGTACCCCAATCCTCTTCATAACCGTCCATCATTTCTCAGTCACGCTGTCGTCATTTTCTTCTTCTTCCATGGTCAGCGCCACGTCGCCATTGGCAGAAAGTCGCACTTTTTTGCCTTCAACTTCAGCCACAAGCGTAAGCGGAATGAAATGATGGTGGTCCTTGTGATGGCCAGAGCCACTGTCTTTTTTCGTGAGTTTGATGCGACCGTCTTCAACACGGTCCACAGTACCAATATGCACCCCATCAGCACCGATAACTTCCATGTCTTCTGCGATTTTTGAGTTGTCCATTGCTCTCTCCTATATGTGCCTGACCATCAACGCGGGAAAGGTCAACTTAGTTGCATCGAAGTTGCCGCAATCGTTAAGTGTTGAAACCCAGCATTCATATCTCCACATATGGTGTTGTATTTTCATCTATTGGAGAACCCACATGGCTGGTGGATGGACGCGTGATGGCGCAGTGCTTGACCAAATTGAGGACACGGTTTCAGACGCCGTGCGAAACGCAAGGGCGAAGTTGCCAGTAGGCGAAAGCCTCTCCCATTGCATGATCTGCGGCGACGAAATTCCCGAACGTAGAAGAGAGGCTTTGCCAGGCGTGCGAACCTGTGTGTCCTGTCAGTCCTTGCGCGATAAATGATGGCACAGCCTTTTTGCTTATGAAACTATTTTAAATTCCGATCCTGATGGTGCGATTACATCCACTCGATTAAAAGAATATCGCTGACCTCCCACTTGACTAATCCTCAAACCTGTACGCCAGCACTTCTCTCCCACTCACCAAATTGATGCATTTGGTCGAGATCGTATGTCTAGAAAAGAAAACGGCGGAACTCGCATGTCCCGCCGTCTCCAGTAATTTCGATATTATTACTTGATCAAGTTAGTCAGCATTGGCATCAATGAGTCAAGCAGTGGCTTGAGGGTATCGCCGACGCCTGGCATAGCTCCAACTTTGGCCGCAGCAGCAGAAATCGCTGGCAGGTTTGCGTTCACAAGCGAAACCACCGTTGCTTTTTGTTCAGGTGTGAACTTTGCAGCCACAGCCGATACTGCACTAATTGCAGTTGCCGCACCTTGAAGTTTTGGCAACGCTGCAGTTGCTGATGCTGCATCCGTGATGCCACCAAGCGAACCTGTAAGATCGGCAAATGCCCCGCTCAGATTTTTAGTCACATCAACATTATCAATCATGATGCCAGTTGCAGCAGGTGTAACAGCCGGAGTTGTTACAGTTTCGGCTGGTTTTACAACGGCAGGTGTTGCGTTGTTTGCTTCCATTGCTTCGTGTCCGCGGTTACCCACGAAATACCAGACACCAAGCGCAATCAAAGCCGCAGGGATGGCATATTTCAACCAGCCCATGCCGCCAGTTGCTGCTGGCATGGCAGGTGGCGTAACCGTATTTTTAACACGCGATGCCGCAGAGCTTGTTGCTGACGCTGCACCACTTGCATTTCCCATCAAGTTGCCCATGCCCGCTGGCATAGCTTGGTTGATGAAGCCTGCCTGGGAGGTGAGAAGATTGCCAAGGCCCGAAGCATCAAGCCCAGCGCTATGCTTAGCCAAGGTTCCCATAACCATTTGCCCAGCCAATCCCAACACGGAAGCACCAGCAGCTGATGATACCCCAGAGTTGGCTAGAACAGCGTTCGTTAGCGTTGACATGGTACCGCTGCCCAACAATGAGCTGAGCATCGATGTGCCTTGCGATGCGATTACAGATCCGTTTGTACCGCTCAAGGCCGAGTTCATGCCCGAGCCTAAAGTTGGATCTGCTTTCCTCAACGCAGACAAAATATCTGTGATACCGGAAGGTGAGGAAGCCTTGCTGACAACAGCACCCATCAGTCCTGGCACAGCAGCAGCAAGAATTGAACGCACTGCATCGCCGCTCAATCCAAAGCTCGATGCAATCTTGTCGATGATTGCCGGTGTCGCCATTCTCATAATTTCTGATACCAAGTTGGCCATGTAATTCCCTCCAGTTAAATATTGACGTTTGTCGAGTCATTTCACCAATCGTCCAGCGGCCTGTAAGGCCCCAAAGAAGGCGAAATCTTGTTCAAGTCGTGGTTATCACAAGCTAATGCTTGAACTGCCTCAAATGCCTAACGCTGCAATCCCCAGGTAAGCCCACGCACCAAATTTTTGCGTACGATTAATATTGCCACAAAACTGGGCAGCAGCGTTGCTGTGCTCAAAGCCGCAACCGGCCCCCAGTCGGCCATGCGCAAAATGCTCAGTTGAACCGGTAGCATGTGCATTTGGTCAGTGAGGTAGGTGGCCATCAAAAATTCGGTCCATGAAAAGATGAAACACAAAATCGCAGTGGTCACTAATCCACCACCAATATTTGGGATGAGGATTTTAGACAAAAGTTGAAACTCCGTCGCACCATCGATCTTAGCCGCTTCAAACATTTCGCGCGGCACTTCATCGACGAAGGACTTTAGCAATAAAATGGCCAGTGGCGCATTCATCGCCGCATGAGCGATGATCAATCCTGCCCAAGTATCATTAAGGCCGATAGTACGGAACGTGACATAGACCGGAATGATGGTGGCGATGGGCGGAGCAATGCGGGCGAAGAAGACGGCGATCATGAACTTGTGTTTGTGCGTGTTGAGGTGATGGCTCAAACTGAACGCTGCTGAAACTCCGACAAGTAAGATGAAAGCCGTTGAACCAATGGCGACCACAAGCGAATTTAAAATCGCCTCGCGCGAATTGAAAAGCGAACTGCCCATATCCGTCAAAGTAAGAATGTAATTATTGAAAGTCGGAACAAAATTAAAAAGATTGATTTGGTCTATATCATAAATCGCTGAGGCGGGTTGGATTGAAACCAATCCCCACCACAAAATCGGAAACATGAAAAGCGCGACGACGAACCACGCGACGATATCGCGGAGGAAATTGGATGTTGCGCTTCGGATCATTATCGCACGCTAATTCATGCGCACCAAAAACAAAAGGCCGCCCAGATGGACGGCCCTTTGCAAAATCGTAATGGCTTAGTTGCCGCCTTCTTCTTCGGCCAATGCATCTGCTTGAGCTTGCTCAAACATCGCTTCGGCTGCAGCGCGGGCTTCAGCTTTTTCAGTTGCACCAACAGCAGTGAGATCATCACCAAGGGCTTGGGCCGCAGCTTCATCAGCAGTACGCGCAACGTTTACAGTTACAGGCACAACCACTTCAGGATGAAGCGTTACTTGCACTTCATGCAGACCAACAATCTTGATCGGCTTTTGAATGTGAATGTGGTTCTTATCAACCGTTGCGCCTTGGGCTGCAGCTGCATCACCAATATCACGCGCGGTTACCGAACCATAAAGTTGGCCCGATTCACCGGCTTGACGAATAACTACAAACACCTTGCCTTCAAGTTGCTTGGCTTCGTTTACAGCCAATTCCTTGGTGGCAGCGTTCTTGGCTTCAAGCACAGCGCGCTGGGTTTCAAACTTTGCCTTGTTGGCAGCAGTGGCACGCAGCGCCTTCTGGTTTGGCAGCAGGAAGTTACGTGCGTAACCATCCTTCACCTTAACAGTTTCGCCCATGGCGCCAAGGCGGCCAACACGTTCGAGGAGAATAACTTGCATGTTCTAAATCCCCTTACGAAATAACATATGGCAGCAGGCCGAGGAAACGAGCGCGCTTGATGGCAATTGCCAATTCGCGTTGCTTCTTGGCACATACGGCTGTGATGCGGCTTGGAATGATTTTGCCACGTTCAGAAATGTAACGTTGCAGCAAACGCACATCCTTGTAGTCAATGGCAGGAGCGCCAGTGCCTGTGAAAGGGCAGCTTTTGCGGCGGCGAAAAAATGGGCGGCGTGCGCCTTGTTCCATAGACATTAGTTCACCTCATCCATGCTAAAGCCTTCTTCTTCACGACGACGATCGCGGTCATCACGACGGCGCATCATGGCAGAAGGACCTTCTTCGAATTTCTCAACTGAAATTGTTAGGCAACGAATAACATCTTCGTTGATCGACATCTGGCGTTCCATTTCAGCAATGGCTGAATGTGGGCCAGAAATATGCAGGAATGTAAAATACGCCTTGCGATTTTTCTTCATGCGGAAAGTAAGGGACTTGATGCCCCAGCTTTCAACGCGCTCAACCTTGGCACCGCCAGCGACGAGAACGCCTGTAAATTGCTCCAAAAGCGCATCAACTTGCGCCTGTGTCGCATCCTGGCGAACCAGGAATGTGTGTTCATAAAGACCCATGTGGGTTTAACCTTTCTCTGTTTCGTTTATCTATTCAGCACCAGCGCAGAGCCTCAAACAAACCAGGAGTAAAGGTTCGAAAGACCGATCGAGATGAGCGGAGACACGGGAAGCCGGGATGTTAAGCCCTAGGTGAGTTTTACCCACCCCTTCCGTTCAGCCCCCAGCGGGAACTTCAAGATGGTGGGTCTATGGCGGATAACGGGGCTTTAGGCAAGGACAGAAAATAAATTCCCTGTTTTTGAAAAAAGTTCTTGCTTTGTTCTTTAAATGGGACTATATGTTGCTTTCGACGGCTCGAAAGAGCCCTGCTGTTTGACATTGTAAATATTTTCCCCTTCAGGCGACATGGGTAACGCCAAAGCCCCCGGCTGGACGCAGCTGTGCAGGCTGGTAGTTATCAAATCAAGCTTTGCGGGTGGGTGGTGAGCCCATATTTCGTTGATACAAGCTAAACCAGGGTAAAGAGTGCCGAACTGAAGCGACCAGTCAAACCCGTGAGATAGAAATAGCTATTTCACAGCACCTGCTGTGAGGCCTTTGACAATAAAGCGCTCAAGCGCAATTCCAATAATAATCAATGGTAAAATTGCGGCGGATGAAACGGCGGCCATTGACCACCAACTGATCCCCTGTGAACCGGTTTGACTGGCCACCATAACAGGCAAGGTTTTGGCATGGGTGCTCGTCAGCAAAGCTGCAAAGAAATATTCATTCCAACATAAAATCACAGCAAGAATGAACGCCGCCACCATTCCAGGCAAAGCAATGGGTAAAATGATCTTGATAAAAGCGCCCCATGATGAACACCCGTCAACCAATGCCGCTTGCTCCAACTCATTTGGGATGTTGTCGAATTGGTCACGCATGATCCAAATGACAATGGGTAAAACTGTCAGAGCATAAATCAAGATCAATCCGAACAATGAGTCAAGCAGAGCTAACTCTTTATAAAGCACCAAGAATGGCATAGCCAAAACCACGGGAGGCAAAATCAGTTGTGATAGAAAGAAGAATGAAATGTCGCGGTTTTTCCAGATTGCCCATCTGTATTGAAACCTGCTGAGTCCGTAAGCCGCCATGGAACCTATTACCAAAGCCAGTGATGCCCCTCCTATTGAAGCTTGTATAGAGTTCCAAAATCGCTTGATAAATTCTTCGCGGGGAGTTGAGTCATTAAAGATTGTATCAGGTGAAAGGCCGATGGCGCGTAAACCCAACCAACTCGGCGTGAATTGCAGCCAAGGTATGATTTGTCCGGTCTGAACATCCTTCGCCACTTTGAAGGTTGTGGAGAAAGTCCAATAGATTGGGAAAAGCGCAATCACTGTCCAAATTATCAGCGCTGCGTAGATCAGAGTTTTCTTTAAAGTGCTATTCATGATCCACCCTGCCTTTCCATAAATTTGCTGGAAAGTTTCAACAGCACACTGACAAAAATTATAATGATGATGAGATAAACCTCGGCCACCATGGTGCCATAGCCTACATTCGAACGATCTTTGTATTCGCGGAAGATGAAGCTTGAAACAGTATCTGTCGCGCCGCCCGGCCCCCCAGATGTCGTGTTGATCACAATATCTGCCAGCTTCAGCTGGAATATGATACGCAGTATCACCGTGGTCATGCTGACGGAAAGCATCAACGGAAATGTAATTTGCCAAAAGCTTTGCCAGCCCGATGCGCCATCAACTTTTGCAGCTTCTTGAACCTCTTTCGACATGGCTTGAAGCCCGGCGAGCAACAAGATCATCATAAACGGAATCCAAACCCAAGCATCCATTGCAGCCAACGAAGTTTTAGCGAGCCATGGTGTTGTAAAAAGTGAGGGATTTTCCCAGCCCAAACTGCGGAAGAAATTTGTAACGGGCCCAAAGCGATATTCGAGCATGGATTTTCCAATCATCCAACTCACCGCAACTGGCGAGAGCATAAAAGGCAACAGAAAGGCTACGCGAAAAAATTTACGGCCCTTGATATCGGCATTCAACAAAAGCGCCAAGCCAAAGGCAATGGCATATTGGATCAGCACAGTGGCTACATAGAAAATCATATTACTCATCGCGTTCCACACGCGTTCATCAGCGAGCAGCTGATAGAAATTCGAGAGCCCGTTGAATTTCATGCCATCTACGGACGAGAGATTCCAATCTGTGAAAGCAATATAAAATCCAAACAATGTCGGGAAAATTACCAATGCCAAAGTGAAGAAAATCGCCGGCAACACAAACAGTGCGCGCCAGCCGGCCTCGCCGTAATGTAAAATATTGCCGATGCAAATTGCAGCTGCCCAAAGGCCGAAAGCTATAAAAATCGGAAACCAGTTTTCAAAACCAAAAGTGGTTTGGCCTGCAGCGTGCAAGGTTTGAATGAGAACCAAGGCAACAAGAATAGCAGTCGAGATGCGAATGAGGTTTAGTCCGGCACGTTGCCGCGCATCGGAAACCAATCCGGAAACGGCATCGCGACCTGCGGCCAAAACATCGTGTGTTGTCATTTCACTTCAATCAACAAAAAAAGGCTGGTGCAATGTATCGCACCAGCCTTCAGTTTCTTTATGCGCCCAGCGAAGCTTTATAAAGCTTGATCTGGTTTTCGCGACCAAGTTGATCCGTCAGCTTTTCCCAAGCTGCAGCAATTTGGTCAGCACCTTCCTGTGCTTTCAATTTTCCTGCATATATCTGCGCCAAAATATCTTCAGCGGCAGAGTAATACTGGAAGATTCCAGGAATGCGAGGTTCGATAGCCGCATTTGGATGGTTGTAAGAATTAGCTTCTGAATCGAGATAGGACTTGATGAAGCCTTCATCATAACCAGCTGCCACCCACTCAGGCACGTTAAAGTGTGATTGACGGTAAGGTTGGAAGCCTGATGGATAAGCTGCCATCCATAGTGAGATGTCTTTGCCGCCCAAATGAGCCGCAAGTGACCAAGCTGCCTTTTGCTTTACAGGGTCTTGATCAACGCGGGCCATCACATAAATGCCCCAGCCGATATAGGCCATGTTAGGTGCATAGTTTGGACCTGATGCCAATGTATCCCACTTGCCAGTCTTGGCATTATAGACATCATCCGAGCCTGGAAGAATCGAGAACGCTGTTTTGCCTTGAATGACTGAGGAGTCATTGGTGTTGACGTTGGAACCAATGTCACCCCACCACGAGAGCATGGTGCCTGTGCCAGCAAGGAACTGCTGGAAGCCTGTTGTGCCCGGATCAGCATTCAATTGATCTGCCGGTTCGGATGGCAATGAATCCAAAACGTCTTGAATGGCGCGCACCCAAGCTGGGTTGTTCACGCGTGGCTTCATGGTGTCTGCATCAAACAAGAAGGCCTTATCTTCTGGATGTTTTGCATAGGCTGTGGCGCGGGAGCCCAAGAAATAGAAAGCAAATCCGCCCCAGCCTTTGGTTGGATCGAGATAGCCATAAAGATCTTTGCCATCCAGCTTCTTGCCTTTGAGGAATTTGGTGGCGGCATTAACCTGCTGCCAAGTTTTTGGAACACCCCATTCGCCAGCACCGCCCGCTTTTTTCCATTCATCGGCAAGGCCTTTATCGGCAAATACATCAGAGCGATAATTGAAGTTATGGCAGTCGCCGTCACAAGACACGCGGTAGGTCTTGCCGTCCCATGTGCCCACTGGAGCTTTCAGATAACCAACATAGTCATCCATCTCGATTTGCTTGGCCACCCAATCTGGCATTACTGAAGCAAGGCCTTTACCGCACACGTCGCCTTCAAATGGTGCGCCCATTTCAATCACATCGAAATCCGCTGTGCCAGTGGCAATCGATTGTTGCAGTTTGGCATTGTAATCAGCTTGTGCAAGATCAATCCAGTTGATCTTGGCTCCGGTATAATCGGCCCAAGCTTTCGATAAACCGCGGAACAACACGTTGTGAACGTTTTGGTTATTAAGGCCCATGAACGAAAGTTCCACGCCTTTAAATTCGCCTTCTTTTACGCCAGCTTTTGTGGCGCCCAGACACATTTCACCTACTTTTTGCCAATCTGCGTCGGTCGGCTGGCCTTTGCCAACGCCCGGAATTTTTAAAATCGTGGCACGCAGATCATCAGCAGCATTGGCAGCTATCGGTGCCATTGAAATACCACCCATCAAAGCAGCTGCGGTGAGACCACTGGTACCTTTGAGCAGGCTGCGTCTGCTCATCATCATATTATATTCTGAGATTTTCATTTTTCACTCCCATTTGCCTACGACGATTGCGCGCTGACCAACTCAGCCATTCAGGCCGTCGAAGATTTTAAAGACTATGCGCGCCTGGTGAATTCTGTCAATCCTGACAACACCCACTTCACATTAACTTATAGCCTCTGCCCTGTTGCACCCTCAAAAAGGTGGACAAGTTTGGTGTCGGCAATAATGGAAAGTTTGTCACCTGGATTGGGTGAAAGCCGCTCACGGAACAGTCCCACAATTTTTTGCTCACCAATCTTGGCAAAGAGCTGGGTTTCAGATCCCATGGGTTCAACCACAGTAACTTGGGCCGCGACACCGCCTTTGCCCAAGCTCAAATGTTCTGGTCTGATGCCATAGATTGCCGCTTTGCCGTCTAAAGCCTTCGACGTTTTGCCAAGCGGCAACTGTGAACCATCTTTCAATTCGAAATAAGGCTTGGCTGCAACGCGGATTGTTCCATGCAAAAGATTCATCGAGGGAGAACCAATAAACCCCGCCACAAAAACATTTCTTGGGTTGTCATAAAGTTCAATCGGCGTTCCAGCCTGCTCAACCACGCCATTGTTCATCACCACGATGCGGTCGGCCATGGTCATCGCTTCCACTTGATCGTGGGTCACATAAACAATCGTCGTTTTCAAACGCTGATGCAGTTCCTTGATTTCGGCGCGCATTTGCACACGAAGCTTCGCATCCAGATTTGAAAGTGGTTCATCAAACAGAAACACCGCTGGATCGCGCACAATAGCGCGACCCATCGCGACCCGTTGGCGTTGACCACCTGAGAGTTGTTTTGGAAAGCGATCAAGCAACGGCACAAGATCTAGAATTTCCGCCGCGCGCTTTACCCGCGTTTCAATTTCACTGCGCGCAGTTTTCCGCATCTGCAATGCAAAGCCCATATTTTGCGCAACTGTCTTATGGGGGTAGAGCGCATAGGTTTGGAACACCATTGCGATGTCTCTGTCTTTTGGGGGCAGATTATTGACAACATTACCGCCAATGGAAATATCGCCCTCAGTAATCGGTTCAAGGCCAGCAATCATACGAAGCAGTGTGGATTTTCCGCACCCCGATGGGCCAACCAGAATAACAAATTCACCATGCTTGATCGCCACGGATACACCATGGATCACTGCATGGTTCCCGTAGGATTTTTTCACGTTAAGTATATCAACCGATGCCATAGCGCGATTAGCTTGTCCTAATTTCGGAATATAGTTGAAACGAAATCGCCTCATCCGTCAATGGTGCTAAAATTAAATTCGCTGATGCATCAGATGGGGAAACAGCGACAGGCCGATGGATGCTTCAAGCTCGCCAGCATGGCCCCACCCTGCCCAGACGTCAAACAAATCCGGCGGCAATAATTTGGGGATCACGACCCACCAATCAAGAATGCCAACGGAGATTGCAGGATGAGCCACCTTCATCTCGCGTGCAGCAATTTCAGCGCAGGCGATATTGCCATCATGGCCGTTGAAAATCAGAATTTTATTGATGCTCCAATGAATGAGCGAGGCGATTTTATCTTTGAGAACGCGAATTTGTGTATCATGGCTCAGCGAAATGGCGATGGGCTTGTGGCGATAATCCTAGCTCATGCCCAGATAGCAAGGCGGCAATACGAAGGTGCTGTTGAGGCGCTCTGCGACTAAAACGGAAAGCGCATGTGCCGTGATGCCGTCGGTTCCATGAGGCATGTGATCACCATGGCTTTCGCAGGCCCCGATGGGAATAATGGCGGTATCAAATTTTCCAGCGATAGAACTCTTGGTGTTCAACCCTTCAAGACGCACGGTTTTTTTCATGGAACTCTCCTCAAGATTTTTCGATCATGGAAAGGCGCGCGTGGATTTGGCAGTCAAAAAGTGGCGGCAGATTTTGAGCCACGCAACATCAAATTGATTGGCCTGTGATCTGGCAACCATGTTTATTGAATGTCAATTCAGTCGGAGACTACACAATGCGGAAATTATTGATCGTTCTTAGTGGCCTGCTTTTTTGGGTATGTTTTGCACAGGCACAGCAGGCCTTCCAAATCACCAGCATTGATGCATCCCCGATGACGCGTGCCAATCTTTGTACAAGCTTGGGCGGCAGCCGTTTGCCCCCTGCTCTTGTGATCCATCATTCCAAAATCGGCGGTGCGAAAATCACCGTCAAAATGTTTGATGATACATCGCGCGGAAGCCATATTGATCATAGGTCAACCGTGGTCAGCTCAAACCCATCAGGCGTGACGCGCTTGAATTTCGCATTCCTCCCACCTTGCAATCGAACGGGATTAAGCACCTCCAATTATTCAATATCTGCCGAAGCAAATGGATCAAAAAAGCAGACTGTGTTTGGGCGTTATGATTCAGCGGCACGGTGGGTGTTTAGGTAGGATTGGTATTGACGATTTTAATTTTCTCTCCAATCATCCGTTATCCCGGCAACCTGGCTACGCCAAGGCGAAGTACTAGCGCCGGGATGACGGGAGCAAAGGTAGAATAGAATACAGTGTTTTGGTACCGCCTTAATAAGGTCGAAATTTTAGACTTTTCTAAATTCTAGGAACATCATGAGTTCATAAGGGTTGGCAGAGCGATGAAGATGTGTATTTTAGTCAGCACACTGATGATTTTTGCGTCATCAGCATTTGCGTTTGATAGACACATGGACCCACAAATCAGCGCTAAATCTTGCAAACTGTGGCAAAATGATTGCCAAACTTGCAAAAAGGAAGCGAAGTACAAATGGAATTGTTCGGTGACCGGAATTTCATGCCAACCATCAAAACGGATTTGCTTAGAAGCAAGCAAGGTTTGATCGCATTAGATTAGATTCGAAACAATCAGCCTTAGACCCGCTCCATCAACCCCACAAACCGCTTGAACAAATAGCACGTGTCTACCGCCGCTCCGCAATCTTATAAACCTCATTGCGTTCACGTTTGCCGACGGCAACTACCAGCACCAGTAACTCGCGATCTTTGACTTGATAGACCAAGCGATAGCCAGCGCTTCTGAGTTTTATTTTATAGCGTTCCTTCGATCCATGCAGGCGGGCCGAGGCTATTTTGGGGTTTTGCAATCGCTCGGCAAGTTTGGTTTTGAATTGCTCGCGTGTTACGCTGTCGAGCTTGCGCCATTCTTTCAATGCCTCGTCGAGAAAGGCAAGCTCATAGCTCATTCATAGAGACCTTGTGAACCTTCTGCCCTTCGCGCTTGTCGGCAATGGCATTCAGTTCCAAGTCTTCCAAGCGCTCCAGCATAGCTTCATAAGTTTTAGTCGGCACACAATAGAAAGCGGGTTCATTGCGGTTGAGAATAGCAACAGGAAAACCTTCGCCAGCCGCAACGGTTCCCATTGGATTTTTTTTCAGCTCAGTTACGCTGGCGGTGGTCCCAGCATGGATTTGATGAGTCATAATTGAGAGTCCTTATTAGTACTTTAAATAGCACCACTAACAACACTTTTCAAGTGACCTCAAGCCCGCTCCATCAACCCCACAAACCGCTTAAACAAATAATGACTATCCTGCGGCCCGGGGCTGGCTTCGGGGTGGTGTTGTACGCTGAATACGGGTTTGCCTTCGAGAGCAATTCCGCAGTTTGAGCCGTCAAACAAGCTCACATGGGTTTCCACAACACCTAATGGTAAACTTTCACGGTCCACGGCAAAGCCGTGGTTCATGCTTACGATCTCCACCTTATTCGTCGTGTAGTCTTTCACTGGATGATTGGCGCCGTGGTGGCCTTGGTGCATTTTCATGGTTTTGGCGCCCAGCGCCAGAGCCAGCATTTGATGGCCCAAGCAAATGCCGAAGACGGGTTTGCCAGAGTTAACCAGCGCTTTGATTTCCGCCACCGCATATTCACCTGTGGCGGCAGGATCGCCCGGGCCGTTGGACAGGAATATGCCATCGGGCTTCATGGCCAGAATATCTGCGGCTTTGGCGGTAGCGGGAACCACGGTGACTTTGCAGCCAGCAGAAGTGAGGCAGCGCAGGATGTTACGTTTCATGCCATAGTCGATGGCTACAACGTTAAACTTGCCTTCGCCGTGCGTGTAACCTGCTTCCCAATCCCACAATTTCTCATCCCAATTCATGCGCTGGGTGAGCGATACATCCTTGGCCAGATCAAGCCCTTCAAGCCCGCTCCACGCTTTAGCCATGGCGGTCAATTTCTTGATGTCGAATTTGCCTTTGGCATTATGGGCAATCACACCATTGGGCATGCCCTTCTCGCGGATGAGGTTTGTGAGCTCGCGCGTATCAACGCCCGACAAGCCGATGATGCCGCGCGATTTCAGCCATTTGTCAAAATGGGATTTGGCGCGGTAATTGGCAGGCTCGGTGATCGGCGCTTTAACGATGCAGCCTTTAACGGCGGCTGATGCGGCAAGGTTCATGGTTTCACCATCATCATCATTGGTGCCCACATTTCCGATGTGCGGGAACGTGAAGGTGACGATCTGGCCAGCATAAGATGGATCAGTGAGCACTTCCTGATAGCCCGTCATGGCCGTGTTGAAGCAGACTTCGGCCACTGCCTCGCCCTCCGCACCAAAACCATAACCCTCAATCACCGTGCCATCCTCCAGCACGAGAACAGCCGTAATTTTTTGCACGTCCCAATCACTGAATTGTGGGCGTGGCTTGGCCTTGGGCTTAACTGGCATTTTTCGAGTCTCCGGGATTTGGAGTTGGTTAGTGGCTGGGCCCTGCCCCGTCAAGGTTGCGGCTCATGCAAAATCCGCCTATTCCCCATGTTTTTAGATGAGGTTTGAAGATGTCCCTGCGCGAACAAGTGACTGCCGATATGAAAGAGGCCATGAAATCTGGTGACAAAAAACGCGTTGCCACTTTGCGCCTGATGAATGCGGCCATTAAAGACAAGGACATTAACAGCCGCGCAGACGGCCATGATTCAGCACTGACGAATGATGCTGGCATCATGGAACTGTTCATCAAAATGGTGAAGCAGCGCCAAGATTCAATTACTGCTTTCGAAGCGGGTGGCAGGCCGGAATTGGCCGAAGCTGAGCGCGAGGAAGTGGCAATTATTCAACATTACATGCCAAAGCAGTTGAATGATGATGAGGCCAAAGCCGCTGTGGCGGGCGTTATTGCGGCAGTGGGTGCCACTAGCGTAAAAGACATGGGCAAGGTGATGGCACAGTTGAAAACCAAGTTCGCTGGCCAGATGGATATGGCCAAGGTTGGCGCTATTGTTAAGTCTCTGTTGGGGTAGTATAATTTTCTCTGCCCAACTGCAAAGGAACCAATCTGACACAATCAACGTTTAAAGCACAGTGGGCGATATTAGGAGATTGAATGATGAGAAAGTTATTATTGTCAGTTGTAGCTGCGGCATCAATTGGTGCTGGCATGATTGCGACTGTCGGAACGGCAGAAGCATATCATGATGGTTATCGTCATAATGGCGTTGGCTTTGGACTTTTTTTCGGCTCACCAGGCTATGGATACGGCTCGCCATATTATGGAGATCGCTTTTATGGTGGGAATTATCGTTGGCGTTATGCGAATCGTCGCTGCCATATCGAAAGAATTCGCTATCATGGCCGTTGGCACAAGGCACGCATTTGCGGCGGACGTATTGCGCGCATATACTGAGTAGATTCTGC
Organism: uncultured Aestuariivirga sp.; assembly: GCA_964244815.1. Classification (GTDB taxonomy): domain Bacteria; phylum Pseudomonadota; class Alphaproteobacteria; order Rhizobiales; family Aestuariivirgaceae; genus Aestuariivirga. Next base: position 30,499 of record CAXTKH010000015.1, on the reverse strand, counting down.
ACGATTTAAGCTGCTAACAAAGATATAGGTTCTGCTGAGCAATGGCGCGGCAGAACCTTTTTCTGTTTCTTTAGTGTTAAACGATATTGGTTGTAACTTTCACATTGCCTTTTATAGAATGCGAATAGGGACAAACGACATGTCCGCGCTTAATTAGATCTTCTGCGGCGGCTTTTTCCATCCCCGGCAAAGCAACATCCATCACAACTTCGATGCCAAAACCTTCGCCATCATCGCGTCCGCCGATGCTTACATGTGCCATGACAGTTGCGTCTTTGGGCATCTCAATCTTTGCCTTGCCAGCAGCGTAACGCATTGCACCTAAGAAACACGCGGAATACCCCGTTGCAAAAAGCTGTTCCGGGTTGGTACCTTTGCCAGTGCCCCCCATTTCAGTGGGCGTAGCGAGTGTTACTGTCACCCTTCCATCATCGGTTCTGGATAATCCTTCGCGGCCGCCCCCATTTGCTTTTGCATGGGCTGTATAAGCAATTTTCATTTAAGACTCCTGTTGACTGGATAAAAACAAATAAGGGCCACCTTTTAAAGGGCGGCCCTTACCGTGAGAAACCAAGTTTCTACACGAATGCGATTGGTCAGAGGGAAGCTGTTCCCGCAGATCCAATGATCCGCACTGCGATAGAACCTGTATTGTTGAACTCACTCGACATGGGATCACCTCCTTTCAGTTGTTGACGACTCTGATAAGGTGCACCTGCTGTTTAAAAATTTCAAGAGTGAAAATATGCCTTTTGCAGATATGATTATTAATAATGCCCGTGTCATTACAATGGATAAAGAGCGGCCCTTTGCGCAGGCCCTCGCTGTTTCAGGCAATCAGATTATCGCCATTGGCAGCAATGATGATGTAAGCGGATTTAAAGCCAAACATACGCGTGTGGTTGATGCGCAAGGCAAATCTATGATCCCAGGCATTATCGAAGGCCATGTACATTTGTTTGGTGGCGCTGCCGAATTGGGCGGGTTAATGTTGAGTGATGTCAAAAACTTCCGCGAATTTCATGATTCAGTTTCAAGGTATCGTAGAGCTCATCCAAATGAGAAAATTGTAATCGCCCATGGCATTGCGCATCAGAGCTTGGGGGCCGATGGGCCGATCACCAGGCAGATGCTGGACAAGATCGTTCCAGACATGCCGTTTTATGTGAACTGCTTTGACCACCACACCGCTTGGGCCAACACCAAGGCACTGGAGGTCGCCGGCATCATGCGTGGGCGCGAATTGCCGGTGGGCAATGAAATTGTTCTGGACTCTGAAGGCAACGCCACTGGTGAATTAAAAGAACCAGCAGCATTTATGCTGGTGCAAGCGCTGGGACCCACAGGTGGTCGCGAATTTTTAGGCATGAACACTGGTGAGGACCCCGTTCCGCCCGCCACACCTAGCCAACGCGCCCATGATGAGGCGCTCATGAAAAAGGGCATCGCCTACGCCAATTCGCTTGGCATCACCACGATGCATAATATGGATGGCAACTGGTATCAGCTGGAATTGCTGAAAAGCATTCTCGATCGTGGCGAGCTGAACGCCCGGATTGAAATTCCATTTCACCAGAAAAACTATTTCGAAATTGCCCGTGTTGACGAAGCCGCCGAAATGCACGCGCAGTATAAAGGCGACATGCTGCATTCTGGCCGCGTGAAGATTTTTATGGACGGCGTTATGGAAACACTGACTGCATTGATGCTCGATGATTATCCAGGCCATCCCGGCAATACGGGAGCACCTCTTTTAACTGCCGCGCAATTCAATGAATTGGCCACACGCATCGACAAACACAAATTGCAAATCAGCGTACATGCGATTGGCGATGGCGCGGTGCGCAGAACGCTGGATGGTTTTGAAGTTGCACAGAAAGCCAATGGAGTTCGCGACAGTCGGCACCGGATTGAGCATATTGAAGTGATAGCAACTGTTGATATTCCGCGACTGAAACACCTGGGCGTTATTGCTTCCTTGCAACCCATGGCCGGCGTTGGGGTACCTTGGGCGCCCAAAGAACCTATACTCTCGCGTTTAGGTGATAAGTTGCCGCTGTCATATCCGTGGCAATCGATTAGGGAAGCGGGTGCAACCGTTGCATTCTCCTCCGACTGGCCCGTGGCCCCACTCGATCCATTTTTAGGAATGAGAGCTGCGATGACCTGCGATCATTTTGGCCAGCAGCAGAGCCTGATGGACACACTGCACGGTTTCACAGCGGCAGGTGCGATCATGGATTTTACCGAGGATCGCAAGGGCATGCTGAAGGTGGGGTATCTGGCGGATATTGCGGTTTTGGATTCCGATTTAGAGGGAACGAGGGCTGAGGAAATGGACAGTGTGAAGCCTGTGATGACGGTGTGTGATGGAAGAGTGGTGTTTGAGAGCTAATCACTCACCCGCAAAACAATAAAACAACCCTGCTCCGCCGGTCTTCTTCAAGCTTTCCATATCGCAACCAATTGAGCCATGTGCTGAATTCCAAGACTTCATGTGGCGCGAGTCTTTTAAACCCACGCGGTCATGGTGGCCCAGGATGGCTGAGCCTTCGGTGCTTGATGTCCAGTTCTTGCATGTCGTATCGCCGCCGGCAGTCGAATACATGCCTTGCGGATCTGAGCCAGTAAGTATGTCATGGGTATTCACATCATCACCTCGGCCTTTGACCGCTTCGCCTTTTTCATTAATTGCTGTTTCTTTGTTCAACTTGCTCGCATCTGCATTCAACTCATCAATGCTTTTGGCAATCTCCACACCTTTGGCATTGACCCAAGGTCCTTTGCCGATACGGTCACGCGCGTTAACGCCAGCAGCGCCTTGTGGTGCGGTGGTGCTGAGATAGGCATGCCAGTTGGTTTTGGTGGAGCCAGCATCTTTGGCCAGCTTGCCGCAATAAGCATCTGCTCCCTCAAGCCCGCCCAAGTCGCCGCCCTTGCCAGGATTAGCGCTGGTTACGAAGAACGACATGTTGGCGTCTGCTGCCAAGGCCAAAGGGGCGAGAGACATAAAACTGCCCCCAGTCAAAACAATTAAAGAAATCAGATTGCGCATGATAACTCTCCTGACAGTTTGAGGGCTTATAGAATTTTATACGTTTAAGTTTGGATTTCGTTCCATCGCTGGTCAAACTGCACTTGTGTTCTTGCTACGTTCCGTGCTATTCAAAACCATGGCCAAAGCTCAATCCAATTTTGTCTGTCAAACCTGTGGTGATATTTCCCACAAATGGTCGGGGCATTGCGATGCTTGCAATTCCTGGAATACCATTCTTGAAGAACGCTCGGAAGCTCCGGCTTCTGGGGCCAAGGGCGCTTCGCTGCCCAAGGGCCGTTTGGCCAAGCTTTATGAATTGAAGGGTGAAAGCCCTGCTCCACCGCGCATCGAGTCTGGAATGCCAGAGCTTGACCGCGCCACAGGTGGTGGTTTTGTGCCAGGGTCGGCTGTTCTGATCGGTGGCGATCCGGGTATCGGCAAATCAACTTTGTTGTTGCAGGCGCTGGCGGCTTTGGCGCGCAAGGGCGAGCGCGTGATTTATGTGACGGGCGAGGAAGCGATAGCGCAGGTTCGCATGCGGGCGGCGCGTTTAGGGCTTGATGATGCGCCGGTCTTATTGGCGGCTGAAACCAATGTGTCCGACATCATTGCCACACTGAATGATGGCCCTGTGCCTTCTGTTGTAGTAATCGATTCGGTGCAAACTTTGTGGTCTCCCGTGATTGAATCGGCACCTGGCACTGTTTCACAACTGAAAGCGGGTTCAGAGGCGCTGGTGCGCTATGCCAAAACCAAGGGCACATGTGTGTTGCTGGTAGGCCATGTGACCAAGGATGGCCAGATTGCCGGACCAAAGGTGATTGAGCATTTGGTTGATACCGTGCTTTATTTTGAGGGCGACCGTGGCCATCAATTCCGGATTTTGCGCGCGGTTAAAAATCGCTTTGGCCCGACAGATGAAATCGGCGTTTTTGAAATGTCGGATGGGGGCCTCAAAGAAGTCACCAACCCATCGCGGTTGTTTATGGGTGGCAATGAACACCCTGCCCCCGGAACCGCAGTTTTTGCTGGGATTGAGGGAACAAGGCCCTTGCTTGTAGAAGTGCAAGCCCTTGTCGCACCGTCCCCTCTTGGCACCCCGCGCCGCACAGCCGTGGGCTGGGATACGACAAGGCTCAACATGATTCTCGCAGTGCTTGATGCCCGCGCTGGCGTTTCGCTGTCAAACCACGATGTTTATCTCAATGTGGCAGGTGGTTTACGGTTAAAAGAAACCGCTGTGGATCTGGCTGTAGCTGCGGCTTTGTTGTCGTCATTGTCTGATACCGTGATCCCGCATGGTACCGTTTTGTTTGGCGAAATCGCTTTATCTGGCGCTATTCGTCCTGTTGGCCAAACCGAGGCGCGACTGAAAGAAGCTCAGAAACTGGGCCTTTCTGATGCTGTGATCGCTGATCAAGGCGAAAAGCAGTTAAAGGGCACACTTGCCGTCAAACAGATGTCGACAGTAGCTGATCTGGTGGCGTGGGTAGCCAGCCGTTCCAAGGGCCTTAGACGGATTGCCTAGGGTAACCCAAAGAATAACCTAGAACCTTGGGCAAGAGTTTAATATAGAAGGTTCTTCTCGAACCGGAACAGATTCATGTCCTTTCAAATTCTTGACTTCATTCTCTTTGGTATAATGGCCATTTCAGGCCTGCTCGCCCTCTCCCGCGGTTTCACGCGCGAGGTGCTCTCACTTCTCGCATGGGGGGTGGGTGCCGTTGCTGCCTATTTCGCCATCAAACAACCCAAATTAATTGATTTGGTGATGCCTTATGTGGGCAAAGAAATAATCGCAACGATTGCGGTTGGAGCGGCAGCGTTTATCTTGGCTTTGATTATTGCTTCAGTGATCGGCGTGAAAATTTCCGACCGCGTGGTTGATAGCCGCGTGGGCGCTTTTGATCGCACTTTGGGTCTGCTTTACGGTTTGGCGCGCGGCCTTGTTTTGGTTGCGATCGCTTATCTATTCTATGGCTGGCTGACACCGAAAGAAAAGCAGGAAGACTGGGTTGTGAAAGCGCAAAGTTTGCCAGCCATAGTCAGTGTCGGAAATTTCATTCGTGGCTACATTCCACAATCAGTGGTCGACACGCTTGACCAAAGTGGCCAGATCAGCACACCGCAAGGCGCCGCAATAAAGCCTGCCGACCCTGGAACCACGGTAACTGAGGGCCAAACGAAAGCTCTTGATAATTTGATTGAAGGCAATAGCGCTGACGGTAAAGTTGATCAACCCGCATTTGGCCAGGATGGAACAAAAACACCATGATTGATGATCTGGATCTTGATGGCGATACACTGCGCGAAGAATGCGGTGTGTTTGGCATATTCGGGCATCCGGATGCTGCGGCCCTAACCGCACTCGGTCTTCACGCTTTGCAGCACCGCGGCCAGGAAGCGGCAGGCATCGTGACCTTCGATGGCGACCGTTTTAATTCCGAACGACGCATGGGTTTGGTGGGTGATCACTTCTCATCTGAAAAAGTCATCAACCGCCTCAAAGGCAGCCAAGCTGTTGGGCATGTGCGTTATTCTACAACTGGTGAAACCATTTTGCGCAATGTCCAGCCGCTGTTTGCTGAACTTGCAGTTGGCGGTATCGCCACCGCCCATAATGGCAATCTTACCAATGGTTTAACACTAAGACGTGAACTGATTTCTCAAGGTGCAATTTATCAATCAACATCGGATACGGAAGCAATTTTGCATCTTGTAGCGCGGTCGAAAAAAACCCGGCTGATCGAACGCTACATTGATGCATTGCGCAGTTTAGAGGGCGCTTATGCGCTGGTGTCTCTGACCAACAAAAAACTTATTGGTGCGCGCGATCCGCTCGGCATTCGCCCCCTGATACTCGGTGAATTGAACGGCGCGTATATTCTGTGCTCAGAAACCGTAGCCCTCGACATCATCGGCGCGAAGTTTGTGCGCGAAGTTGAGAACGGCGAAGTGGTTGTGATTTCAGAAAACGGTATTGAAAGCTTGCATCCCTTCCCGCGCCAAAAACCGCGTCCGTGCATTTTCGAATATATCTATTTTTCGAGACCAGATTCCATTCTGGGCGGCAGATCAGTTTATGATGTGCGCAAAAACACCGGCAGGCAATTGGCAGTGGAAGCGCCATGCGATGCTGACGTGATTGTACCTATTCCAGATTCCGGCGTGCCTGCTGCACTGGGCTATGCTCAAGCGCTCAATATTCCCTTCGAGCTCGGCATCATCCGCAATCATTATGTTGGCCGCACATTCATCGAACCAACTCAACACATCCGCTCACTCGGTGTGAAGTTAAAACATAACGCCAATCGCGCCGTCATCGCTGGCAAGCGTGTTGTATTGGTGGACGATTCAATTGTGCGCGGTACCACCTCAATCAAGATTGTGAAGATGATGTATGAGGCGGGTGCCAAAGAAGTGCACATGCGCATCGCGTCGCCACCCATAAAGTTCCCCGATTACTATGGCATCGATACGCCCGAGCAGAAATCGCTGTTAGCCTCGAGCCATTCTCTAGAAGAAATGCGCAAGTTTATTGGCGTGGATTCACTGGCATTCGTTTCAGTGGATGGCATTTACAAAGCCGCCGGCTATGAAGGCCGCGACAATGTTCATCCGCAATTTACTGATCATTGCTTCACGGGTGATTACCCAACGCATTTGACTGATCTGATCGGCGAGAGCGCCAAACAACAGCTCTCGCTTCTGGCCGAAGCAGGCTGAAGTTCTTGGCTTCTATGATTTTACTATTTTCAGACGTCGTTCCCGCGAAAGCGGGAATCTCTGTTTTGTGGCCTCAAACGCAGATGGCCGCCTTCGCCGGCATGACGAAAAATATTATTGGATATCAGTTCCATGAAAAAACTTCTTTTAGGTAAAATAGCACTCGTCACTGGCGCATCCCGTGGCCTTGGTCGCGCTGCTTGTTTAGAGTTAGCTAGACAAGGCGCACACATCATTGCCACTGCCCGCACGCAAGGCGGGCTTGAAGAGCTTGATGATGAGATAAAAGCTGCCGGATCATCCGCCACATTAGTTCCGATGGATATTATTGATTATGCTGGCATTGATCGGCTGGGCGCTGCTATTTTTGAGCGGTGGAAGAAACTTGATATTTTGGTTGGCAATGCGGGGCTTCTTGGCAAGCTTACACCACTGCCCCACGTCGAGCCTAAATCATGGGATGATGTGATAGCTGTCAACGTGACGGCGAATTATCGCTTGCTGCGTTCAATGGACCCACTGCTGCGCTTGGCACCGCATGGTCGCGCGATATTCATGACGTCCGGTCTGGCTTATAAATGCTTTCCGTATTGGGGCACGTATTCAATTTCCAAGGCGGCTCTCGAAGCCATGGTCAAAACCTATGCCGCCGAAATGGAAACAACGTCAGTGCGCGCTAACTGCTTCAGCCCCGGCCCCACTCGCACTAAAATGCGCGCTGCTGCGATGCCGGGCGAAGACCCTATGAGCATTCCATCGCCTGAAGAAGTAGCCGCGCAGATCGTGCCGATGTGTGTGGAAGGTTTTGTGGATAACGGTGCCGTCTATAAATATGCAGCGACTGGATTATTTAAGCAGGTGCTTTGAACGTCCTCTACCGCGTCGCGGTAGAAGACGAATTACTTATCGTAAGGATTCTTCCCGCCTCTGAGCGAGAACCTTATCGGCACACCCTCAAGACCAAAATCTTTGCGCAGACCGTTCATCAGATAGCGCACATAGGTCTGTGGCAATTTATCAAGCTGATTGCCGAACACCGCAAATGTTGGTGGTCTGGCATTGGCTTGGGTGGCGTAGCGAATCTTGATGCGGCGGCCCGATGGGGCGGGTGGCGCGTTCTTCTGCACAGCATTTTCAAGCCAACGATTGATCTTCGAAGTTGAAACACGAATGTTCCACTTGCGGTCCATCTCGATGACGGCATTCATCATCTTCTCAATGCCGCGGCCTTGGCGAGCAGAAAGCGTGACGATGGGAAAGCCTCGGATATCGGGAAGAATGTCTTCCATGATTGATTCGACTTTTTTCATTGCCGCCAATTTGTCTTCAACCAAATCCCATTTACTCAAAACCAGAACAATGGAACGACCTTCGCGAGACACGAGATCGCACAAGGTGAGATCTTGTTTCTCAATGCTCATCGAAGCATCAACCAAAACCACCACGCAATCGGCATAGCGAATGGCACGCATGGCATCAGTGACCGAAAGCTTTTCCAGCTTTTCCTTCACTTTACCTTTACGGCGAATACCAGCCGTATCCCAAAGCTTGATTTCGCGCGTGCCCCATTTCCAATCGCTGGAAATTGCGTCGCGCGTAATGCCAGCCTCAGGCCCTGTAAGCATACGGTCTTCACCAAGAAGCGTGTTTACGAGCGTAGATTTACCAGCATTGGGTTGCCCAATAATAGCCAAACGTAATCGTCGCTCTGGCCGATCTGGCCCTTCATATTCAGGATCATATGCTGCTGGCACAAATTCTTCGTCTTCATCCGCGGCAGCTTTGGTGGCTTCTTCATCAGCATCAATATAGGGGCGGATCACATCATAAATGTGCTCCATGCCTTCACCGTGTTCGCCCGAAATTGGCAGAGGTTGGCCAAAGCCCAATGAATAAGCTTCACCCACACCTTGCGCGATGCGCAAAACTTCAGCCTTGTTGGCCAGCACAGTGACAGGCTTGCCAAGCTTACGAATGCGTTCGGCAAATTGTTCATCGATTGGTGTAACGCCCGCACGCGCATCAATGACAAAGAAAATATGATCAGAAAGTTTTGCTGCCTCTTCGGCCTGCAAGCTCATGCGTGCCTCAAGCGAACCCTTCTTGGCATCATCTAAACCGGCTGTATCAAAAACCCGAAATTCCAGATCACCCAGACGGCCAAGACCTTCGCGGCGGTCACGCGTGACTCCTGGTTGATCATCAACCAGCGCAATCTTCTGACCGATCAGACGATTAAACAGCGTAGACTTTCCAACATTAGGCCGCCCTAGAATGGCTATCGTCACCGTCATTGCAAAGTCTTTTTAGTGGGCGGGCAAAGTTGTTTTTTAGGATTGCACGGAACCATTGGTTCCTCTGCGGACAAATCTTCTTGAGCTTGGCCCTGCCCCGCTACGATTGGATCTCTAGCAGTCTTTTGGTCATCGGGAATAATCTCTTCGCGCTGGCCTTGCAAAACCGTATCGTTGCTCTGGCCCGTAACTTTTTTCAAAGTCGAACAACCGGCAAGTGCAACGCCTAAGCATATGATGAATGCGAGCTGCTTCACTTTTTCACCAAATTTGGAGCAATCAGTTGCATCATGATCTGTGCGCGTTGCTTCATTGAAGGTGTTGCCTCCGCATCGTTATAAACCGCCTGCATATACCGGTCGGCCATCGTATAATCTTTCACGCGCCATGCGCTGAGACCAAAAATTTCCCGCGCTTCCTGGTGCCAAACAGCGCCGTCTTTATCGAACTTACCAAGCCGTGTGAGCAACTGGTCAGGCGTTTGGGTATCGACCAACAAATAGCCAGCCTTGATCCGCGCCATATCAGCAAGTGCTGGATCGCTATCAGCCTTTGCAGCAAATGCATCATAAGCAGCAACAGCTTTTTCGGTCTCGCCTTTAGAAGCAAACAATGCGGCAGCTTGCATCGCAGCCAACTGGCCAAAGCCTGGATGATTGACTGCTGCCAATGCAGAAAGCGCATCATCAGTCTTGCCGTCGGCAGCCTTCTTGAGCGCCGCAAAGTAAACCGCACCAGCATCTTCAGCTTGCTTGACCTGATAGTATTGCCAGCCTTGATAAGCAGCCACACACGCGATGAGCAAAACGCCCACGCCTGTGAAATATTTTCCGTAACGTTCCCAGATTTTTTTATATTCGTCTTGGCGAACTTCTTCGTCCACTTCGCGGAATATCGACTCGTCAGTATTCGACACTTAATAGCGCTCCGTCATTTGTGAACTGGGAAGTAAAGCAGCCAGAGGGCCAAATCAAGGCAATTCAGGCGGTGCTATGATTGAGAAAGCGCCTATCAACCCGGCATCTGCACGTTCTGCAATTAAACTCTGCAACACCCAAAGGCCAATGTTATCGGCCACAAATGCGAGTTTGGCTGTGGAGAGCCCAGGAACCACGGCGGTATCCGTCCAGTTGCTGTCGTTAACCGCATTGCCGTCACTCTCGGTTAATTTCCAGACATGGCCGTGAATATGAATTGGCTGTGGGAAACTAGTTTTGTTCAAAAACTCTAATACAATTATTTCGCCCTTCTTGGCCTCAAACAGTGGCGGCCCCCCAATACCAGCAATGCCGTTGAAGGCCCATGCCAAACCCTTTTCCAAAAGCCCGCGCATATCGAGGGTGGCATCACCAACTTTGGCCGATTGCAGACCACCCTTTGCACCGCCGGCAATTTCGATGGGGATGCGGCGCGTAGTGGTTAAATCGGCCAGTTCGGTTAGTGGATTGGAGGGCAGCTTAAAGTTATCTGCTACCGGATCAGCGATATTAACGCCAGACACTTGCAAAAAAGCTACGTCAGTGACGTCATCCAGAACGTCTATTGCAATTGCGACTTCAGGGCTCATTTCGGTGATTAGCAAATCCGCACGTTGGCCCGGATGCAATTTCAAACCATCTTCAGGGATTGGTTTTAGCGGTATCGGTTGGCCATCCAGAGCCATGATCATGGGCGATGTGCCTTTAAAGATAATTGTCATCTCGCTGGCATTGGCGGCATTGAGTAAACGAAGTCGAAGCGGCTTATCAAGTGTGACTTTGATTTTGGATTTGAAAGCGCTGTTGACGGTGAACCAATTGCCCAGTCGGCCTTCGCCAATAGCTGGTTCGAGATCGCCGAATTTCCCTTGAGGCCGCCCCCTATCATCAAGCATCCAATCATCAAAAATAAATGGCACATCATTGAAAGCAGGAACAACTGGTGTTGCTTCTTCCACGATGAGCATTCCATAAAGTCCCATGTCGCGCTGCTCTGAAGCGTGCTGCAAAGGCCCAAACCAGAATGTGCCTGCATCAGGCGGCGTGAAAGCAAAGTCCACAGCGTCGGTATCGCCGGGCAAAACGTTGATCGTCATTTGTGTTGAAGGCCCACGCACACCAAACCAATGTAGCCAAATATCCTGGTCTAAATGATTGTGGATACGACCTTTGAATTCAATGCCCTGCTTGGCGCGCAGCACGGCAATGGGTAAATCCTTTTGAAACCGCCATACATGCGTTTTATTTCCGCCCTTGCCCAAAATCGGCATTGTGGATTTTTCAGCGATGAGAACAACGCCACTTAGAACCTGTGCCACAACAAGGCGCGGGACCCCTAAAGCCATTGCACCAGCAATCACATCACGCCGAGAGATTTTCATGAAGGAGAATGTTGGATGGACTCTATGTCAAAATAGAGTCAGAATTAATCCTTCACTTCATAGGTATTTTCAATGCCCGGAAATGCCCGCGAGCGCACATCTTCGGCGTAAGTTTTAATAGCACCTTCGATGGCTACACCAACTTTGCCAAATTCTTTCACAAAACGTGCAACCTTGGGCGAGAGCCCCAACATGTCTTCCATCACCAAAATCTGCCCGTCACATGCTGCTGATGCACCAATGCCGATGGTCGGAATTGAAATCGCTTTGGTAATTTTCGCGGCCAGCGGTTCGGCCACGGCTTCCAGCACCACGGCAAAGGCTCCAGCTTCGGTGACTGCCCGCGCATCTTCTTCAATAATTGGCCAGCCAGCCCGTTCACGCCCTTGTGCTTTAAAACCGCCCAGCACATTGATCGACTGTGGGGTAAGGCCAATATGCGCCATCACCGGAATGCCGCGCTCGGTCAGAAACTTGATTGTTTCCGCCATGCGCGAGCCACCTTCAAGCTTGATGGCGCCACATTCGGTTTCCTTGATCACCCGCGCCGCATTGCGAAACGCTTGTGCGGGGCTTTCCTCATAAGAGCCAAATGGCATATCAACCACCACTAATGCATGCTTTGCGCCACGGGTGACTGCGCGGCCATGCATGATCATCAGTTCGAGTGGCACAGGAAGCGTTGTTTCAAACCCATGCATCACCATGCCGAGCGAATCGCCCACCAAAAGAAAATCTACGTACTTGTCGGCAATGGCCGCCGTATGAGCATGATACGATGTGAGCGATACAATGGGCTCACCGTTTTTACGGGCGCGAATATCGGGAGCTGTAATGCGTTTTTGAATGGAGTGTTGTGACATGGGCGCTACCTTAGACGCTGCAAACGTCAGGGGCAACAGAGCCAAAGCCTAATGATCAAAATGTCTGCACTCAATTTAACGTATCAAAGCGCTTCAGCTCTTCCCAAAATGAAAGACGCTCTTTCTTTTTTGGAATTTCGTTTCCGGCCGGCGAAACCACGAAATTACCGTATCGGCGAAAGGTTGTAAGATGGGCAATCTTCCTCCGCATTTTCGGCTTGTTTAATCTCATTTTTGTCTTGTATGGTTTCGCAACTTGCACAACTTGCACAGCTTGCACAGCTTGCACAGCTTGCACAGCTTGCACAGCTTGCACAGCTTGCACAGCTTGCACAACGGGTTTTGAGACTGGCTCAGCAGCTGGTGCGATTGGCAACACGTCACTTGCAGCAATAATCTGCTGAACCGGTTTTTCGACAGCAGTTGTCTTGGTGCCCGTGAATGGCGGGTCTATAAAGCGACAATGATTTTGCGCAACTGAGCCATGCGGTACGGCTGTAACAAGTGTTGTGCAAAAGAGAATGGCAGCAGGCGTCACAATAATTCCTCCAACTTTAGTAATTCAGTTTGCCAATTGAATCTTGCGCCTGAATTTCTGTTACGCAGGAACACTGAGTTGATTCTGGAAAAATTATCGGCTTCAACTCTGCTGGTCATCTGACCTCGATCAGGAGTCCTCAATTTGGAATTTTTAAATTGAGAAAAATTCAATTCAAGTAGCTTCATTGATCGCTCTCCCAAAAAAATAATTGTGTTCAATAAATTAATCAGCATGCTGACGGTATGTTGCAACTTCACATGAGCGAGTTTAATCGCTCGCGTCTCACAAACGCGATGAGTGCTGGTTAAAACAAAAATTGAAAGTCGTTAGCGCCGTTTCAAAAGTAGCAGCTTAGGTCGACACTGTTTTCTTGACGCGCAGCCCTAACATGCGATCCGAAAAATCAGCGAAACCTTCTGATATGCTTTCGAAATCATTTGTTCTTTCGAGTTTCAGATCGGCAGCATACTTGGCGAACTGACTTTCCAACGTTAAGAAATTTCGCTCGGCATTCGCAGCTGTAGTAGCTTCAAGCTCGTCAATTCGCTTGGTAAGATATGTCAGCATGGCTTGATTGTCTTCGACAGTTCGAGCGGCAAGTGTTGCAACACGATCATTCAAAACATTTGAATGCTGCTGAAAATTAGCTTCATTTCTCTGAAACATTTCTTTCAGCGCGTCGTTGAAGTGTTGAATTGCGTTAACCAGGTCCGTGTCTTGCTGCGCAGCTGTTGAGCGCAAATTTTCATTGGTTTGTGCAATGCTTGACTGATTCTTCTCGCACATCGCCACAATATCATCGGCCCGTACGTTAAGGTCTTTCACCGCCTGGCGGTTACCACGATCCGCTTCATCAACAATTGAAAGTAGCTCTTCAATTCTTGCTTCATGGAGGCGCGTGACCGGCCCCAGCAACAATCCGCGAATGTCGGAAAGTGATTCCGATGCATCAGAGTCTTCCTTGAGCGCTTGAAGGATGCGCGGACTGATCGCAGGTTCATTAGAAGGAACAACACGAAGTTGTGGAACCACAACGTCTGAAAGTTGCTCCTTGGCAGCTTCCTCTATCTGGTGATGTCGTACCTTGCTTGCCTTCAATGGCATTGGCTTTCGGTTTGATCTGCCTGTAGTTGCACTAATCTGTTGCAAGATGGAACGCTCCTAAATCACTAACCCTGATGACCCCCGAGTTGTTGAAATATTGCTTCGCACAGGTTACAATTAGAATCCAGTTTTCGATAATTTTTTGGTAAAACTTTAACCTTACTTGTCAAGGCTGTTTGGAAGGTCAGACGATTCAAGTTCGTTAACAATGGCGGAATTTACCTACAAGTTTATCCTGAAATTCTGACGCCCAGAACATATGGATGAAGTGCGAAAAGCGCCAAGGCATAAGCCGCCGTGCCGACCAGTACAGCAATCACATCAGCTTGAATATTGGGTTCAAACATGGGCCGATTTCCATGAGTTATGTTGTTGACAATGTCCAGTGCAGCAACAATCAACAACGTTGAGTAGATCAATATGACCGGAGTTTTGCCATTGGCAATCAAGTGGCCGATTGACCAAAGGCACACGCCAATTGAAAATGGATTTTGCAGCCAAAATTTTAAGTAGCCTTTACCATATGCTGCAGCCATAAATAGAAAGCCGATTAACACCAACAGCATCGTGACATGCCGTGCGTTGGCAATAGGCGCGTAAAGCATTTCACTATTGTCACGGGTCAGGCCATAGCCCCAGAACATCATTCCAAGACCGACAAAGGATACAACAGAATAAATGCCTTTGTGGCGCCCTTCACCCAACCAAGCTGAAAGTCGATTGCGCATGGGTGCCAGCAAAATTGAAAACAAATGACTGCCACCAAACAATAATATGCCGATTATCAGAATTGTCATGCTACCGCTCCTGCACTGGGGTCAATTCACCGAAAACACTTCTTGCACAATCTATACGCATAACTTAACCCGTGCTAGAGTTCGAAGAGCAAGAAGCAGAACAATCGAGGGGCTACACATGAAACCAACACTCATTCTGGTCGGCGCAGATAAGGGCGGCGTCGGAAAAACCACTATTTCGCGCGCATTGCTGGACTACTTTGCGCGCAAAAACGTGTTGACGCGCGCTTTCGATACCGAAAACCCGCGTGGTTCGCTCCGTCGTTTCTATCCAACCATCACTGAAGTCATTGATCTTGGCCATGTTGCCGATCAGATGAAAGTGTTGGACACCATGGAGTCAGCCAATGTACCCGTGACTGTGGTTGATTTTAAAGCTGGCAACTTGTCATTTGCCCTGGATTTGTTTGAGCGCATCGGCGTTTTAGAAGCTGCCCGCAACGGTGTTTTTAACTTGGGTTTGATGCACGTTGTTGGCCCTTCCATCGCGTCGCTCGATGAAATTGGCGAGATTGCGAAATATCTGCAAGGCATGTCTTATGTTGTAGCCCGCAATTCTATCAACGAAACCAACTTCTTTGAATGGGATGAAGCCACTCACCGCAAATATTTCTCCGCCATTCCGAAGGCGCAAGAAATCAACCTGCCGAAGCTGAACGAAATGGCCTACGAGCAAGTTGATGTTGCAGGTGTTACATTCAAGGATTTTATCGAAAACAAATCTGCTGATGGCACCGCTGGCAAATTCTCGTTCGTATTGCGCGGCTATGTGCGCAAATGGTGTTCAGAGATTGATGCAGAATTTGCGCGGGTACAGATGCTGGCAGATATCATTTCTGGCGGCCGTGCGCCCGGCCACAATTAAAGAGGTTGAACACCCGTGGCCAATACCCCCACGGTTTACATTACCGCTTCTGACCAGCACCGTAACGGTAAAACTTTGCTGGCGCGGTTGCTGGCAGATTATCTGCTTCTTGATGGCCGCGATCCATTTATGATCGACACAGATGCTCCGGATGGGCCGCTGCGCAAGTTTTTCCCTGGTCGAACTGTGTTGGCAGATTTTGCCGCCATGCCTGGGCAGATGAAACTGTTCGATACTATCGTTGCGTCTCCAGGCCGAGATTATGTGATTGATCTGCCTGCCAGGCACATCGATGGTTTCTTTCAAGCCGTAATAGAGCTGAACTTTTTTGAGGAACTCAAAAAATTGGGTTTCCGTATTATTGTTTTTTATGTTGTAGATCGTCATGCCGCATCGCTTCGCGCAGCTAAAAGCATTCAAAAATTTCCAAACATTGATTTATTTGTACCTGTCGAAAACCAGCACGTCGGTTCATTATGGCCAAAAAGCGAGGGCGACCTCGTCATCCCAGCCCTGCCCCAAGCCTTGGCCATTGCCATTGCCGACAAGCGATTTTCGCTTCGCTCGTTTGTGTTGGGAGACACCCAACACATCTCAGAAGAGCACCAATCAATCCTGAGCAATTTTTTATATGAAGTGTTGAACAATCTCGGCAATCTTGAACCACTCGTGTCATTGCAAAGTTTGAAGCATTGAAGGTGCGCCGTCTTGCACCTTCGTTCTGCCTCACGGCTGCATAACGACCTTGATGCAACCATCTTTGCGATCACGAAATGTTTTATAGTGATCTGGTCCATCTTCCAATGTTGCACGGTGAGTGATTACAAATGATGGATCAATGTCACCTGAAACCACACGGTTCATTAGTGGCTCAAGATATCTATGGGTATGCGTCTGCCCCATGCGGAAGTTAAGGCCCTTGTTCATGGCTGCGCCAAACGGGATATGATCGAGAAGGCCTGCATAAACACCAGCAACAGAAATGGTGCCGCCTTTCCGGCAACTATAAATCGCTTCGGGTAAAACATGAGGGCGGTCCGTTGCCAGATAAACTGCGGCTTTTGCTTATCGAGCATTGCATCAAAGCTCGCCAAAGCATCAGACTCAAGGCCAACACAATCAATGCAGCTATCAGGACCGCGACCCTTTGTCATTTCCATGAAAGCATCATAGATTTTCACTTGGCTGTAATCCAGAGTTTCCGCCCGCCCAAATTTTTTGGCCATCTCCAAACGTTCTGGTATTTTATCAATTGCAATCACCCGGCCTGCACCTAACATCCAAGCACTCTGGATGGCAAATTGGCCAACTGGACCGCAGCCCCGCAATGGCGCAACATTAAGCGGACAACTGTCGCCTCCGCTCAAGGTTCGCGCTTTGGGGCGCTGAAACCTTTGCCGCGTTTACGCGTTAAGCTTTCCTAATCAGGAGTAAAAACATGAAACGCAAAGCTTCAGCCAGAACTACTGACGCTAAAATTCATGATCAAACTTTAACGCGCGGACCTGGAGGAGAATTGCACCAGATTGCCGATGGTAACACACCTGTTCTTACCACCTCGCAAGGCGGCCCAGTTTTAGACGACCAGAACTCATTAAAAGCTGGACCACGCGGTCCGGCACTACTTGAGGATTTTCACTTTCGTGAGAAAATGACTCATTTTGACCATGAGCGTATCCCTGAACGGGTGGTGCATGCGCGGGGATATGGTGTGCATGGTTTTTTTGAAAATTATGCATCGCTCAGCAAGCATACCAGGGCCGATTTGTTTCAGCGCGAAGGTGAGCGAACACCGGCTTTTGTCAGATTCTCAACCGTGGCCGGCAGCAAGGGTTCCTCCGATCTTGCACGAGATGTACGCGGTTTTGCAGTTCGGCTTTATACAAAGGAAGGCAATTGGGATCTCGTTGGAAACAACATTCCGGTATTTTTCATTCAAGATGCCATCAAGTTTCCAGATCTTATTCACGCTGTAAAGCCAGAGCCAGACCGCGAATTTCCGCAAGCTCAATCGGCACATGATACATTCTGGGATTTTATCAGCCTGACGCCTGAAAGTATGCACATGGTAATGTGGGTCATGTCCGATCGGACCATACCTCGCTCGTTCCGTTTTATGGAAGGATTTGGGGTGCACACCTTCAGGCTAGTCAACGAAAACAACGAGTCCACATTCGTAAAGTTTCATTGGAAGCCAAAGTTAGGTCTGCAGTCAGTGTTGTGGAACGAAGCAGTTAAAATAAATGGTGCTGATCCTGACTTCCACCGCCGTGATCTATGGGATGCCGTAAAAACCGGAAATTTTCCGGAATGGGAACTGCAAGTGCAATTGTTCGACCAAGAATTCGCTGATTCATTTGACTTCGATGTACTGGATGCCACCAAAATCATCCCTGAAGAATTGATTCAGCCCATTGCAATTGGTCGCCTTGTGCTGGATCGTATGCCG
The DNA here is from genome assembly GCA_964244815.1 of uncultured Aestuariivirga sp. Lineage (GTDB taxonomy): Bacteria > Pseudomonadota > Alphaproteobacteria > Rhizobiales > Aestuariivirgaceae > Aestuariivirga. The sequence continues at coordinate 12,464 of CAXTKH010000015.1, read as the reverse complement.
GATAACTTCTTTGCTGAGACTGAACAAGTTGCCTTCATGACGCAGAACGTTCCTCCCGGCATAGATTTTTCGAATGATCCACTGTTGCAAGGCCGAAATTTTTCTTATCTCGACACGCAGTTGAAGCGGCTTGGTGGACCAAACTTTACGCATATCCCGATCAATACACCTAAATGCCCATTCCACCATTTCCAGCAGGATGGGCATACGGCCATGCGCAACCCGACAGGGCGCGTCAATTATCAACCGAATTCATTTGGTGTTGGTCCACGCGAATCCCCAGAGCGCGGCTTCCGCAGTTTTGAAACAATGGAAGAAGGGCCAAAAGCCAGACTTCGCTCTGAGCATTTTGATGATCATTACAGCCAAGCGCGGCAATTTTTCCGCAGCCAGACAGTCAATGAGCAACGTCACATTGTTATGGCTTTGACTTTTGAGCTGAGCAAAGTTGAAACGCCGGTCATTCGTGAACGTATGGTATCGCATTTGCTTAACATCGATGAAGAACTAGCATTGGGTGTGGCGAGCGGTTTGGGCCTTATGGAATTGCCTAAACCTGCGGATACGGCTGTGGAGCCAAAGGAACTTCCACCGTCGTCTGCTCTGAGCATCATAATGAATGGCCCTGAAAGCTTCAAAGGTCGCAAGCTTGGTGTGTTGGTAACAGACGGAGTTGACCTGAAGGTGTTGACCCAGCTGATTGAAGCCATGACCGAAGAAGGTGCCACCGTGGAAATCGTGGCCCCAAAGGTTGGGGGTGTAATAACTTCCAACAACAAGTTGCTGAAAGCAAAACACATGATTGATGGCGGGCCGTGCGTTTTGTTTGACGCTGTTGCTCTCTTGGGATCGGACGAAGGTTTTGCTGAATTGACTAACGAAGCAACCGCAAGAGATTTCGTAGCGGATGCTTTTGCGCATCTAAAATTCATCGGATACCAGAAATCGGCACTTCCATTATTTATCAAAGCCGGCGTTGATTTTACCAGCGACGAAGGGTTGATGCCCTTGGACGATGCAGATTCAGTAGAGACCTTTCTTAAAGGTTGCCGTGAATTACGAATTTGGGCACGCGAAAAACTGGTAAAGCTTCCAGCGAGAGAGGCTGGTCTGCGAAAAATTCTGGAAACAGCTAACCCTTACCAACTTTGAATTTATACATGTTGGTTTCAAGGAGATAACAGTGTCTATCAAGCGTCCCAATCTTGCACTTGAGCAATTTTTTGCAGGGCAGTTCAAAGGTTGGGGCGTAACGTTTTCACGCAATGGTAAAATGGAAAACCAATTTTCAATCGAAGCGGTTGGAACTTGGGTTGAAAGTGTTTCAAGCACTATCACTCACCGAAACCTTTTCATTTGATGATGGGCATAGCGACGTACTGTGTAGGTATCCCAACGTTGTAATATTCGCGCCACACACCTGCCCATGGCCGGGCTTTTCTTGGGGAATAAAGCGCGTAAATATGGTGTCCTCAGGATGCGCGTTTACGATGGCGACCATGTTAGGTAGAACTTTTGGGCGAGAAGTTATTTGCCATTCGGTGGTCTCCAAAAAATTCTTTGCATATCCACACAGAAATGCTCTGCATGTTTGCCTGGCGGCCCATATTTCAGTTTATCTTTTTTTGCCATTGCTGCAATGATTTGTGAAAAAGACTCTATATCTGTTTTTGCCTGTTAGCTGGGTGGTTTTCCGTATTTCTGGTGCTCCTTGACGCCGAAGTATTTGGTTTTTCCATTGCATTTAAAATGGCATCGACTTTTGCTTCCAGGCGCTCAGAACCTTCGCGAGACTGTGGCGACCCCACATAGCACAAATACGCGAGTTCTGCGACTTGCCAAAAAAGCTGTAAAAATTCGGACTGCCAATTTTCCAAAGTGTCTCGACCTGTCGTGAAGTTTTATGAATTGTGAGACCATGAATAAGCTCCTGTCAAAACCATAAAACGAAATTCTGGGTTAGAGGTTCCTCCAGTGGCGGCGGCTATTCTGAATCATTTAGCCTTTGCCATACAACTTTTCTGGAAGCCAAAGACCAATCGCTGGGAAGGTGTAAAGCAGTACCATGGCCAACAGCACAATTAGAATAAAGGGCATCACACCTGCAAAAATCTCATTAATTGAGACATGTTTAGGGGCTACGCCCTTTAAATAAAACGGTGCCATCGCCACAGGACGTGAAAGAAAGCTGGTTTGAATATTAAGCGCAATTTACAAGCCAAAAAACAGCGGATCAATACCGAAATCGACGGAAAATTAATTGAAGATTTTGCTAACTCTAATGGAGCGTTACAACTAGTCTGTTATTCCCACTCGATCGTCCCCGGCGGCTTGCTTGTCACATCGTAAACCACGCGGTTGATGCCCTTCACTTCGTTGATAATGCGCGTTGCTGTACGGCCCAGAAAGTTCATATCGAACGCATAAAAATCAGCAGTCATGCCGTCAACTGAAGTCACAGCGCGCAAGGCTAACACGCGGTCATAGGTGCGGCCATCGCCCATCACGCCTACAGTCTGTACGGGCAACAAAACTGAAAACGCTTGCCAGATTTTATCATACAATCCAGCTTTGCGAATTTCCTCAATGTAAATTGCGTCAGCTTTTTGTAATATCTCAAGCTTCTCGCGCGTCACTCCACCGGGCAAGCGGATCGCTAAACCAGGCCCCGGAAATGGATGGCGGCCAATAAAATGTGCTGGCAGGCCAAGTTCTTGGCCAAGCTTTCTCACTTCGTCTTTAAACAGCTCACGAAGCGGTTCAACCAGCTTCATGTTCATGCGCTCTGGAAGCCCGCCCACATTGTGATGTGACTTGATTGTAACAGATGGGCCGCCCGTGAAAGACACACTCTCAATCACATCAGGATACAAAGTGCCCTGCGCCAGAAAATCCGCTCCGCCAATTTTCTTGGCCTCGCGCTCAAACACTTCAATAAAAAGTCGGCCGATTGTCTTGCGCTTTGTCTCAGGGTCAACTTCGCCTTCGAGTGCGCTGATAAATTCATCTGATGCATCCACATGCACCAATTGCAAATTATAATGCTCGCGAAACATTTGAACCACATCAGCAGCTTCGTTCATGCGCATCAAACCATGATCGACCAAAACGCAGGTGAGCTGATCGCCAACTGCTTCATGCAGCAACAACGCGGCAACCGATGAATCAACGCCGCCTGAAAGGCCGCAGAGGACCCTGCCCGTGCCAACCTGCGCGCGGATTTTGGCGATGGCTTCTTCGCGGAAAGCCTTCATCGTCCAATCCGGTTTCAATCCCGCTACTTTGAACAAGAAGTTTTTAATCAGCGCCGCACCATCTGGCGTGTGCACCACTTCAGGATGGAACATGGTCGTGAATATTTTGCGGGCTTCATCCGAGGCAATCGCAAACGGCGCATTTTCAGAAGTGGCTTTCACAGTAAAGCCTGACGGCAATTTTGTAACGCGGTCGCCATGGCTCATCCAAACAGGGTAGCACTTGCCAACCTCCCACAGACCATCAAACAAAGCGCTCTTCTCACGCACTTCGATTTCAGCGCGGCCAAACTCTGCGGCGTGTCCGCCTTCAACTTCGCCGCCCAACTGAACGGCTGTAGTTTGTTGACCATAGCAAATTGAAAGGATCGGCAGATTCGAGTCAAAAATGATTTGGGGGGCACGTGGGGACCCATCACGCGTAACCGAGTCTGGCCCACCAGAAAGGATCACCGCTTTAGGTTTCATCCGGCGAAAAGCTGCTTCCGCGCTTTGAAATGGAATGACTTCAGAATAAACCCCAGCCTCACGCACACGCCGCGCGATCAGCTGCGTAACCTGGGACCCAAAATCGATAATTAGAATGTTCTCATGCATGGCGGGCGATTAAGGCATTGGGGCACCGTCCGCAAGGTCAGATCAAAATATCCCACAAAAGTTTTAAGTTAAGCCCAATGATGAGAACAGCAATCGCCGTCGATATGGCAGTTAACCAGATTGGCGCAACCATGTCGCCCATCTTAACTTTGCTGGCTGTAAACATCACCAAAGGCACAACAGCAAACGGCAGCTGGAACGCCAGCACCACTTGGCTGAAGATAAGCAGGAAACCCGCGCCGCTTGCGCCATAATAAATCGTAACCGCCGCCGCTGGAACAATCGCCACCGCCCGTGTGATCAACCGACGCATCCAGGCTGGCAGTCGTATATTAAGGAACCCTTCCATCACAATCTGTCCCGCTAATGTTGCGGTAACGGTCGAATTTAAACCACAGCATAACAGCGCAATGGCAAACAACTTTGGGGCCAGCAGTGAGCCGACCAAGGGGGCGAGCATTTTATGTGCATCGCCAATTTCCGCCACGTTGAAGTTACCCGATTTATGGAACGTGGCTGCGGCCAAAATCAGGATGGAGGCATTTACAATCAGCGCAAAGCATAATGCGAATGTTGAATCAAACGTTGCAAAGCGCAAAGCAGATTTTTTCTCTTCCCGACTATCCCCGTAGGCGCGAGTTTGAACAATGCCGGAATGCAGATATAAATTATGCGGCATGACTGTTGCGCCGATGATACCCAGTGCCAAATAAAGCATAGCGGGATCGCGCACGATATTTGTCGTTGGTGCAAAACCTCTGATCACTTCAGCCCAATCAGGATTTGCCAATGCAATCTGAACCATAAAACAGGCAAAGATCACGCCGAGCAGAGAAACCACAAACGCCTCTACCCAACGGAACCCTAAACGTTGCAACAACAAGATAACAAATACATCTAATGCCGTAATGATCACACCGATTTCGAGTGGAATCCCAAACAGCAAGTTAAGACCAATGGCCGTGCCCACAACTTCAGCAATGTCTGTAGCAATGATTGCAATCTCAGCAAAAATCCAAAGGATAAAAGCCACCGGTTTCGGAAAAGCGTCACGGCAAGCCTGAGCCAGATCACGTCGAGATGCGATGGCAAGGCGTGCGCAAAGCGACTGCAAGATAATCGCCATGATGTTTGACAGCAAAGCCACAAACAACAGCACGTAACCAAACTGTGCGCCTCCAGCAATTGCTGTGGCCCAGTTGCCTGGATCCATATAGCCAACTGAAACAAGAAAACCGGGGCCAATGAATGCCAGGGCGCGTTTGAAAAAACTGGCGTCGGTCAAGACCGGCACTGAACGAAAAACATCCATAAGCGAGGCTTCCGCATTCGCCCGTCGCCAATTTCCAGCTGGCTCAATGTTCTTCATTCTTAAAGTTTAGCATAGACTAAACCTTATGCAATAGGCTAAACTTTGGCCCATGAAAGCCAAACGCCTGCAATCAGCCAAACTGCGATCAGCCGCATTCAGCCGCACGCGCGCCGATCATCAGGCGGAAATTTCCGAAGATTACGTTGAGTTAATCGCTGAATTGATTGACGAAAAAGGCGAAGCTCGCGGCACGGACATCGCGATGCGCATGGGCGTTGCAAATGCAACCGTGGTTAAAACCTTGAAACGCTTGCAAGATCAAGGCTTGGTAACCCAGGAACCCTACCGTGCTGTTTTCCTGACGGGTGACGGCTGGAAGATGGCCGAGGACGGCAAACGTAAACACGAAATCGTCGAGAAATTTTTGCTGGCCATCGGTGTACCCGAAGCCACCGCGCGCATAGACAGTGAAGGCATCGAGCATCATGTGAGTGTTGAGACGTTAAAGGCGATGGCGCGGTTCTTGGTGCGAAACTAACGTCCCTACCGCTTTAGCGGGAGAGGACGAAAATCAAACCACCTTCTGCATCACCGCCACAAAAAAACCATCAGCGGCGTGCTGCGCAGGTGTCAGCAACAATGTATTTGCAGAACCATCGGCAGATTTCGGAACATCGCCGCCAATGGCGTGTTTCCATTGCTCTGTATAAGGAACAATTTTGAAGTTCTTATTTGCGGCAAGAAAAGATTTTACCTGATCCGTGTTTTCTTCTGGCAACACCGAACACGTGATATAAACCAAACGCCCGCCTGCTTTCACAAGCGCAGCCCCTTGCGCCAACACATCGCGTTGATCTTTCTGGCGCTGTTCAAGTTGCTTCGGCTGCAAACGCCACTTGGCATCAGGCTTTCTGCGCCAAGCACCAGAACCTGAACATGGCGCATCGATCAGTACACAATCAAAGCCACCCATATCATTCAGCTTGGCACCTTCATCGGCGGCCACAACGTCAATATTGGTCGCACCCGACCGACCGATCCGCTCAAAAATCGGACGTAGGCGGTGCTTGTCTTGATCATGGGCCACAAGGCGACCCTTGTTTTTCATGATGGCGGCTAACGCCAAAGTCTTGCCGCCTGCCCCAGCGCAAATATCAATGACGGACTCACCGGGCTGAACACCCGATAAAAGCGCGGCAATTTGCGAAGCTGAATCCTGCACTTCAAACCAGCCAAGACCGTGAGCAGGTTCAACCTCAACATTCACATTACGCGTTTCATGCGTTGGCGATTCAATGCGCACGCTCAAAGGCGAAAGCGGTCCTGCCACTGCGTTATGTTTGGCAAAAGCCTCCAACAATTGTTCACGGCTGGCCTTGAGCGTGTTCACGCGCATATCAATCGGCGCACGCATCGAAAGAGCTGCCCCCTCCTCTGCCGCACGTTCACCAAACACCGCCAGCAGCGAAGGTTCCAACCATTCTGGATAGTCACCCCGAATATGCGACGGCAAATCATCACGCATTTCGCGCTCTAGTGCGGTTTTTTCTTTCGCCGTCAAAACACCCGGCCCAAATTGCTCCGTACACAGAATTTCAATTTCTGCTGGTGACATATTCCACACATCACGCAGCACACCAAGTGCCAAAGCACGTGGTCGCCCGTCACCCATACGAGACGAAGCCGTATTGCGCCTGCGCAATACATCATAAACCAATGTGCCGATCGCGTGCCGATCAGTTGATCCAGCAAAACGGTGAGATTTACCCCAATCTTTCAGCGCCTCGGAAGCGGGCCGATGTTGTGTAAAAATATCATTCAGAATTTCGATCGCCGCGGCAACCCGTCCAGCAAGTCTCATAAATTATCCAATCACATAAAGTCGAAGAGCAAACCATGCCCACATTGCGCAAAGGCAAACGAGCCCTGCGATAAACGCATAAAACCGATCTGGCAATTTATTAGTAGTGATATGGATAAAGCTGTGAACCACGCGCGAAGCCAGAAAGCCAAACGTCAACACCACTTGAACTTTATCAACAAATCCCGTCACAATCAAAAATGCAACGCAAGCATACCACGCCATCGGCGCTTGAAACTGGTTGTCGAAATTATTGCTGATCTGCCGTACACGGTCAGGCCATTTGCGCCCGTCCAACACGATGTCGGCTCGCTTGGTTTCGCCGGAATTCACAGAATGAAACCGCGCCTGCCCCATACGCAAGCCAACAATCGTCACCAATAAAAAATGCAAAAATACTGGAAGTAAAATTGCTTGGACATAACTCATCACGTCAACCCATCCCTTGGTAATTCGGCGCTTCACGCGTGATCATCACGTCATGCGCATGGCTTTCACGAAGCCCTGCTCCCGTGATACGTACAAACTGAACCTTGGATTGAAGCTCAATCAAACTGCCAGCCCCCACATAGCCCATAGCCGCGCGCAAGCCGCCAACCAATTGATGCAGTACCGCACCCACAGCGCCCTTGTGCGGCACTTGGCCTTCAATGCCTTCAGGAACCAGTTTCAATTTATCACTCACATCTTGTTGGAAATAGCGATCAGCCGATCCCCGAGCCATTGCACCAACCGAACCCATGCCACGATAAGATTTATAACTGCGGCCATTATAGAGATATACCTCGCCGGGGCTTTCATCCGTGCCCGCGAGCAGAGATCCCATCATGACCACTGATGCACCAGCAGCCAAAGCCTTGGCCATATCGCCTGAAAGTTTAACACCGCCATCAGCAATAACCGGCACGCCAGCCTTCATGCCTTCTTCGGCGCATTCAATGATTGCCGAGAATTGCGGCACACCCACACCTGCAACAACCCGCGTTGTGCAAATGGAACCAGGCCCAATACCAATCTTCACAGCATCCGCACCAGCCCCAATCAGAGCCTTCACTGCTTCAGCCGTGGCTACATTGCCGCCGATTATCTGCACGCGGTTTGAAATTTTCTTGATGCGCTCAACCTGATTGAGCACGTGAATGGAATGCCCATGGGCAGTATCCACCACGATGATATCAACACCTGCATCCAACAATTGCTCGGCGCGTTGAAAACCATTGTCGCCCGTGCCAGTGGCGGCGGCAACCAGCAATCGCTGCTGCGAATCTTTTGAAGCCAGCGGATGATCCGCCGCCTTCTCCATATCATTCACCGTAATCAACCCAACGCACTTGAAATCATCATCAACAACAATCAATTTTTCAATGCGGTGCTTATGAAGAAGCCTCTGCGCTTCAATGCGATCAACGCCCGCTTTCACCGTCACTAAATCGCGCGTCATTAATGCGCCAACTTTGGTATTGAGATCAGTCGAGAACCTAACGTCACGATTGGTGATAATGCCGCACAGCTTTCCAAATTCATCGACAACTGGAATGCCTGAAATCTTGTGGCGTTTCTTAAGCTCCATCAAATCGCCGATCGTTGCATCGGGTGCAATGGTAATCGGATTGACCACCATGCCACTTTCAAAGCGCTTCACCTGCCGCACATGATCAGCTTGTTGCTCAGGGTTGAGATTTTTGTGGATCACCCCCAGCCCGCCAGCCTGCGCCATGGCAATAGCCATCGGCGCTTCAGTCACAGTATCCATGGCTGCTGAAACAATGGGAATGGCGAGCGAAATCTCTTTCGTGAGTTTGGTCTGCGTTGAAACATCAACAGGCAAAACCGACGAAGCACCTGGCTTCATTAATACGTCGTCGAAGGTCAAATATTCAGGAAATACGCGGGGCATGTGCCAACCTCATTAAGAACAGCAGGATTCGACTGGTTGACGGCTGCCCTTAACACCCGTGTGACGGGGAATGCAAGCCCTAGCTGTCACTCACCCCGGTAGCCCAACGCCAGCACAAACAGCTCGGCGGAATCATCCCTGCTCGCCATCGGCTTCACGTGCTTCACCGTTTCAAAATCTTTCTTCAGCAATTTCAAAATCTCATTTTCAGTTCCGCCGCGCAAAACCTTGGCCAGATACATGCCGCCCGGTTTTAGAACTTCCTTGGCGAAATAATAGCCAGCCTCAGCCAGCGCTATAATGTTGATCACATCAGTTTGCCTGTGCCCCGTGGCGTGTGCTGCCATGTCCGATAAAACGCAATCCGCTTTGTCGCCGCCTAAAGCCTCAATCAAAAGCTTGGGCGCATCATCATCATAAAAATCCTTCTTGAAAATCTTAACAGCGGTGATGGGGTCCATGCCGTGCATGTCAATGGCAACAACTTTGCCCTTGCCCTCTTCAGCCTTAACCCGCTTGGCCGCAACCTGACTCCACCCACCGGGTGCTGCACCTAAATCAACAACGCGCCCGCCAGATTTCAAGAATTTGAATTTATCATCAATCTCAATCAGCTTGAAAGCCGCGCGCGAGCGATAGCCCAGCTTCTTAGCCTCATGCACATATGGATCGTTAAGCTGACGTTCGAGCCAGATTTTCTGCGACGCAGTTTTGCCCTTGCCGGTTTTTACCCGCACTTTAAGACTCTTGCCTGCAGGCTTGCTGCCCATGCCCGGCCTACTCATGAAACCATTCCCTTTAGGCGATCAGCCGCTATCATCTGCATCAAAATCCCTTCGCGTAAACCGCGGTCTGCCACACGAATGCGCGGTGCTGGAAATGCACAGCGAATTTCTTCTAAAATTGCGCAACCAGCCAAAACCAGATCGGCGCGCTCGCGCCCAATGCAGCCATTGCCCATCCGCTCATCATAAGTCATCGCCAGAAGCCGGGCGGTCACAAGCCCTGCCCCTTCACTGTCTAACCAACACCCATCAACTTTGGATCGGTCATAGTGGCGCAATCCCAAATGTACACCGGCAATTGTGGTCACAGTGCCCGAAGTGCCCAACAGATGCGACGGCACAGGCGCAATGCCAAACAACTCGGTCACTCTGCTCACAAAAGGTGAAAGCAGCTCTTTCACATGCGCGCGCATTTTTGCAAAAGTTTCTAATGAAACTTCTTTGCCGCCATCATGCTTTTCGGAAAGTGTAACAACCCCCGCTGCCAGCGAAATCCACGCTTTCAGCTCGTAAGCATTGCCTTCCTGCTGCATCCACATCACTTCGGTAGAGCCGCCGCCAATATCGAATATCACAGCGCTTTTGGCTTCTGGATCAATCAACGGCTCAGCACCAGATGCGGCAAGCCGCGCTTCCGTTTCCCGGTCAATCACTTCAAGCTTGAGGCCCGTTTCATTTTCAACCCGAGCAATAAACTCCGCACCATTGCCAGCCAACCGACAAGCTTCAGTGGCAATCAAACGCCTGGTGCCCACACTGTGCCATTTCAATTTGTTGGAGCACACGCGCAAAGCTTCAATTGTGCGAACCATGGCAGCATCAGACAGGAGGCCAGACCGACTAACCCCCTCGCCCAAACGCACAATGCGAGAAAACGCGTCAACCACATGCAGGCCCGAGCCAGAAGGTCTGGCAATCAGCAATCGGCAGTTATTTGTGCCAAGATCAAGCGCGCCATAAGGAGCAGGTTCATCCGGCGAAACCCGCGCCCGATGAGACTTCGAAACACCCTTAACGGCGCGTCCATTGGGAGGTGCTCTCCCATGCGTGGTCGCGTCCAAAATATAATCCTTCGAACAGACAAGATTCAACGGCCAAAACCGAAAGCCAATCCATCCCTAAAATTTGCGTTGAGGGCACCATAACAGGTTCTGGGCTAGGGTAAAGGCATGGTAAAATTGAGAGGGGGTGGGCCGCTTGCAATTGAGTCATCTTGATATACCACTATGTTTGCATAGCCGTAAAACCCCGGAAGCGGACATTCGCACGACAACGCGATTGACCCAAAGCTGCCGTCCCCGACTTCGTCGCCATGATCATTAGCTTTCTCAAAATTGATAGCCGAAAGGTGAGGTGCCAATTTTAACTTGACATTAAACCGACTAGTCGGTATATAGATTATATGAGAACAAACCGAGCCATAGCTTCCAAGCCTGAAAGTGCCCGCACCAAGTTGTTGAACGCAGCGCTAAGCGTGATCCGGGCCAAAGGCTATTCGGCCACGTCGGTCGATGAGCTTTGTGCGGCTGCGGGCGTGAGTAAAGGCTCATTCTTTCACAACTTCCCAACCAAAGAATCCCTGGGCGTTGAAGCGATAAAATATTGGTCGGATACGACGGGTCTGCTTTTTGAATCTGCCCCCTATCATCAGCACGCTGACCCGCTTGATCGTGTGCTTGGCTATATTGATTTTCGTTCGGCATTGATCGATGGCCCCGTCGAAGCCTTCACCTGCCTTGTCGGAACAATGGTTCAAGAGGCCTATGGCTCAAGTGATGCGATCCGTGCTGCGTGCGATGCCAGTATTTCGGGTCACGCACAAAAGCTCGAAAGCGATATTTCAGAGGCACTCACCGCACGCGGGATCACCAACGTGACTGCGCAAGGCCTCGCCCTCCACACCCAAGCCGTCCTGCAAGGGGCGTTCATTCTCGCCAAAGCGAGAAGCGGGCCAGACGCGGCCCGCGCGAGTGTCGCCCATCTGAAGCGTTATTTCGAGATGCTTTTTATCACCAAGTAAAATTGAAAGGAGAAAGTCATGACCGACAGAACAGCATTACAAGTTCCACCCAATATCGAACTAATACCGATCCCGACCAAATTCATCTGGGCGGGTCGAATCCTGAGCGGACTGGTTGTGGCCTTCTTGATTTTTGACGGGGCTATCAAACTCCTACCTGTTCAGGTGGTGCTCGACACGATCAAAGACCTCGGATGGCCGAATGATATTGGAACAGCGAGACTGTTGGGATTTCTCACGATCACATCCACAATTCTTTACGCACTTCCGCGCACGTCCGTGTTGGGAGCAATTCTGCTTACTGGTTATCTTGGAGGTGCGGTTGCTACGCATGTGCGGATTGGAAGCCCGCTTTTCACGCACATCCTGTTCGGCGTTTATCTGGGTGTTATGTTGTGGGGAGGGCTATGGCTTCGTGATCCGCGCTTGCGGGGGATACTTCCGGTTCGCGCTTCCCGAGATATTTCAAATCAGCGTCGTTGATACATTTTTGAAACACATCAAAAGGAGAAGATGTTATGTCCAATGAAATGGTAAGAGGCCCTGCGTCGTATTTCCCATCCATCGAGAAAAAATATGGTCGCCCTGTAGGTGAGTGGCAAACGCTTGTGCGCAAACACTACCCTGCAAAGCACATGGAACTTGTTGCGATGTTGAAGGCAGAACATGGCATTGGTCATGGACACGCAAACGCCATCGTGGCTTACAGTTTGGCGCAAGACAAAAAGTAATCGAATT